>DASZSS010000458.1:0-9385 GCA_035548535.1 Steroidobacteraceae bacterium
ATCGCTTCGCCTTCGCGGTCCGGGTCGGTCGCGAGATACAGCGCCTTGGCCTTGCGCAGCGCCTTCTGGATCGCCTCGATGTGGCGCTCGTTCTTCTCGAGCACCTGATACTGCATCGCGAAGCCACGGTCGGGATCGACGGCGCCTTCCTTCGGCACCAGATCGCGCACGTGACCGTACGAGGCGAGGACCTCGAAGTCCTTGCCCAGATACTTCTTGATGGTCTTCGCTTTCGCGGGCGATTCGACGATGACGAGGTTCTCAGCCATCCGTGAGCGAATCCTTTGGCGAGGGCCAAAAACGAAAAACCGCGGACGAGCCGCGGACCTGTAAATGACGGGGCGGCAAGGTCGTCAATGTGGCGCGCCCGAGTGCTTGTCCGCGACGAGATCTTCGAGTCGCGCGAACGCGTGCTGCTGATCCGGCTGGCTCGAGAGCACCATCAGCACCACCCATTTGAGCTGCTCGGTGTCGAGCTCATCGGCATCCAGCGCGAGCATGCGCTCGATGACCACCTCGCGCTGCTGCGACGAGAGGATGCCGAGCCGCTCGAGCGTGATCAGAAAGCCGCGGCATTCGGTGGAGAGCCGCGACAGCTCGCCGTCGCTGAAGACCCGCACCGCGGGCCCGCTGCCTGCGAGCGGCATGGCGTCGCGCACGCTCGCGAGGTCCGCGAGCCAGTCGAGCGCGCGCGCCACGTTTCTCGAGCCAAAGCCCGCTCCTTCGAGGTGGCGCGCGAGATCGTCGCGCTCGGGTACCTCCGGTACTTCATCGAGCATGTAGCGATCGAACACGTAGATCAGAATGTCGAGAACGCTGCCGGTCATCATTTGGGCCAGTTCTAGTTGCGGTTGCGGGCATAGCGCCCGCCCGCGCGGGGCGTGATACGCCCCTGGAGCTCGAGAATCAGCAACATCGACGCGACCGACTCGGTGGGAAATCCCGTGCGGGAGACGAGAACATCGATGCTGGCCGGCTCGAAGCCGAGCGCATCTAACAGGATTTCGTATTCCTTGTCCAACTTGAGCGCGGCGCCAGAGCTGTCGGCGGGCGCCGTCGCCGAGCTTGCAAGTCCTTGAGGTACAATGAAATTTCCAAGCTCGGACAACACGTCCGCCGCCCCCTCGACGAGCTTGGCCCCGGCCGCGATCAGCTTGTGGCAGCCGCGCGCGAGCGGGTTGTGGATCGAGCCGGGGATGGCGAACACCTCCCGACCCTGCTCGAGTGCGTGCTGCGCGGTGATGAGCGAGCCGCTGTGGTGGGCGGCTTCGACGACGAGCGTGCCGTAGGAGAGCCCGCTGATGACGCGGTTCCGTCGCGGGAAGTGGCCGGGAAGCGGCGGCGTGCGGGGCGGGAATTCCGAGACGAGCGCGCCGCGCTCGCGAATGCGCGCGGCCAGCTCGGCGTGCTGCCTCGGGTAGATGACGTCCAGGCCGCAGCCGCACACCGCGACGGTCAAGCCCTCGGCGGCGAGCGCCCCCTCGTGGCTCGCCGCGTCGATACCGAGCGCGAGGCCGCTCGTGATGGTGAGCCCCGCGCGCGCAAAGAAGGCGGCGAACTCGCGCGCCGTGCTGCGACCCGTGGCCGTGGGGCTGCGCGAGCCGACGATTGCGAGCTGCGGTGACGACAGCACCTCGACATCGCCCAGCACGTAGAGCACCGCGGGCGCCCGGCTGATCGCCGCGAGCAGCGACGGATACCGCTCGGACGTGACCGGGATGACGCGCGCGCCGCTCTCCTCGATCCAGCGCAAGTCGGCGTCGATCGCCGCGTGATCCGGTGCGGCAAGGAAGGCACGCGCGGCCGGCGGCAGCTCGATGCCCGCCACGACGTGCGAGCCGACGGACGCTGCGCCGTCCAGACTGCCGGTGGCGGCGACCAACGCGCGCACGTGGTCTGCGGTGAGGCTCGGCGTCCTCGCGAGAAGGGCGGCAGCGCGTAAGTCATCCATCGCGCAACGATAGGTGGCGCCGCGCAGGCAGCGCGACCGTCATTTCTGCGGCAAACGCGCAGAAATGCCCGCCGCGCGCGGCCATGCGTGTCCAGCCCAAAACAAAAGCGCCGCGGCAGAGGCCCGCGGCGCTTTGCAATCGACCGAGCCGAGCGGCTTACGGATTGCGCACGTAGTCGGCGACGTGGATCTCCGACGAGGCGCCCACGATCAGCCCGTAGCTGATGCGGTCGAAGGTCTTGAAGACCAGCATCGTTCCGGCGCGCTCCGAGGGGAGCTGAATCTTCTTCGCGAACGGGTTGGTCATGTAGCCGGTCTTGCGCTCGCTCACGAGCTCGCCCGCCTGGTCGACGGCCATCACGTTGCCCGGCACCACGCCGTGCCGCGCCCCGCGATTGATCACGACCACCTGGTACTGCCCGATGAGATACGTGCCGTCCATCACCGCGATGATGCGGCCCTCGAGATTCGGCGGCGGCGTGCTGAGCACGAAGTTCAGCGGCGTCTCGTTGTCGACCGCGATGAGCTTGTCGCCCGCGAGCGTCTCGCGCGCGGAGTCCGACAGCACCGCTTTCGAGATCTTGTCGGCTTTCACCACCGCCGCACTCGCGGTGTAGAGGCCCTCGTAGCCGACCACGTCGCCGTTGTCCGGATCGACGAGGGGCTCGCCCACGTGAACGACGCTGAAGCGCGAGTTCACCGGCGCCTGCAGATCCTTCACGTAGATCTCGTTACCCGAGCCGCCCACCATGTGCTTCTCGCGAAATGCGAGCACGTGCGGCGCGTTGCGGATCTGCTCCTTCGTGAGCACCGAGGGCTTCGAGAGGAACGCCGCGATCGAGGAATACGGAATCGTCGGGATCGCGCCCTCGAGCTCCGAGCTGCGCAGGCGCGGATTCAGCCGCGCGGCGCCGCCGCTCTGCAAGGTGATCTGCGGCTGGCCGTTCGGGCCGTACCCGAGCGCGAGCGTATCTCCGGGATAGATAAGGTGCGGGTTCTTCACCTTCGGGTTGATGACCCAGACCTCGGGCCAGAGGTACGCGTCCTTGAGGAACATCGAGGCGATGCCCCAGAGCGTGTCGCCGGGCTTGACCGTGTAGGTCTTCGGCGCATCCGGACGGACGATCGAGGTATCGGGGCCCGAGCTCGCTGGAGCCGGCGCCGTCTCGGTGGCGGCTTCGGTCGCGGTCAGTTCCTCGGGAGCGGCCTGCGTCGTGTCCGAGCTGACCGGGGTCGCGCGCATCGGCGCCGGGCTTGAAGTATCGCGACCGTGCCCGAACATGCCACAACCGGTGAGCACGACAGACACGGCGATGAGGCCCGCGAGGGCGCGAGCCTGGGAAAGCTGAATTGAGACCATCCCTCCACTCCTCATGGTACGGGTGGGGCAAGCGACCCCGCTGTTATAATCGGCCGGCCGTGGCGGCACACGAATTAATCTCAGCAGTGTGCACTGGTTCACGGCGTCCGTCGGGCTCCCGCCAGCGCGACTTGAAACTGGCGAAATTCCTGACTTAGTTCAGAACATTAGCAGCATTTCCGAGCGGCAGGCAGCAGCCTGCGAAGAGCGACACGACCATGGCCCTGCGAACGATCCTCGAATACCCCGACCCGCGCTTGCGCACCGTCGCGGAGCCGATGACCCCCGCGGATTTCACGCCCGAGCTCCAGACGCTCATCGACGATATGTTCGAGACGATGTACGCGGCTCCCGGCATCGGCCTCGCCGCCACGCAGGTCGACTTCCACAAGCGTCTGCTCGTGATCGACGTGTCGAAGGAGCGGACCGAGCCCCTGGTGTTCATCAACCCCGAGATCCTGAGCGCCAGCGAGGATCAGGCGACGCTCGAGGAGGGGTGCTTGTCGGTGCCCGGTGTGTTCGATGAGGTCGTCCGCTCCGCCAGGATTCGCGTACGCGCCCTCGATCGAAACGGGCAGCCGTTCGAGCGGGACTGCGACGACATCCTGGCCGTGTGCGTCCAGCACGAGATGGACCACCTCCAGGGCAAGCTCTTCGTCGACTACCTCTCCGAGCTGAAGCGCGAGCGCATTCGCAAGAAGCTCGACAAGGACCGCAAGGAGCGCGCGGCCAAGCTGGCCCGCGACGCCGGCGCCCGCCGCGCGTACTGAGATCGCTCCCCTGCGCATCGTCTTCGCGGGCACGCCGGACTTTGCCGTGCCCGCGCTTCACGCGCTGGTCCGCTCGCGCCATGCCGTCGTCGGCGTGCTGACCCAGCCGGATCGGCCGAAGGGCCGGGGGCAGCAGCTCGCCGCGAGTCCCGTCAAGACGGCGGCGCTCGCCGCCGGCATCCCCGTTGCCCAACCCGAGACGCTGAAGACCGATGCGGGCCGTCACCCGCTGCTCGAATGGCAGCCCGACGCCGTCGTCGTGGTGGCCTACGGGCTCATTCTACCGCCCCAGGTGCTCGCGATCCCGCGGCTCGGGTGCGTGAACATCCACGCGTCGCTGCTGCCTCGCTGGCGGGGCGCAGCTCCGATCCAGCGCGCGATCCTCGCGGGTGACGAGCAGACCGGCACGACCATCATGCTGATGGACGCCGGCCTCGACACCGGTCCGATGCTCCTCCAGCGCCCCATGCGGATCGAGCTGGATGACACCGCCGGCTCGCTGCACGACAAGCTGGCTGCACAGGGCGCCGAGCTCATCGTCGAAGCGCTGGAAGGACTGGAGAGCGGTCGGCTGCAGCCCGTGCCGCAGCCCGCGGAAGGGGTCACCTACGCCGCGAAGCTCGAAAAAGCCGAGGCGCGCATCGATTGGACGGCGCGTGCAACAGAGATCGAGAGAAAAGTGCGCGCATTCAATCCATGGCCCATAGCTGAAACGATGTACGCCGGCGAGCAGCTGCGCATCCTGCGCGCGAAGGCCGAGCCGGAAGAGTGCGGGCGACTGGCCGGACAGCCGCCGGGCACGATCCTGTCCGTCTCGGAACGGGCGCTGCTCGTCCAATGCGGGCTGGGGCGTCTAGCCGTGTCCGAAGTCCAGCGCGCCGGACGTCGTCCCGTGAGTGCGCGGGATTTCATGAACGCCGGGGCGCGTGCCGGGCAGGTGCTGGGTACGGAGGGTCCCGGGGCTTCGGGCGGCACGCCTGGAGGCCCGGCCGGCGCATCGTCCAAGTCCGGCTGACACAAGGTTTTCGCGTGAGCAAGTCACCGCCGGTTCGTCAGCGCGGACGCTGGGCTCCCGGCGCGGACGCGCTCGCCTGCGCCGCGCGGGCCATCTCCCGTGTCGCCGATGGGGGTCGCTCGGCCGAGGACGCTCTGGCGCCCTTCGACACGCATGCGGAGCGCGCTGCGATCCGGGCCATCGCGCTCGGCACGATCCGCTGGTATCTGCGGCTGAAATGCGGCCTCGACGCGCTGCTCGAGCGTCCCGAAGGACTCGCACCTGAGCTGCTCGCGCTGCTCATCGCGGGGGCTCACCAGATCGAGTACTCGCGCAACCCGCCGCATTCGACCGTCGACGCGGCCGTCGATGCCGCGCGGATCCTGAAGCAAGACCGAGCGGCCGGGCTCGTGAACGCCGTGCTCAGGCGGTTCGCCCGTGAAAAGGGCGCATTGCTGGCGAAAGCGGATAGCGACATCGCCACTCGTACCGCTCACCCGCGCTGGCTGGTTGAACGCCTGCGCGAAGCATGGCCCGAGCACCTCGCGGCGCTGCTCGACGCGAACAATGCGCATCCGCCCATGGTTCTGCGCGTGGATACGACGCGCACGAGCGTGTCGGATTACATCGCCGAGCTTGCGGCGGCAGACATCGCCGCACATCCGATCGCGTGGGCGCCGGCCGCCGTCGAGCTCGAGAAGGCCGTCTCAGTAGGGTCATTGCCCGGATTCACCGAGGGCCGCGTCTCGGTCCAGGACGCCGGGGCGCAGCTCGCGGCGCCTCTGCTCGCGTGCGCGCCCGGCATGCGCGTACTAGATGCCTGCGCAGCGCCGGGCGGGAAGACGAGCCATTTGCTGGAGCTGACGCCGGACATCGATCTCGTCGCGGTCGATATCGACGAACGTCGCATCCGGCGCGTGCAGGAGAACCTCGATCGCCTGCGGCGGAAGGCGCGGCTTGTTGTGGCGGACGTACGCACGAGGGCCGCGTTCTGGGACGGGCGGCCCTTCGATCGCATTCTCGTGGATGCGCCGTGCTCGTCGACGGGCGTCATCCGGCGCCATCCGGACATCAAGTTGCTCCGCCGCCCCACCGACATCGCGGCGCTGGCGGCGGCGCAGCTCGAGATTTTGCAGGCGACCTTCGCGATGCTCGCCGCGGGCGGCCGGCTGATCTACTGCACCTGCTCGGTCGTACCGGAAGAGAACGAAGGCGTGCTGGCGGACTTTCTCCGCCGCGAGCGCAGGGCGCGCGTGGTCCCGGTCACGCTTGCGGCCGAGGTTCCGGGGGCTCTGAGCCGTGCCGTGGGGGTGCAACTGCTTCCCGGAACCGAGGCGGGCACCGATGGGTTCCATTATGCTTGTGTCGAAAAGGCAACTGATGGAACCTGATCCCGAACCGGACAGTCCACCATCGCCCGCATGCAGCGAATCCATGAACACCTGTCGCGACCGATCCTCGTCGCTCTGATCGTCGCGACGGCGTCGCTATTCGCGCAATCCCTGCGTGCCGATGCACTCGACGGCGTGCTCGAAGTACGCTCGGCCTATGTGAATGTCGCCGGTGGCGTCTTCCTGCTGCACGCCCGTATCGAGTACCCCGACAACCCCGCCATCCGCGACGCGTTGCGCGATGGCATCACTCTCACGTTCGAGCTCGACACGCGCGTTTCGCGGGAGCGCCGGTTCTGGTTCGATGCGGAAGTCGTGGCGCTGACGCTGCGCCGGGAGCTGGCCTACCACGCCGTCAGCGAACGCTATGTGGTCAAGGACGTTCGCAGCGGCGACCAGCAAAGCTATCCGACCCTCGAGGAGGCACTCAAACAGTTGGGCACCGTGGACGGCTGGCCCATCCTGGTCGAGCCGCAGCTCGACGGTGGCATGTATCACATCAGCGTCCGCGCCGGGGTGCGTCGCGGGAGGTTGCCAGCGTCGCTCCGTGCGCTCATGTTCTGGACCGACGATTGGCACCGTACGAGTGAGTGGTATTCATGGTCACTTCCGGTGTGAGCGCGGAGGTTTCCTGGTGGCGACGCTGGAGCGGCGTGGTCCACGTGCTGGCGTGGGGCGCCATCGGCCTCGCTGCGCTGTTGCTTCTCGCCAAGAGCGCCCAGAACTCCGGCGAGTTCAGCCGTCTGCAGCCGTGGATCCTGCTGCTGAACCTCGTCGGGGTGATCGCGCTGAGCATTCTGCTCGCGCGCAAGCTCCTGCAGCTCGTTCGCGACTATCGCGATCACGTGCCCGGTTCGCGCCTCACGGCGCGCACGGTGGCCATCTTCGGCGCGCTCGTGATCGCGCCGCTCGTCATCGTCTACCTGTTCTCGCTCGAATTCCTGAATCGCGGCATCGATAGCTGGTTCCGGGTCGAGGTGAAGCAGGGGCTGAACGACGCGCTCGTGCTGTCGCGATCGGCGCTCGACATGCGCATGCGCGAGTACTCCGACGGCACCGAGCTGCTCGCGCGCTCGCTGCGCGACGCCTCCGCCGAGGAGATGGCGCGGCGCGTGGACGATGAGCGTCGCCAAAGCGGCGCCATCGAGATCGCGGTGTTCGGCGGTCACGAGCGCATCTTCGCCTCGAGCTTCGACAACCCGATGGAGACGCTGCCGTCGCGCCCGCCGCCGGACCTCGTGCGACAGGTGAACGAGAAGCGCAAGTACGTCGCGCTCGAGCCGGAAGAGAACGGCCAGTACCTGATCCGCACGGCCGCGCCGTTCACCGAGAACAAAGCGAGCCTCGACGACCGCTACGTCGTTGCGATCTATCGCGTGCCGCCGCAGCTCGCGGCCCTGTCCGAGGCCGTGCAGCATGCGTACTCCCAGTACGGCGATCTGGCCGCGCTGCGCGAACCTTTGAAGAACAGCTTCCGTCTGACCCTCACGCTCGTGCTGTTGCTCGCGATGCTCGCGGCGATTTATGGCGCGATCTTCTCGGCGCAGCGACTGACCCGCCCGGTGCAGGACCTCATCGCGGGCACGCGCGCGGTCGGCAAGGGCGACTTCGGCACGCGGCTGCCGCTGCCTTCGCGCGATGAGATGGGCTTCCTCGTGCATTCCTTCAACGACATGACGAAGCGACTGCGCCGTGCACGCGAGGAAGCGACGCGCGCTACGCAGGCCGTGGAAAACGAACGCGCGCGTCTCGCGATCATCCTCGGCCGGTTGTCCACGGGCGTGCTCGCCGTCGATCGCATGTTGACGGTGCGGCTCGCGAATACGGCCGCGGGCGCCATTCTCGGCACCGATCTGTCCGCCGCCACCGGTCGCACCCTGCCGGAGCTTGCCGCGGACAACGAGCGGCTCGGGCAGTTCGTCGCGGCGCTCGCCGTGCGTTTCGCGGCGGGTCGCGAGGAATGGCGCGAGCAGCTCGATCTGGACGGCGCCGCGAGCCGGCGGACGCTCATGTGCGCGTGCACGCCGCTGCCCGTCGGTGCCGAAGGGAGCGAGATCGGCTACATCATCGTCTTCGACGACATCACGGCGCTGCTGCAAGCGCAGAAGGATGCGGCCTGGGGCGAGGTGGCCCGGCGCCTCGCGCACGAGATCAAGAATCCCCTCACGCCCATCCAGCTCTCCGCCGAGCGCATGCGGCGCAAGTTCCTCGCGACCATGAGCCCGCAGGACGCGGAGCTGCTCGAGCGTTCGACGCGCACCATCGTGCAGCAGGTCGAGTCGATGCAGCAGATGGTGAACGCGTTCAGCGAGTACGCGCGCGCACCCGACATGAACGTCACGAAGTTCAACCTGAACCAGCTCGTGAGCGAAGTGGCGGACCTGTACCGCTCGCACCAGACCCACGCCGAGGTGAAGCTCGATCTCGACGAGCGGATCGCGCTGCTCGAAGCCGATCGCGGCCGGGTGCGCCAGATTCTGAACAACCTGATGACGAACGCGCTCGAGGCGCTCGAGGGGATCACCTCGCCGCGGCTCGAGATCGTGACGCGGCTCGAGCCGGATGCCGCGCACGCGGTCATCACGGTGAGCGACAACGGTCCCGGGTTCCAGCGCGAGCTGCTGAACCGCGTGTTCGACCCGTACGTGACGAGCAAGCCCAAGGGCACCGGCCTCGGGCTCGCCATCGTCAAGAAGATCGTCGAGGAGCACGGCGGCCGGATCGACGCCGACAATCGGCCCGAGGGGGGAGCGCGCGTGCGCGTGGTCCTGCCCATGCAAGACAGCACACGGACGGCTTCGACTTCACGTGAGAGACGCGGCGAGTTGCGGAGGGAGCGAGCATGAGTAATGCACACATCCTTGTAGTCGATGACGAGGCGGACATCCGCACCCTGCTGAAAGAGATTCTCTCTGAGGA
>DASZSS010000459.1:0-15103 GCA_035548535.1 Steroidobacteraceae bacterium
GACCCTGCTGCAAGCGGCGATGCTTCGGGCCGACTCACTTATCGGCAGGTTTCTGCGGTGCGGCCGCATCGGAGGGCGCACCACCGGGAGCGAGCATCCTCACGCCCATCTTGGTCACTGGCCCCGGTCCAACATCCGGTCCGGGCCCGCCGCTCTCGAAGAACACGCCGCCCGAGGCCGCCAGATCCGTCGTCGTGTAGTCCGGCGGAATGGTGAACAGCGACGCATCGGGTTCGACGCGGCTGACCTGCTCGAGCTTGTACGTCGTGTCGCCCATCATCGGGTCGTGCACGGCGCTAGCGACCACGACGCCGAGCTCGGGGCTGAACCACTGCTCCGAGCTCACGACGATCGGCAGCTCGTTCCCGACCGCGCCCGCGTCGATCGTGTACTCCATGCGCGTGCCCGTGACCCTCAGCCCTTCCATGATCCGCTCGCCGATGGGCGTCGGCGCCGGCAACGGCTTCGCATTCGGCTTGCAGCCATCTGCTCCCGCGCCGGGCGGAGGCGCGGCGTACTGAAAGATGAATCCCGCATTCGCAGGCGGCAGCGCCGCGATCGTCTGCGACATCACCATCACCGGCGGTCCGAGGGGCGTCGGACCCACACGCGGCCCGATCGCCACGCCGATTCGGTCAGAGCTGCCCGCGGCGGCCTTCGGCATGTACATGACGTTGCCCCTGGGCGCCGTGCGTGTCGTGATGCCGCTGGGCGAGGCGCTACTGGTCTCGCCAGCTTCGGCAGCCTTGCCGACTCGCGCCTCCCGCAACGGCAGAATCTCCGCGTGCTTGGTCGCCGAGTGCAGCGCGTACCGCTTGCCCTCGATGGGATCCGTGATCGTGATGACGGACTGCGCCTGATCCGGCGTGAACGGCCCGATCGCCGCCAGCGAATACTCCGTGCGGGTGCGGCCGCGGCTATCGCGGTAGTACTTCATGGTGTTCGTGCGGACGATGCGATTGCCGTCCGCGAGCGTCGTGACGATCTCCGACGTCCCGACGCCGGAGAACGGGGCGCCCTTGACGGACTCCGTCCGTGGCTCCAGGGCGATGCTGAAGGGCTTGCCGCCACGCGCGACACCTGCGAGGGTCGGCCCGCAGCCACTGCCGGACGCGTTGGCCACCATCAGGACGTCTGTCTGCGGCGCCTCGATCGCCTGCGCGGCGAGCGGCGTCATGCCCCACAACGCGGCGATCACGGCCGCGCCCGTTGAGCGGAATCCCAGGATCTTGTCGGTCATGATCTTTCTCCGACGAATTGCGGGCTACTGATGCGGCCCGGCACGCCCGCGGTCTGCGGGCACCACTTGCATGATCCGCATCGTGCCGTCGTTGGCGATGCGCACGTCGACCCAATACTGCCGTTCCCCGTCGTGCTCACCGGCGGGTAGGAACCCTCCGGTCGGGACGAAGCTGGCCTTCACACGGAAGATCGCCGCTTCCACCGGCCACTGCGACACCTGCCCGGCAGCGAGGGCCGGCACGCCCACGCGCTCGAGCTGGAGGCCGGGCATGCGGGCCGCGGCAGCGCTGAGCCCCTGCGCCGGCCCACGGTCGCGCATCGCGAGCAGCGCGACCCCGAGCGAGATCGCAACGATCGACGCCACCGCCGCGACCCACGCCAAGGGTCGCCTCCAGAACGCGCGTGAGCCCTTGGTTCCCGCCCACGCCTGGATGGCGTCCTCGACGCGGCGGTCGAGCTCGGCGGATGGCTGCAAGCTGCGCAGGGCGTACGAGTAACGGTCCAGCTCGCGAGCGAGGGCGAGGGCGATGTCATCGTCGATCATGTCGCAGATCCTCGAACGGACAAACTGAGCGCCGGCACCGAGCGCCGCGCCTCGTCGTCTTCGGATTCATCGGACACCTCGAGCCGCGTGGCCAGCAGGGCTCGGGCGCGGCTCAGCCGCGATCGCACGGTGCCTATGGGGCAGCCGAGGATCGTGGCGACGGTGGCGTAGGGCAGTTCCTCCAGGTCGCACAGCGCGATCACTTCGCGATGGACGCGAGGCAGGTCGGACACCGCGGCTCGTACACGCTCGATCCTCTGTAGCCGATCCAGCGTGTCCGCCGTGTCTTCCGCGGCCAGCGCTGCGGTAACGGGGCTCTGGCCGGTGAGCGCCTCGGCGGCGTCGTCGTCCGTGGGCGCCGGCGATTCCGGTGCGACCTCCGCGTCGCGAAGGGTCGCCCGCGCGATCCGAGCCAGGCGGTGGCGCGCGATGCCGAGCAGGAACGCCAGCACCGGGCCCCGCGCGGGATCGAAGCGCGACGGATGTCGGAGCAGCTCGACGAACGTGTCGTGGACGAGGTCCTCGGCGGTCTGGCGCGAGTTGCTCATCGCCATCCCGAAGCGCAAGAGGGCTGCGCCGTGGCGCTCGTAGAGCTCGCGGGCCGCTCCGGCATCTCCATGGCGCAGGCGCGCGACCAGCTGTGCGTCGTCGGCGGTCAGAGCGGACATCGATGGCGGCGTCCCTGGGCTGAGCTCATGCTCTGTATTGCCGCGAGCCGCCGCGAAAGTTCCATTCGCGATGAATATTGAGCTTGCGTCCACGGCAGGGCTCGGAACAATGGCGCCCGCCATGCCCACCGACCTCGCGACGCGCGCCACGCAGATCCTCCGGGACGTCTTCGGCTATCCGGCCTTTCGCGGCCAACAGGCGGAGATCGTCGAGCACGTCGCGGCAGGGGGCGATGCGCTGGTGCTGATGCCGACCGGCGGCGGCAAGTCGTTGTGCTATCAAATTCCCGCGCTCATGCGCAGCGGGGTCGGCGTGGTCGTCTCGCCACTGATCGCGCTGATGCAGGACCAGGTGGCCGCGCTGCACGAGGCGGGCGTTCGCGCGGCCTTCCTGAACTCGACGAACAGTTGGGCAGACACGCAGAAGATCGAGCAACAGGTGCGCGCTGGCGAGATCGACGTGCTCTACGTCGCGCCTGAGCGGCTGATGATGGAGAAGTGCCTGGCGCTGCTCGACGCCGCACCGCTCGCCCTGTTCGCCATCGATGAGGCTCATTGCGTCTCGCAGTGGGGTCACGACTTCCGCCCGGAATATCTGCGCCTCGCCGTGCTCGCGCGGCGCTACCCCGGCGTGCCGCGCATTGCGCTCACCGCGACCGCGGACGCGATCACGCGCAGCGAGATCGTCACGCGGCTCGCGCTCAACGAGCCGCGTGTGTTCGTGTCGAGCTTCGACCGGCCCAACATCCGCTATCGGATCGGCGAGAAGGACAACGCCCGCAAGCAACTCCTGCAGTTCATCCAGGACGAGCACCCGGGCGAAGCGGGGATCGTGTACTGCTTCACGCGCAATTCGGTGGATGAGACGGCCGAGTTCCTGAGAAGGTCGGGCATCGACGCGCTCGCGTACCACGCGGACAAGGAGCCCGGCACGCGCGAGGAGCATCAGGCGCGCTTCATCCGCGATGACGGCGTCGTGATGGTGGCGACCATCGCGTTCGGTATGGGTATCGACAAGCCGGACGTGCGCTTCGTGGCGCACCTCGACATGCCGAAGAGCATCGAAAGCTACTACCAGGAGACCGGTCGTGCCGGACGCGACGGCCTCCCGGCGGATGCGTGGATGGTGTACGGGCTTGCGGATGTCGTCCAGCAGCGGCGGCTCATCGATCTGTCGACCGCCGGCGAGGAATACAAGCGCGTCGCCCACGCCAAGCTCGACGCGATTCTCGGGCTCTGCGAGACGATCGAGTGCCGGCGCGTGCGGCTGCTCGACTACTTCGGCGAGGCCAGCAAGCCCTGCGGGAACTGCGACAACTGCCTGAATCCGCCGCAGGAGTGGGATGGAACTGAGGCCGCGCGCAAGTTCCTGTCGTGCGTCTACCGCTGTCAGAAGGCGAGCGGCTTCTCGTTCGGTGCCCAGCAGATTATCGATGTGCTACGCGGCCAGCGGACCGCGAAAGTCGAGCAGTACGGTCACGATCGACTCAGCACCTTCGGCATCGGGGCGGACCTGAGTGCCGCGCAGTGGCGCTCGGTGGTGCGGCAGCTCGTGATGCTGAAGCTGCTGCGCGTGGACCACGACAACTTCAATGTGCTGCGCTTGACGCCGGGCAGTCGTGATGTGCTGACCGGCGGGCGCACGCTGCGCTTGCGGCGGCAAGAAGAGAAGAGCGCGCCGAAGCGCAGAGGCCGCCGCGGTGCGCCGCATGCGCTGAGCGTTACGCGCATACCCGGCGGGCCGCGCAATGAGATCGTGTTCGAGGCCCTGCGCGAATGGCGCCGAGAGGTGGCGCGCGAGCACGGCGTGCCCGCCTACACGATCTTCCACGACAGTACGCTGCAGGAAGTGGCGTCGGTGTTGCCGCAGTCCCTGAGCCAGCTCCGCACGATTTCGGGGATTGGCGCGACGAAGCTGGATCGCTACGGGGCGGCGCTCCTCGAGCTGGTGCGTCAAGCGGGGGCGCAGAGCCCGGAGCCGTGAAGCTGCCCGTTATGTGCAGCCGATCACGCGTCCATGTGAGAACTGCTAATGCTTGCGTCCAGACGAAATCGGCACCATGCTCTGCGTCGCACAGGTCTTCCGCCAAACGGGTACCGGGGTAGAGTCAGCGCAAGATAGCGCCACTCGCAGAGACAGCGCCGCCTTCGGGCGGCGCTGTCGTTTCCGCGTCACGGTTTGCGGCGCCAGGCGCCTGCCGCCGAGCTCGAGTCCGCTGCCGCTCACTTCGGCCGCCCCCAGCGGGCGAGATATTTGCGGGCCGGCGCGCCGGATTCGTTCTCCAGTGCAATCAACGTGATCGGCCAGTGATCGCTCGCGCCTCCCGTGCAGAGCGGATAGAACGCCTGTACGTGCTTCCACTCCCAGTAATTCTTCACGACGAGCGAGAGCGTGCCGCCCGTCTCGCTCACGAGCACGCACTGACTCAGGAGCCCACCGCGCGCGAGCCAATCGACGACGTGCCAGATGCGCGTGTCGAAGTCCTCGTCCCACTGGACGAGAATCTGCCCGTCCGTCGGGTGCCGGTAGAAATCGGTGCGCCCGGCGCTGTCCGGGCCGAATTCGGTGCTCGCGATGAGCTTGTAAGTGCCCGCGGTCCGAGCCGCCGCCTCACAGCAGTACTTCATACGCCAACCTTTCGGGGAAGGGTGCGCCCGCCGGATCGGGCGGGCGCGGCCTCAGGTGGCTCTACGGCGGAGCGAGGCGTTCGGTTGCGCGGGGGCGTTCGTTGGGTTGCGCGGGCGCGTGTCGTCCGGATGCGGGGAGCGTGTCGTCCGGATGCGGGGAGCGTGCCGTACGGATGCGCGGAAGCTGTCGTACGGGTGCGGCGGAAGCGTGTCGTACGAGTGCGCGGGAGCGTGCGTACGGATTCGCGGGGCCACTCCAGCGGTCGCGAAGGGAGGCGCGAGCAGGTACGGCGGCGGAGCGCTCGAGGGCTTCGCCGTTCGACAGTCGCCCTCGCGGATGCCGCTCGGTTGTGGCGCTCCCTCGGTTGTGGCGCTCGCGGATGCCGCTTCGCCGCGGCGCTCCCGGATACCGCTCGGTCGTGGCGCTCGCGGATGCCGCTCGGTCGTGGCGCTCCCGGACACCGCTCGGTCGTGGCGCTCGCGGATGTCGCTCAGTTGCCTCGACTCGGCGGAAGCGGGACCAAGCTCGTCTCGATCGCGCGATAGTGCATGTCCCAATGATTTTGGATGTGCGGAAAGAATTCGCGCGTCACCTTCTTGATGCGGTCCTCGCCGGGATGCTCGCGCGCGAATATCCGCTGCATCTCCTCGAGCATCTTCACGCCCGGCGGAAACTGGTAATAGGTGATGATCGTGAACGTCGGCTTGAAGAGGAGCGAGTAGTTGATGGACGTGTCGGTGCGAATCGTGCCGTCCATCATCACGCCCGGTTGCGGCACGTAGAAGCTGTCGGGGCCGCCGAGCGTCTCGCCGCCGTACTTCGTGCGAGCCGCTTCGGCGGAGCTCGGTGCCAAGGTCGTGAGGATCGTGACCCCTTTGTAGCCGGGGATCTGGCTCATGGTCGCGAACGTGTTGTTCCGGTAAGCCTCGACGAATGCCGGCAGATCCTCCGCGGTGACCTCGAAGTATTCCTTGTACCACTCGGCAGGGCTCGAGGCGTGCGGCTCCAAGTCGAGGCCATCGGCGTCGTGGCCGGAGCGCGCGTCGACGGGCAAGCCGGTCTCGACCAGACGGAAGGGCGTCTCCCAATAGTTGTTCGCCAGAGAAAACAGCGTCGCCGCGAGATGATCCGCCAGCTTGGCGCCATGATGCGCCTCCGCGTAAGCCGCCTCCATGTTGGCGCGGAATGAGCGCGATTCCGCCCAAGTCTGCAGTGTGTGAATCACGATGACGTTGTGCGTGCGCCTGAGAAGGTTGCCGAGGTCGATCGAGCGCTCGGTGAGCGTCTTGCCCTGTAGCTGAATGCCGTAGTGCGGTGTCAGCGTGGCGTCCGCCATGCGCGGCACGGGCGGAAAGCCGCTGGCATCCGGGATGTTCGTGAGGATCGTGTAGCCGCGGTAGCCGGGCACTTTGCGGGCGAGCGAGTAGACCTCGCTGCGGTAGGCTTTCACGAACTCCGCGAGCTTGCCCGGTTTGACCTCCCAGTATTCCTCGATCCAGACCGCCGGGCCCGGTCTCATTCCAGAGCCGGCAGCCGCGGCCGCTGCATCGCTGCGGAAGAAACCGGCGATGAGTAGGCCCGCGAGGCAGGCGGTGAGCAGGCTGCGCATGATTTCGCTCTCCCGGTTTGTCAGAGTTAGATATCTATGTTATCTAAGTCAGACACGAAAAGGGGAGCTCGAATGATCGACCGACGACGACTGATCCAGGGGGTTGCCGCGGGCGCATTGCTGCCGCTCGCGGGCGGGGTCGCTCGCGCGCTGGCACAATCCGCGCCGGCGACCGCTGCGCCGGCACAACCGACGCTTGGTGCGATTCGCGCTCTCACGCACACGGCCCCATCGTTGCCCGAGGTCGAAAGAGCCTGGACACAGTTCATGGGCTACAGGCTCATCGCGCGGGGGAAGCTTCCCGCGCCGGCCGCCAAGAGCTGGAATGCACCGGCGCTCGCGGGCAAGCCGTACATCATCATCGGGCCCGCGAGCGGCGAGCCGACCTACATCAGATTCGTCGAGCAGCCCGCCGCGCAGGACGCCGCGGAAGCGGATACGTATGGGTGGCGCGCCATCGAGATCACGGTACAGAACAGCGACGAGCTCTACGAGAAGCTGAAGGATTCACCGTTCGTGGTGCGTGGGCCGCCGAGTCTCGTACCGACGTATCCCTATCTGAAGGCGCTGGGCGCGCGCGGGCCCGCCGGCGAGCGTCTCAATCTCACTTGGATCACCGAGCGCCGGCCCGACCTGGCCGTCGCGGAGTCCTTCGTCGGTCGCTGTTTCATTGCTACTCAGACGACGCCGGATCTGCCGGCGGCACTCGAGTGGTACAAGTCGACGTTCGGCAACGTTGCCAGCCCGATCCGTCGACTGCCCACGATGCAACTCTCGGTCGTCACGCTGAAGGAGGGGGCGAAGATCGAGATCGATCAGCACGGGCCGAACGGCAGGCGCCGCGAGCCCGCAATCCCCGGGGGCTTGCCCGGAGGTCTGGCGGTCGTGAGCTTCGAATGCACGAGCTTCGACCAGCATTCGCCGGCATTCCTCGTCAAGCCCACCAAGAACCGGCTCGAGCCGTTTCGCGACCGACGCGTCGCGACGCTGCGGGGACCGGCGGGCGAGCTGATCGAGCTCATCGAGTCCTGATCAGCGCGTGCGAGCCGCGTCAGCGCGGCTCGACACGTCGCCAGACGATCGTGGAGTTGTACTGGATTCCGTCCGGCCGCTTGCGGCTGGCCGTTGCGGTGTAGGTCTTCCCGTCTTCGGCGACGCTCATCATCGTGGTGCCGGTGACGACTCCGTGCCGCTTTTCAGTGCGCACCGCGATGTACCGCGTGGGCCAGACGGTGCTCTCCGCGTCATAGAACGGGTTGCCGGTGACCGGGGCGTCGCTGCCGTCGCCGGGGTCGCAGTACTCGAACCTGATGTGACGATCGTTGCCTTCCACGATCTCGACGACGACCTGGGTACACGCCGCAGTCGCTGTGAACCGGCTGGTGGCGCGCGTATACGGAATGCCGCCATCGAAGCGAGACGCGCTCGGGTCGAACCGCCACTCGCCGAGCAGCGCGTGGTCACGGGGCGCGGTGCCGTTCGCGCCCGCGATGAATGCGGCACACAGGGCCAGGGCGGCCGCGCCTGCGATGACCTGCGGATGGCTGTTGCCCATACGCCGCAAATTAGCTACCGACGGTAACCTCGTCAACCTGGATAACTAAGTGTTGACGGTCAAATGATCGCCGAGTTAGCCTGGATTTCAATACGTACACGTGCAACGGGGGAGGGGCAGATGGCGGGTCGACTCAATTCGAAAACAACCTGCGGCTCGCTGCTGACGGCGGTCTCGGCGCTCGTTCCCGCGGTCGTCAGCGCTCAGACGGCCGCCACGCAGGAGGAGAAGACCGCGCCCATGGAAGAGGTGAGCATCACGGCGGAGCGCTACCATTCGACCGTGCAGACCACTCCCGTGGCAGTCACGGCGATGTCCGCGGATGCTCTGAGCGACAAGCAAATCAGCAACGTGTGGCAGGCGGGCGCCGAGATTCCGGGCACCGTGATCATGCCGAACATCAACAGCAGCAACAACGCGCGCATCGTCATGCGCGGTGCCGGGCAGGAAAACAGCGGCATCAATTTCGACCAGGGCGTCGGCGTCTACATCGACGATGTGATCCAGCCGCGCGTCAACGGCGCGTTCTTCGATTTTTTCGACGTCAGCTCGGTCGAGGTGTTGCGCGGCCCGCAAGGCACTCTTTACGGTCGTAACTCCTCAGGGGGCGCGATCAAGATCATCACCAAGCGCCCGACGTTCGACTGGACCGGTGGCGCCGAGCTCGCCGCCGGGGACTGGAATTCGCTCAGCGCCAAGGGGTTCCTCAGCGGCCCGCTCGTCGATGGCAAGCTCGCGTTTTCGTTGAGCGGCTCGAAAAACGAGCATGACGGCTACCTCTACTCGCCGTACTACCACCGCCGCGTCGGCGACACCGAGAATAGCGCCGAGCGCGTGAAGCTCCTGTACACGCCGTCGGACAACCTCGAGTTTCAGCTCGAGTACCACTTCATCCAGGACTACTCGGAGCCAACGTACGGGGTGCCGCTACTCGTCGCGCCCAATGTCGTCGGTACGCAGGCGAACGGTACGCGCGATCGCGATCTCACCATCACGGAAAACTTGGGCGATCCGGGTCATCCGTTCCTGTACAACGACGGCGGCTCGCTGCATGCCACGTGGCGGAGCGGCCCGCTCGATGTGAACTACATCGGGGGTATAGGCAATCTGCGCACGTACAGCGACGGCACCGTCTCACTCACGCTCGCGCGCGCGGCGCAGGTCGCATTCGAGAATGGCACGGAAGCGCCGGCCGGTGCGAACGAAGGTCGCGCCCGCGTCCAGTGGTACAGCCACGAGCTCAACACGACGTACTCGTCCCCGCGTCTGAAGGGCGTTGGCGGGCTCTACTACTACAACGAGAAGGGATCCAGTCGCTCCATCGCTTTGGATAGCCCCACGATCGATCAGGATCGTGGCGTCGACGCCTGGGCCGCGTATGCGCAAGGAACGTACACGTTGGACAGCGGCGTCGGCTTCACCGTGGGTGCCCGCCATACCGAGGAAAAAGCCGACTTCACGCAGTACTACCGGCTGCAGATTGCCGCCCCGCAATCGGATAGCAAGACCTTCAAAGCCAACACGGTGAAGCTCGGCGTCAATTGGCAGATCACGAACGATCTCCTGACGTATGCGTCCTACACGGAAGGGTTCAAAGCCGGCGGCTTCAACCCCGTGCCGCCCGCGAACAGCATCGGCGGCGGTCAGATCGGACGGCCGGTGCCCTACGATCCGGAGAACGTGAAGAGCTACGAAGCCGGCGGCAAGGTCACGACGCTCGGCGGACGCCTGCGCGTCAATCTCGCGGTATTCCGCGCGGAGTACGCGGGCATGCAGCTGCCGCAATTCTTCCCCGGCACGACGACGAGCTATACGACGAATGCCACGGGCGCCATCGTCGAGGGCATCGAGTACGAGCCGACCTGGCAAGTGCTCGATTCGCTGCAGATCTATGGCTCCGGCTCGGTGATGCGGGGGCATTACACGGCGCCCTTCAATTGTTCGCTTTCCAACACGGTCGTCGTCGATTGCTCGCACAATCATCTGAAAGCGCTCGTGCCGCGCAAACTCACGACGGGCATCCGCTACTCCCCGATACTTGCGTTCATTCCAGGCCGCATGACGTTGAACGCGTCCTGGAACTACAACAGCGCGTATTGGACGAATCTCTCGAACGAGCTGTCGGTGTTCCAGCCCGAGCAGGCCGATATTTTCAATGTGTCCATCTCATGGGTCGATCCGTCGGGTCGGTACAAGGCTGCGGTCGAGAGCCGCAACGTTACGAATGCGCACTACATCATGAACGGTGTGCAGCTCGCGAGCCCCACGGCACCGCAGATCACGGGTTATCCGAATGACCCGCGGACGGTGATGTTCCGACTCGGCGTGATGTTCTGAGGTTGACGAGCTCTGGTGCTGGCGAGGTCCGCGATGCCGCGCGACCCCGCCAGCGCCGCCGCGGAGCGTGTGACTAGAACGCGCTGATTCCCGTGAGCTCGCGCCCGACCGCGAGCTGATGAATCGTCTCCGTCCCCTCGTATGTGATCACGCTCTCGAGGTTGAGCATGTGGCGGATCGGCGCGAACTCCGCACTGATGCCCGAGCCGCCGAGCATGTCCCGTGCGTCGCGCGCGATGTCGAGCGCCATGCGGCAGTTGTTCCACTTCGCCAGGGACACCTGCACGGGTTTCATTTGACCTTGATCCTTCAGACGGCCGAGCTGCAACGCAAGGAGCTGTGCCGTGGTGATCCGGCGGGCCCAGTCCGCGAGCCGCATCTGGATCGCCTGGTTGGCGGCAAGGGGTCGCCCGAACAGAACGCGAGTCTTGGAGTACTCGAGCAGCTCGCGTAGACACGCCTGCGCCGCGCCGATCGCCCCCCAGGCGATGCCGAAGCGCGCTTGTGTCAGGCAGGAGAGCGGCGCCTTCAATCCGCGCGCGCCCGGGAGGATGTTCTCTGCGGGCACCCGCACGTTGTCGAAGAAGAGGGCAGAGGTGACCGAAGCACGGAGCGAGAACTTGCGCTCGATTTCCGGCGCGGCGAAGCCCGGCGTTCCCTTTTCGACGATGAATCCGCGGATACCGTCGTCGGTCTGTGCCCACACGATGCAGAGATCGGCGATGGCGCCATTCGTGATCCACATCTTTGCGCCGTTGATCACCCAATCGTCGCCGTCGCGCTTCGCGTGCGTCTTCATGTTCGCCGGATCGGAACCGCCATGCGGCTCCGTGAGGCCGAAGCAGCCGATCAGCTCGCCCCGCGCCATCCGCGGCAGATACTTCTCTTTCTGCTCTTCCGAGCCGAATGCATGAATGGGGTACATGCACAGCGAGGATTGCACGGATACGAAGCTGCGCAGCCCCGAGTCGCCGCGCTCGAGCTCCTGGCAGATCAGTCCGTAGCTCACGCCGTTCAAGCCGGCACAACCGTAGCCGTCGATCGACGAGCCGAGCAGGCCGAGGCCGGCCAGGTCCGGAATCAGCTCCTTCGGAAAGCGGTGCTCTTCGAAGCACGCCCGGATGATTGGCAGCACGCGGTCATCGACGAAGCGCGCAACGGAGGCCTGTACCATCTGCTCTTCCTCGGTCAGAAGGCCGCGCACGTTGAGGAAGTCCGAGAGATCGGAGGGCATCGCAGAAATCTCCTGTAGGAATTATTGGCGCTGCAAGCGTGTGCGCAGATGCGGGATCAGACCGCCGGCCTGCAGCACGTCGCGCAGGAACTCGGGGACAGGCTCGCAATCGTGCTCGGTATCGCGGGTGAGGTTGTAGACGCAACCGTGCACGAGATCGACGACGAGATCGTCGCCCGGGCGTACCGAGTCGGCGTGCGGAAAGCGCACCACCGGTAGCCCAAGATTTATCGCATTTCGATAGAAGATCCGCGCGGGCGCGGCGGCGAGCACCGCGCCAATGCCGAGATACGCCAGCGCTTGCGCGGCTTGCTCCCGCGATGAGCCGATGCCGAATCCGGTGCCGGCGACGATGAAATCGCCTTGGCGCACGGTGCGCGCGAAATGCGGATCGATGGCCTCGAGACAGTGCTGGGCGAGCTCTGCGAGCGGCTTGCGCATGGCATGGCCCGGCGCGAGCAAGTCCGTGTCGATGTTGTCGCCGAACACCCAAGCGCGGCCGTGCAGGTTTTCGAGTCTGGCGCTCATGATCGGCTCAGTGGAGCAGCGCGCGTGGATCAGTGACGTGCCCGGTGACCGCCGACGCGGCAACCGTGAACGGTGATCCGAGATAGACCTGCGAGGTGGCATGGCCCATGCGGCCCTTGAAGTTGCGCGCGGTGGAGGAAATGCAGACTTCGCCTTCCGCCAGCACGCCCGCGCCGTATCCTGCGCAAGCTCCGCAACCGGTGGGTAGGAGAATCGCGCCGGCGGCCGTGAGCGTGGCGAGGGTGCCATCGGTCGCGGCGAGCTGCGTGGTGCGCAGAGAGGCGGGCGCCACGAGCAAGCGAACGTGAGGCGCGACTTTCTTTCCGCGAAGCACCTGAGCGGCCATGTGCAAGTCCGTGAGCTTCGCTCCCGTGCACGCGCCGATATACGCTTGATCGATGCGCACGCGGCCGACTTGATCCACCGACATGCTATTGCCCGGACTGTGCGGGGCGGCCACCTGCGGGGCGAGCCGATCCGCAGCGAATTCGACGAGCCGCTCGATCGAAGCGTGCTCGTCGGAACGCCACTGCAGTGCCGAATCGGCGATTTCGCCTCCGTTCGCGCGAATCTCGGCGAGCGTTTTCTCATCGGGTGCGATCATGCCCGCCTTCGCGCCGAGCTCGGCGGACATGTTGCAGAGGACGAAACGCTCCGCCATGGGCAACGCGCTCACGGCCGAACCGCAGTATTCAATGGCTTTGTAGTCGTTGTTCTGTCCAAGATCGCGGCAGAGTGCGAGCATCATGTCCTTGGCGCAGACACCCGCGGCGAGCTGGCCCGTCCAGCTCACGCGCACAGTCTCCGGCACACGCAGCCAGATCTCGCCGGTCGCCAGCACTCCAGCCATCTCCGTTGCGCCGATGCCGACCATGAACGCCCCAACCGCGCCGCCCGAGGGCGAATGTGAGTCGCCGCCGACGACCAACATTCCCGGCCGCAGATGCGCATATTCCTGGAGCACGACATGGCAGATGCCCTGCATGTCATGAAAGCGCGTGATGCCGTTCTCCTGAGCCCAGCGTCGGGTGAGGGAAAGAATCGCCGCGCTCTGCGGATCCACGGCCGGCACGTAGTGATCGCTCACGAGCACGACTTTCTCCGGATCCCACACCTTCGCCTCGAGCTGCTGCAGGTAAGGCGCCACGCGGCGTGGCCCGCCCGAGTCGTGCATCATCGCGAGGTCGACTTTGGCGACGACGATGTCGCCGGGACGCACGCTTGCGGCACCGGACGCGCGCATCAGGATCTTTTCCGCGAGCGTGTGTGCGCTCATCAGCAGGGCCGCTTGAGATAGCGGCCGGTTGGACCGCCGACTACTTTGCCATTGTCGTAGATGAGCTGGCCGCGCAGGAACGTGCTCATGACCTTGCCCGTGAGCTCGAGACCTTCAAACGGAGTGTAGCCTTGAGTCGATTCCGAGTCCTGCGCCCGCACCGTGAAGCTTGCATCGGGATCGACCAGCACGATGTCGGCATCGAAGCCGGGGGCGACGTCGCCCTTGCTGGACAAACCGAAGCGCTGCGCGGGGTTCCAGCACAGCAACTCCGCCGCCCGGTGCAGCGGTACGCGGCGCTTGCGCGCTTCGGTGAGAAACGCCGCGAGCAGGTACTCGGTGCCGCCAAAGCCGGACTTCGCGAGGAACACGTCCTTGTCGCAATCGTTCCCGTGGCCCGTCTTGATCTCATGACGGCAACACGCGTGGTCCGAACAGACCCAATCGATCTTGCCGTCGATGAGCGTCTGCCACAGATATTCGACATCTTCTCGCGAGCGAATCGGCGGATTCACTTTGGCCATGTAGCCCGTCGGCACGTCGTAGTCGATGACGAGGTGTGCAATCGTGACTTCGCGGCGGAAGTTGATGTGCGGGAATGCGTCCGCCATCTTCAACGCGGCCTCCACGGCCTTGCGTGAAGACAGATGCAGCAGGTTCAGGTTGACGCACTCGGTCTCGTGCGCGAGGTATGAAGCGATGCAGATCGCGAGACCCTCGGAATGCGGCGGACGGGCCGCGCTGTACGCGCGCAGACCGTGCAGCTTGCCTTCCTTCTGCACGATCCTGGTGTACGCGTTCATGATTTCCGCGGTCTCGCAGTGCATGGAGAGCGAGATCGAGTCCTTCTTGTCCGGGAAGCGTTGCATGGCGTCCTTCACGCCGCGCATCACGAACTCGAAATGCGCCAGATCGTACTTCTCGTCCTCCCCGATCATGAGGAAGTCGCGCTGCGAGCTCGAGGCACCGTGCAGCCCGTAGCCCCCGTAGAACATGTAGATCTTGAATGTCGTGACGCCGAAGCGATCCACCAGCATGGGAATCTCGCTGATGTGCCGGCTGTCCATGGGCGCGAGGTGATACGCGTAGTCCACGTGGAAGCGGCCGTTCGAAACCTCGAGCACCTCGGGGAAGAACTTCTCGTAGGGGCCGCCCTTGTTCAGATAGTACTGGCCGGATCGGAAGTAGTTGAGGCTCGAGGTGACGCCACCCTGCGCCGCTGCTTTGCTCTCGGTGACCGCATCCTCGTGCAGCGGTGAGTAGATGCCCGTGTGCATGTGGGCATCGACGAGCCCGGGAAGCGCGAGGCGCCGCTTGCCGTCGAAGACCTGCTTGGCGGCAGTGCCCAAGTTCGGCCCTACCTTCACGACCTTGCCCTGTTTCACGGCGATGTCGCTCTCGGCCACGGTCGGGGTGTTCGGGCGAACCAGTCGCACGTTCTTGATCAACAGGTCGTAGGCGGTATCGGTCATTCCAGTCTC
>DASZSS010000460.1:0-3128 GCA_035548535.1 Steroidobacteraceae bacterium
CCAGGACGATGAGCGCAAGCCGCGCGAGGCCGTGAACAGTTACCATTTGCCGATGGAAGTGTACTTGGTTGGCGGCGCCGTACGGGATCGGCTGCTCGGCTTGCCCGTGCGCGAGCGCGACTGGGTGGTCGTCGGCGCGCGCCCGGACGAGCTCGAGCGTCAGGGTTACCTGCCCGTCGGCAAGGAATTCCCGGTCTTCTTGCACCCGGAGACGCGCGAGGAATACGCGCTCGCGCGCGTCGAGCGCAAGGTCGCGCCGGGCTACAAGGGCTTCACCACGCAGTTCTCCCCCGACGTGACGCTCGAGGAGGACCTGAAGCGCCGCGACCTCACGATCAACGCGATGGCCGAGGACGCGGACGGCAATGTCGTCGACCCGTTCAACGGCCGCGCCGATCTCGAGGCGCGCGTGCTGCGCCATGTCTCCGAGGCGTTCGTCGAAGATCCGGTGCGCGTTCTGCGCGTCGCGCGCTTCGCCGCGCGCTTTGCGCCGCTCGGATTCACCATCGCGGACGAAACGCGCGCGCTCATGAAGCGCATCGTCGCGGCCGGCGAGGTCGCGGCTCTCGTGCCCGAGCGCGTGTGGAAAGAGACGAGCCGCGCGCTGTGCGAGCCGCGGCCCGACGTCTACTTCGAGGTGCTGCGCGAGTGCGGGGCGCTCGCCGTGATCTTCCCGGAGATCGATGCGCTCTTCGGCGTGCCGCAGCCGGCCAAGTGGCACCCGGAAATCGACACGGGCGTGCACGTCATGATGGCGTTACGTTTGGCGGCGAAACTGGGCGCGCGGCTCTCCGTGCGCTTCGCCGTGCTCGTGCACGACCTGGGCAAGGCGCGGACGCCGCCGCAGAAATGGCCCGCGCATCACGGTCACGAGAGCCTCGGCGTCGAGCCGATCGAGACGCTGTGCGCGCGGCTCAAGGTGCCGACGCAATTGCGCGAGCTGGCGTTGCTCGTCTCGCGGTTTCACACGCACGTGCACCGCGCGCAGGAGCTGAAGCCCGCCACCGTCCTGAAGCTCTTCGAGGAAGCCGACGCGTTCCGCCGCCCCGAGCGCTTCGCGGAGTTTCTCACGGCCTGCGAGTGCGACGCGCGCGGCCGGCTGGGCCTCGAAGACCGGCCTTATCCGCAGGCGGATCATCTGCGCCGCGCGATTGCCGCCGTGCTGCCCGTGAGTCTCACTGAAAACGAGAAGCAGGGCCTCGCCGGCCCGGCGTTCGGCGATAAGCTGCGCGAGAAGCGGTTGGCGGTGCTCACCGCGCTTCGCGATTCCGTTCGGGAGGACCCTTGACGAAAGACACTGACGCATGAGCTGGCTCGACGCGCTGATTCTCGGCCTCGTCGAAGGCATCACCGAATTTCTCCCCATCTCCAGCACCGGTCATCTGGTCCTTACGCGCTCCTTCCTCGGGCTCGAGGGCGAGGGCGTGAATCGCGCGCTGATCATCATTCAGGGCGCGGCCATCCTCGCCGTGTTGTGGGAGTACCGCGTGAAGCTGTGGCACGTCGCCGCGGGCCTCGCGAAGCAGGGCGCGCAGCGGTTCGTGCTGAATCTGATCGTCGCGTTCATCCCGGCGGCGGTGCTCGGGCTGCTGTTCAAGAACGAGATCGAGACGGTGCTCTTCGCCCCGGTGCCCGTCGCGCTCGCTCTGGTGATCGGCGGCGTGATCATCCTGTGGGCCGAGCGGCGCAAGCATGCCGAAACGATCCGCACCGTCGACGAGGTGAAGCCGGGCGATGCGCTGAAGGTCGGCTTCGTGCAGTGTCTGGCGCTGTTTCCGGGGACCAGCCGCTCGGCCGCGACAATTCTCGGCGGGCTGTTCGTCGGCATGAGCCGCGTCGCCGCCACGGAGTTCTCGTTCTTTCTCGCCATCCCGACGTTGCTCGCGGCCACGGGACTCGAGCTGTGGGAGGCGCGGCACGAGCTGTCGGCGGCGGGCATCGGCCCGCTCGCGCTCAGCTCGGTGGCGTCGTTCATCGCCGCGCTGCTGAGCATTCGCTTTCTATTGCGCTTCGTCAGCCGTCACTCGTTCGCCGGGTTCGCGTGGTATCGCATCGTCTTCGGCGGGCTGATTCTCGTCGCGTGGGGCCTCGGCTGGGTGCACTTCGACATTCAGAGCAAGTGACGCAGGTCCTGCACCGAGAAGCCGCGGAGCGGCGCATCGACCTCGCGGGCCAGAGCGATGGCCTTGAAGGCCTCGCCCATCTCGCCCGGTAGCAGAAGCTGGCGCGCTTCGCTCGACTGACGCAGATCGCGCACCAGCGACTCGATGCCGAGGCCCAGCAGGAATGCAGCCTGCGTCGCGAAGCCGCGCACCTGCAGGCCCGCCGCGTCGGCGGCTTCGGCCACTCGCGTGAAATCCACCCACGCCGTGATGTCCTGAACCCCGACATTGATGAACGGATCGTCGTGGACGCGATGCTTGTAATGGCAGCGAAGCGTGCCTTCCATCCGTTGCGGGTGATAGTAGTGACTCCGCGGCAGGCCGTAGTCGAACAGCAGCATCACGCCGCGCTCGAGGCAATCCGCGAGGCTGGCGATCCATGGCTCGACACGCAGGCACAGCTCGGTGCGATAGTCGGGGGGCAGCTCGTACGGCAGCTCGCGTGTGAGGCGCTCCCATGCCGCGGCGAGAGCGGGGTCGGCCGTGCGCTCCACTTCGACGAATTCATGCGGGTCGCCGCGCGGGGTGCCCGCGTCTGCGGCAGCGACGCCGAGCTCGTGCGCCGCGCCGTCGCGGACGACCAGGCGGCGGCACGGCAGGGCATCGAGCACCTCGTTCGCGAGCACGACTCCCGTGAATGGCTTGGCGGGCAGCCGATCGAACCACACGACGCGCTTGCGCAAGCGCTCGGGGAGCTGCTCGATGCGCGTGCGCTGGCGGTCTCGCAGGTCCGCGCTCACTTCGAGGATGGCGTAGCGCTCGGGCAGCGTGCCGAGTGAGGCGAGCGTTTCGAGCACGGTCGCAGCCATGCGGCCCGTTCCGGCGCCGAGCTCGAGAATGCCACCGCCGGTCTGCTCCAGCACTTCCGCGCACTGGCGTGCGACACACACGCTGAAGAGGTCCGAAAGCTCCGGCGCCGTCGTGAAATCCCCGCCGGCACCGATCTTCGCGCCGCCCGCGCTGTAG
>DASZSS010000461.1:0-8513 GCA_035548535.1 Steroidobacteraceae bacterium
GGGATGGGCGGCTACAACGCGGGCGAGGTGGCGAGCGGCATCGCCGTCAAGACCGTGCTGAACCTCATTCGCGAGCAGGTCGAGCGCGAGGACCTCACGGTGCTCGACCGCGAGTCGGGCATGTCCCGCCCGAGCATCATCCTGCGCGATGCCATCCATCGCGCGAACAAGATCATCTACCAGACGGCGCGCAGCCAGCCGCAATGCGAAGGCATGGGCACGACCATCGTCGCCGCCCTCTTCTTCGACAATAAGATCTCGGTGGCGCACGTCGGCGATTCGCGCATGTACCGGCTGCGCGCTGGCCGCTTCGAGCAGGTGACGATGGATCACTCGCTGCTGCAGGAGCTGGTCGACCGCGGCTTCTACTCGGCCGAGGAAGCGCAGCGCGCCGCAAACAAGAACTACGTCACACGCGCGCTCGGCGTCGAGCCGAACGTGGAAGTCGAGCTCCAGGAAGCGCCCGTCCAGAAGGGCGACGTGTACGTTTTGTGCTCCGATGGGCTCTCGGACATGGTGGAAGACGACGACATTCACTTAACCATCAGCACCTTTAGTGCTAATCTGGATACGGTCGCTAAACAATTGATCCAATTGGCGAATGACAACGGCGGGCGCGACAACGTGTCGGCCGTCATGGCGCAGGTGCTGGATTCGTTTCCGGCGAACAAGGGCGTGTTCGACAAGCTTTTCCGCTGGTTCGGGTAAAGGGCGCGAGGCAAGCAAATGGCAAGGTTGGTCTTGAGCCTGGATAGCCAGGTCCTGGCGGAATACAACATGAACAAGGAGCGCTACACGATCGGGCGCCTCCCTGACAACGACATCCGCATCGACAACCCGGCGGTGAGCGGCCACCACTCGCTCATCATCAACATCCTCAACGATTCGTTCCTCGAGGACCTGAACAGTACAAACGGCACCTACGTCAACGGCAAGCTGATCAAGAAGCACGCGCTTCAGCACGGCGATGTCGTGACGGTGGGTCATCACCAGCTGCGGTTCGTCGAGGACGACGAAGCGCAGGATGAGTTCGAGAAGACGATGGTGATCCAGCCGTCGGCCCGACCGGTCGAGAAGCTGCGCACGGCGGCCGCCGCCGATGGTCAGTCGCTCTCTGCGACGGGCGCGCGCAAGGCACTCGATGGCGGGGCCGCGCTGAAGAAAGCGAAGCTGCAGGTGCTCTCCGGCGCGTTCGCCGGGCGCGAGCTCGATTTGAACAAGGCGCTCACGACGCTCGGTCGTCCCGGCGTTCAAGTGGCGGCGATCACGCGTCGCGCCGACGGGTACTTCATCGTGCACGTCGACAGCGGCAAAGAGAACGACTTCCCGCTGCTCAACGGATCGCCAATCGGCGCCACCGCGCGTCGCCTCGCCGACAACGATGTGATTCAGCTCGCCGGCGTGAAGATGGGGTTCTTCGAAGGGGCTTAGTCAGCCCCGCGGCCATCGTGCTTTGGCGACTGCCGCGTGCCGCGGAGCGCTGCGGCGCGATTCGAAGCGCCTAACGCAGCTCCAGCGGCACGCGCTGGCTCACGCCACAGAGCAACTCGTACGGAATCGTGCCGGCGTGACGGGCGATTTCTTCGACGGGCAAGCCCTCTCCCCACAGCGTGACCGAATCGCCGACGTGCAGCGGCGGCAGGTCCGTCACGTCCACGGCGATCATGTCCATCGACACCCGACCGGCAATCGTGCCGCGCTGGCCGCCGATTAGCACCGGCGTATCGCTGGGAAGATTGCGCGGCAAGCCATCGCCGTAGCCCGCGGCAACGATCGCGATCGTCGAGTCGCGCCGCGCGCGCCAAACGCCGCCATACCCCACGGTCTCGCCCTTCGGCACCCGTCGCACGGTGAGGACGGTGCTCTCGAGCGCCATGACCGGCGTGAGCCCCAGTTGCGCCGCCGTCTGATCGGCAAACGGCGAGACGCCGTACAACGCGAGTCCCGGCCGCACCCAGTCCGCGTGGATCCCCGCGCCGCTGAGAATGCCCGCGGAGTTCGCCACGCTCGTCGCGTAGTCGAGGGTGCCGATGACGGAGTTGAAGCGCGCCATCTGCTCGCGATTGGCCGCATCGTCCCGATCGTCGGCGCGGGCGAGATGCGTCAGCACGCGAATCTCCAGCGGTGCCGGCAGCATGGCGCGCACGCGCGCGAGCGCCACCGGGAAATCCGCCGGGCGAAAGCCGAGCCGATTCATCCCCGTATCGATCTTGAGCCACACGACGAACCGGTGCTGTCCGGAGAACGCCTCGAGCAAGTCGATCTGGAGCGGGTCGTGCACGACGATGTCGAACCCGTGCCGCGCGGCTTCCAGCAACTGATCGCCGGCGAACACGCCTTCGAGCAGCACGATCGTCTTGGTCACGCCCGCCGCGCGCAACGCGAGCCCCTCTTCCAATCGCGCGACCGCGAACGCATCCGCGTCGGCGAGCGCCAACGCGGTCGGTACGAGCCCGTGCCCATACGCGTTCGCCTTCACGACCGCCATGACGTGCGCGCCCGGCGCGCGCGCCCGCACGGCCGCGAGATTGCTCCGCAAGGCTCGCGTGTCGATGACGGCCCGAATGAGGCGACTCACCGCAGAATGCCTTCCGCGTACGAGTCCGGCGCGAAGTTGGCGAAGCGCGAGTACATGCCCTGGAACGTGAGCAGGAACGTGCCGATCTCGCCGTTGCGATGCTTCGCGATGTCGATCTCCGCGATCCCCTTCTTGGTGGTGTTCTTGTCGTACACCTCTTCGCGATAGATCAGCAGGATGATGTCGGCGTCCTGCTCGATCGCGCCCGATTCGCGCAGGTCGGACATCACTGGCTTCTTGTGCTCGCGCTGTTCGACGCTGCGATTGAGCTGCGAGAGCGCGATCACCGGGATCGCCAGCTCCTTGGCGAGCGCCTTCAGTCCGCGCGAAATCTCAGAGATTTCCGTGGCGCGGTTCTCCTTCGTCCCCGGCACCTGCATGAGCTGGAGGTAGTCGACGACAACCAGATCGAGCCCGTGCTCGCGCTTCACGCGACGCGCGCGTGCGCGCAGGTCCGTCGGCGTGAGCCCGGGCGTCTCGTCGATGAAGATGCGCGCATCGGAGAGCTGACTCGTCGCGCTCGTCACGCGCACCCAATCGTCGTCGGAGATGCGCCCGCTGCGCAGCGCGCCGAGATGCACGCCGCCGAGCGAAGACAGCATGCGGGTCATGAGCTGCTCGGACGGCATTTCCATGCTGAAGATCGCGACCGACGCCTTGCGCGAGGGATTCACCGCCGCGTACTCCGCCATGTTCACGGCCAGCGTCGTCTTGCCCATGGAGGGACGCCCGGCGACGATGATGAGATCGCCCGGCCGCAGCCCACCGGTGATCTTGTCGAAGTCCGTGAAGCCCGTGGGCAGCCCGCGCAACGCATCGGGATTCGAGTGCCACTCGTCGATCTTGTCGATGAGCGCCGGCAGCATCGTGCGCACGGCCACCGCGCCATCGCGCCCGCCGAACCCGGCCTCGGCGATCTCGAACACCTTCTGCTCGGCCTTATCGACCAGCTCGCGCGCGCTGTGCCCCTCAGTGTTGAAGACGGAGCTCGCGATCTCGTTGCCCGCCTCGATGAGCTGCCGCAGGAGCGAGCGCTCGCGCACCAGCTCGGCATACGCGCGCACGTTGGCTGCCGTGGGCGTGTCGCGCGCGAGCGTGGCGAGATACGCGAGGCCACCGGCATTCTCGAGTTGCCCGAGCTTCTGCAGCTGCTCGGACACCGTGACCACGTCGACGGGCTTGCCGTTGCCGGCGAGCGCCGCGATGGCATCGAAGATGAGCCGATGATCCGGACGATAGAAATCGTTCGTGCGGCACATGTCGGCGACCTGATCCCACGCGCTGGCGTCGAGCATCAGGCCGCCGAGCACCGCCTGCTCGGCTTCTATGGAATGCGGTGGAGTGCGGACCTCGGCCACCGAGCCGAGGTCGCGCCGGAACTTGGCGGATTCAGCCATTACGCCTCGCTAAGCCGCCGCGCCGCCTGTCGGGGTGACCTCGGCGGCGCCGCGATGGCGTACATGTCTAGGCCAACGTCGAGCGAAGCGCAAGCTGCTGCGCCGTCGACATCTCCCGGGCACGCCGCCGTGCCTATTCCTCGGCGACGATGGTCACCGGCAGCTCCACGTCCACGTCCGCATGCAGATGCAGAACGACGACGTGATCGCCCACGGTGCGCAGCGGCCCGTTCGGCAGCCGCACCTCGCTGCGCTGGACCTTGAAGTTCTCGCGGTTGAGGGCCTCGGCGATGTCCGCCGTACCGACGGAGCCGAACAGCTTGCCCTCGGTGCCGGCCTTCGCGCGCACGGTGAGCCGGAAGTCCTTCAGCGCAGCCTGGCGCTCCGTGGCCGACTGCAGGTGCTCGCGGGCGGCCTTTTCCAGCTCCGCACGACGCTCTTCGAACTTTGCGATGTTCGCCGGCGTGGCCAGCGTGGCCTTGCCTTGCGGCAGCAGATAGTTGCGGCCGAAGCCGGACTTCACCTTCACGCGGTCGCCGATGTTGCCGAGATTCGCGACCTTCTGTAGCAGGATGACTTCCATTGCAGTCGCTCTCTCAGTGCTGATCCGTGTAGGGCAGCAGCGCCAGGAAGCGCGCGCGCTTGACGGCCACGGCAAGCTGCCGCTGATAGAACGACTTCGTGCCCGTGATGCGGCTCGGCACGATCTTGCCCGTCTCGGTGATGTAGCCCTTCAACGTGGCCAGATCCTTGTAGTCGATGTACTTCACGCCTTCGGCGGTGAAGCGGCAGAACTTCTTCCGTCGGGAGAAGCGGCTGTTGGAGCTCTTGCCATTCATGGGTTAGCCCTCCCCGGCAGGTGCGTTGTCGTCATCGGAGGCCTCTTCGCGCGGGGCGCGCTCGCGGCGGCGCTCGCCGCCACCGCCGTCGTCGTCCTCGGCTTTCGCCATCGGCGAGGGCTCGGTGACCGCTTCGTTCATCTTGACGACGAGATGCCGCAGCACGGCGTCGCTGAAGCGGAAGGCACCCGTCAGCTCGTTGATGGCCTTCTGGTCGCACTCGATGTTCATCAGAACGTAGTGCGCCTTGTGGACTTTGGCGATGGGATACGCGAGCTGGCGACGGCCCCAGTCCTCCAGGCGATGCACGCGGCCGCCGTCGGCCGCAATGATGCCCTTGTAGCGCTCGATCATCGCCGGGACTTGCTCGCTCTGGTCCGGGTGGACCAGGAACACGATCTCGTAATGCCTCATGGTTCCTCCTTACGGATTGGAAGCCACCCACAGCGAGGCGATGCGTGGTGTGGCAAGGAGACCGCCGGGGGACCCGGCGGGGGCGCGTACTCTACTGAAAGGGGTGGGCAAGCTCAACCGCCCCGTTGGCGAACGGCCTCGTACAAGAGCATTCCCGCGGCCACCGAGACGTTCAGGCTCTCCACGGCGCCCCGCTGGGGCAGCCGGACGATGAAATCGCAGGTCTGGCGGGTCAGCTGCCGCAGCCCGGCGCCCTCCGCGCCGAGCACCAGCGCCACCCCGCCGCGGAGATCCACCTCGTGCGCGCGCTTTGGGGCCTCCGCGTCCGCCCCGACGATCCACAGCCCCGCTTCCTTCAGCAGCTTCAGGGCGCGTGCCAGGTTCGTGACGGTGACCACAGGCGTCGTTTCCGCCGCGCCGACGGCGACCTTGCGCACCGTCGCATTGAGCTGCGCCGCCCGATCCTTCGGCACGACGACCGCGAGCGCCCCACAGGCGTCCGCCGTACGCAGGCACGCGCCGAGATTGTGAGGGTCCTGGACGCCATCGAGCACCAGCAGCAGCGGATCGCGTGCCGTCTCGAGCGCGGACAGCAGGTCGTTTTCGCTCCAGGGCGGCAGGGGCTCGATCTCCGCGACCACGCCCTGATGCGCGACATCGCCGAGCATCTGCTTGAGAGCCTGTGCGTCGATGCGCTGAATCGGGCGCCCGTGCTTTTTCGCGAGGTCCTCGATCTCGCGCGTGCGCGGATCGACACGCCCGGCGGCGAGCCGCACCATGGCCACGCGCTGCGGCTCGCGCGTCAGCAGCGAACGCACCGCGTGGACGCCATAGACCGTGTCGTGCTTCATCGTCTCACGCGCCGTTCGCGCCCGCTCCGTTCGCACCGTCACCGGGCTCCGGGGCGAGCTCGAGATCGATGAGACCCTCAATCGGGTTGACGGCCGTCACGACGACGCGGATGTGCCCGCCGGTGCGGAGCTGCCTCCGGTGGCGGCGGCCGATCCAGGCGTGACCGTTCTCGGCCATCTCGTACTGGTCGTCCCGCAGACTATCGACGTGCAGCAAGCCATCGACGCCGATGTCCAGAAGCTGCACGAAGCAGCCGAACTCGACGACGGTGGTGATGAGCCCAAGGAACGTCTGCCCGATGCGCTCGCGCAAGTACGTGCACTTGAGGAAGGTGGCGACGTAGCGGTCCGCTTCGTCCGCGCGCTTTTCGAGCTTCGAGGTGCTCTCGCCGAGCGCGGCGAGCTGCGCGAAGTCGTAGCGCACGGCGGCGCCGCTCTTGTCGCCGATCAACGCCTTCAGCGTCCGATGCACGACGAGATCGGGGTAGCGACGGATCGGCGAGGTGAAATGCGCGTACTGTGTGAGCGCGAGCCCGAAGTGCCCGATGTTCTCGGGCTGGTACACCGCCTGCGGCATTGCGCGCACGATCAGCGATTCGATGAAGGGCCGATCGTGCGTATCGCGCAGACGCTTGGTGATGGCCTGCAGATCGCGCGTGACGATCTTCTCCGGCAAGCGCGCGTCGATGTTCAGCGAGGCGAGCGCGCTGACCAGCCGCTCGATCTTCTGCTCTTCCGGCTCGCCGTGCACGCGGTACAGCGTGGGCATCTTTGCCCTTTCGAGCTCGCGCGCGACCGCGACGTTCGCAATGATCATGCACTCTTCAATCAGGCGGTGCGCGTCGTTGCGCACGCGCAGCTCGATCGCGCGCACGCGCTCGGCCGCGTCGATCACGAACTCCGCTTCGGCGGCGTCGAAGTCGAGCGCGCCGCGGCGCGTGCGCGCTCTGTACAGCGCTCGATAGACGTCGACGAGCACCAGGAGCTTGTCCAGCAGCGGACCGAGTTGCTCGCGTGCGGCCCGCTTGCCTTCGAACAGCGCCTCGTTGGCGAGCGTGTACGTGAGGCGATAGGCGGAACGCATCGTGGCCGGATAGAACGTCGCGGATTTCAACGCGCCCTGCTTCGTGACGATCATGTCGGCGACGAAGCACAAGCGGTCGACCTTCGGCGCGAGCGAGCACAGATGATCGGACAGCGCGTGCGGCAGCATCGGCAACACGCGCGTCGGGAAGTACACGGAGGTGCCGCGCTCGACGGCCTCGGCGTCGAGCGCCGTGCCGGGACGCACGTAATGACTCACGTCCGCAATAGCGACGAGCAGGCGGAAGCCGGAAGGATGCGGCTCGGCGTAAACGGCGTCGTCGAAGTCCCGCGCGTCGTCGCCATCGATGGTGACGAGCGGGAGATCGCGAATGTCCGCGCGCTGCGCGATTTCGTTCGGATCGACCTTGTCGCCGAACGCTTGCGCCTCGCGCAAGGCCGCCGCTGAGAACTCATGCGGCAACTCGAAGCGCGCGATGGCCGACTCCGTGGACAGCTCGACGGGTCTGTCCGGATCCAGCCGCTTCTGCACACGAGCTTGAGGCGCCTGCGAGCCGCTCGAGTGTCGCGTGATGCGCGCGATCACCCAATCGCCGTCGCGTGCGCCGTTCAGATCGGCCGGCGCGACGGTGCATCTGAGCTGCAAGCGTCTGTCCGCAGCGCTGACCCAGGCTGCGCGGCCATGCACCTCCACCGTCCCGAGAAATGCGTTGACGCCGCGGGACACGACGCCTTCGACTGCGCCGAGCCAGCGATCACTCGCGTCGCGACTGACGCGCACACGCGCACGGTCGCCATGCATGACTCCGCGCATCTCGCGAGGCGGGAGGAACACGCTGTCGCTCGCGCCTTCGACTCGCAAAAAGCCGTAGCCCGCGCGATGCGCGCTTACCGTGCCTTCGACGACGCCGCCGGCGGAGAGCACACGCTCGACGCCGGCTGCGCGCGCGCCGCCAGTTCGCCCTGCTCCGCCGGCGCGTCCGCTGGCTCGCGAGCTTTGCGCTGCGCGTCCGGCTTTGATCGCCTTGATGGGCTTACGGTCACGTGCGCTCGAGTGCGAATCTCGCGCGCCGGATCCCGCGGCGTGTGCAACGCGTGCGCCGTTCTCCGCGCGCGACTCGGCCGCGTGCCGTCGTTCGCTGCGCCCGCCGCTCGCGGATGAGCCGCGCCCACGATCCCGCCGACCGAATTTGCTTCGCCGTCTGTTCATCCGATGCCTCGACGCGCACGACCCACGGCTGCCGACACTCTAGTCAATTGACAGCCCTCGACCCCCTGCGTACATTGCCGCGCCTTCGCACCCTGCCCGGGTGGCGGAATTGGTAGACGCACTAGCTTCAGGTGCTAGCGGGTAACTCCGTGGAGGTTCGAGTCCTCTCCCGGGCACCAG
>DASZSS010000462.1:0-3202 GCA_035548535.1 Steroidobacteraceae bacterium
CAGCGTGCTGGCCGCACGCTCGGTGGCGGGCAACGACTTCATGTACTGGCAGGTGATGGATCGCGCTCGCGAGCGCGGCTGCAAGCTCTTCGACTTCGGCCGCAGCAAGCGCGACACCGGCTCGTTCGATTTCAAGACGCATTGGGGCTTCGAGCCCGAGCCGCTCTGCTACGAGTACTTCCTCGTGAAGGCCACGAAGGTCCCGGACCTGTCGCCGAAGAACCCGAAGTACGAGCGCATGATCGCGCTCTGGCGCAAGCTGCCCGTGCCGCTGACGCGCGTGATCGGGCCGCCGCTCGCCCGCTACCTCGGTTGAAAGCGACGCCTGCATGTGCGGCATCTATGGCTTGCTGAGTCTGAGTGGCCCGCGGCGCGCGGATGCGGCGCTGCTGTCGCGCATGGGCCGCGCCATCCTGCATCGCGGGCCGGATGATGAAGGCACCTATGTCGACGATCAGATGCTCCTCGGCATGCGCCGGCTCTCGATCATCGACGTGTCGGGCGGCCACCAGCCGCTGACGAGCGAGGACGGCAACGTCATCGTCGTCTGCAACGGCGAGATCTACAACTTCCAGGTGTTGCGCGAGCGGCTGCGGAAGGCAGGGCATCGCTTTGCCACGGGCAGCGACTGCGAAGTGATCGTGCACCTCTACGAGGAGCACGGCGAGAAGTTCCTCGAGCACCTCGAGGGCATGTTCGGGTGCGCCGTGTGGGACAGAGTGCGGCGGCGGTTGATCGTCGCGCGCGACCCGCTCGGCATCAAGCCGATCTATTACACGGTGGGCGACGGTCAGTTCGCGTTCGGCTCGGAGGCGAAAGCGCTGCTCGAGCTGCCGCACGTGAAGCGACGGCTCGATCCCGCCGCGCTCGCCCAGTACTTTGCGGTGGGCTACGTCGCCGCGCCGAATTCCCTGTTCGAGGGGATGAAGAAGCTGCTTCCCGGCGAAGCGCTCACCATCGAGGGCGGGCGGATCACGTCGCGGCGCTACTGGCACTTGCCGGCGGATGTGAACACATCGATGTCCGAGGGGCAGTGGATCGAAGCCACGCGCGTGGAGCTCGAGCGCTCCGTGAAGGATCAGATGGTGAGCGACGTGCCGATCGGCGCGTTTCTGTCGGGCGGCGTGGACTCGAGCAGCGTCGTCGCGCTCATGTCGCGTCACACCGATCATCCGGTCAAGACGTACTCGATCGGCTTCCGTGGCTCCTCGGGTGCCGAGCTCTACAACGAGCTGCCGTTCGCGCGTGAGGTGGCCGAGCAGTTCAAGACGGATCACCACGAGATCATCGTGCAGCCGGATGTCGCGCACTTGCTGCCCGGCTTGATCTGGCACATGGACGAGCCGATTGCGGACGCGGCGTTCATCACGACCTATCTCGTGTCGAAGTTCGCGCGCGAGCAGGTCACCGTCATCCTGTCGGGCGTGGGCGGTGACGAGCTGTTCGGCGGCTACAACCGCTATCTCGACGAGCACTATCGCAGCCGCTATCGGCTGCTGCCGAAATTCCTGCGTCGCGGCCTCATCGACCCGATCGCGCGCCGGCTGCCGAGCGATCGGCACTCGCCGCTGCTCAACAAGCTGCGCCTCGCGCGCGCATTCGTGCTCGCGGACGCGCTCGGCTTCGAAGATCGCTATCGGCGCTACATGGAAGTCTTCGACGCCGCGGACCGCGCGGCGCTGCTCGCCGATCGCACGGCGCAGTTCGACGACGTGATCACGCGCGCTTTCGGCGAATCCCGTTCGCAGGACTCGCTACGTCGCCTGATGGACGTCGACCTTGCCACCCAGCTCCCTGAAGACCTGCTGATGCTCACCGACAAGATGAGCATGGCGGTCTCGCTCGAGTGCCGCGTGCCGCTCCTCGATCAGCGGCTCGTGCAGCTCTCCGCGGGCATGCCCGCCGCGCTCCGCATGCGCGGCGGCGAGCTGAAATACATCATGAAGAAGGCAATGACGGGCATCCTGCCGGACTCGATCATCCACCGCACCAAGCGCGGCTTCGGCGCGCCGATCGGCGCGTGGTTCAAGCAGGAGCTCGCGGGCTTCCTGCGCGAGATTCTGTCCGAGACCTCGCTGAAGCGCCGCGGGCTGCTCGATCCGCAGGCCGTCGCGCGCGTCATGCGCGAGCACGAGCGGCAGGAGGCGGATCGCACGGACCATCTGCTCGCGCTCGTGAATCTCGAGATCTGGTGCCGCATGTATCTCGACGGCGAGACGCCGGCGGCGGTCACCGACGAGCTGCGCGGGAGCATGGCGGCGTGAAGATCCTGTTCGCCTGCCATCGCGTGCCGTATCCGCCGAAACGCGGCGGCAAGATCAGGCCGTTCAACATCATCCGGCACTTCACCGAGCAGGGGCACCGCGTGACCGTCGCCTCGCTCGCGCGCACCCGGCAGGAAGCGGAGGAAGCGGCGGATCTGAAGAACCATTGCGAGGCGGCGCTCATCGAAGTGATCCCCGATCACGTCGCGTGGCCGCGCATGGTCGCGTGGCTGCCCACGCCATCGCCTTCGAGCTTCGCGTACTTCCACTCGCCGCGCCTCGCGCAGCGTGTAAATGCGGCATTGGCCGACGGCTCTTTCGACATGGTGTTCGCGCACTGCTCGTCCGCGGCGCCGTACGTCGCCGGGGCGCAGGTCGGGCTCAAAGTGATCGACTACGGCGACATGGATTCGCAGAAGTGGCGGGAATACGTGGCGTACAAGCCGTTTCCGCTGTCGCTCGGATACCGTCTCGAGGCGGCGAAACTGGAGCGCGCCGAGCGCCGGCTTGCGCGGCAGTTCGACCTCTGCACGTGCACGACGCGCGCCGAGCTGCAATCGCTGCGCGATCTCGGCGTGACGACGCCGTCGGACTGGTTTCCGAACGGCGTCGATGGCACGTTCTTTGCGCCCGAGAAGGACTATGACCCGGACCTCATCGCCTTCATCGGCCGCATGGACTACTACCCGAACCAGCAGGCCGTCACGATGTTCTGTCGCGACGTGCTGCCGAAGCTGCAAGCGCGCCGTCCGGCCGTGCGCTTTCAGATCGTCGGCGCGGAGCCGCCGCAGTTCATCCGCGATCTCGGCAAGCTGCCGGGCGTCTCGGTCACCGGTTCGGTACCGGACGTTCGCGGGTACATCACGCGCGCGGCGTTGACGGTGGCGCCTCTTGCGATCGCGCGCGGCACGCAGAACAAGATTCTCGAGTCGATGGCC
>DASZSS010000463.1:0-1523 GCA_035548535.1 Steroidobacteraceae bacterium
GGTCGGCGCGGCGGCGTGCTATCTCAGCGCGTGCAAGACCGTGCCGAGCGCGCCACCCATGCCGTCCGCGCCCTGGGAAGCGCGGCGCGCGGCGCTGCAGGAGCGCGATCATTTCGATCTGAGTGGGCGCATTGCCGTCGCTGCGGCGCAGGAAGGCTTCAACGCGAAGCTGCGCTGGGATCAGCAAGGCAACCGTTCCCATCTCGCGCTCGATGGGCCGCTGGGCGTGGGCGGTGTCCGCATCACCGCGGACGGCGCCACCTTGAACGTCGTCAATTCCCGCGGAGAGCCGCTCGATAGCGACGCGGCCCGCCGCGAGATCGCCGCGCGCCTCGGCTTCGACCCGCCGCTTCAGAGCCTGCGATTCTGGGTGCAAGGCGTGCCGGACCCCGCGCATCCGGCCGACGAAGTGCTCGACGAGCAGCAGCGCCTCGTGACCCTTCGCCAGGATGGATGGCAGATCGACTACGCCAAATACACGGTGGCCGCGGGCCAGTGGCTGCCCTCGCTCATGACACTGCGGCGCGACGACATCCGCGTGCGATTGCTGGTCGACAACTGGGGCTCATGACGATGTGCGCCGCGCTTCCGGGCGCAGAGTCGCAGTGGCCTGCACCCGCCAAGTTGAATCTCTTTCTCCATGTCACTGCGCGGCGGAGCGATGGCTACCACGATCTGCAGACGCTGTTTCAGCTCATCGATCTCGCGGACACGATCGGCATCACGCTGCGCGCGGATGGACGCATCGAGCGCCTCACCGGCCCGGCGGACATCTCGCCGGAGAGCGACCTGACGATCCGCGCGGCGCGCGCGCTGCAGGCCGCAACGGGCACGACGCTCGGCGCCAATCTGCGCGTGCGCAAGCGCATCCCGACCGGCGGGGGCCTCGGCGGAGGCAGCTCGGACGCAGCCACGACACTCCTTGCGTTGAACCATCTCTGGGGAACCGACCTTTCGGTAGCGGAGCTCGCCGCGATCGGCTTGACCCTCGGGTCGGACGTGCCGCTCTTCGTTCGCGGCGCATCGGCCTGGGCGGAGGGGCGCGGCGAGGCGCTCGAGCCCGTGGCGCTGCCCGAGCGCTGGTACGCGATCGTGCATCCGCGCGTGCACGTCGCCACGGCCGCGATCTTCCAGGCCCCTGAATTGACACGAAATTCCCCGAAGATCACAATGCGCGCCTTTTTTCAGACCGGCGGCCGGAACGACTGCGAGGGCGTCGTGCGGGCGCGTTTCCCCGAGGTCGCCGAGGCGCTCGACTGGCTGGCGCGGTTCGCCCCCGCGCGGCTCACGGGAACCGGTGCCTGTGTATTCGCGCAGTTCGAGCGCGCCATCGATGCGGAGCGCGTCGCCGCGCGCGTCCCGGAGCGCTGGACGGGCTTCGTCGCGCGGGGTTTGAATACTTCCCCGGTGCACGAGCGCCTGGGTCTGCGCACATGAGAACGTGTTGGGGTGTCGCCAAGTGGTAAGGCAGCGGGTTTTGATCCCGCCATTCGGAGGTTCGAATCCTTCCACCCCAGCCAACT
>DASZSS010000464.1:0-4784 GCA_035548535.1 Steroidobacteraceae bacterium
ACCCTCGCCCGCAGCGAAATAGCGCTTTTCGTCGAAGACCTTGTAGTTCGGCAGCTCGCACTTGCGGTGCGTGACGGCCACCCTGTGCCCGGCAATGAGCGCCGCCGAATTGAAGATGCTCGTCCCGACGTATTCCGGGTAACCGACGATGACGCCGGCATCCCCGGCCTCCTGGCACACGCGCGCGAGCGCCGCGTCCACTTGCCGGCGCAGACCGCGATGAAACAGCAGGTCTTCGGGCGGATAGCCGGAGAGCGTGAGCTCGGGGAAGACCGTCAGGTCCGCGCCGAGCTCGCTCTGGGCGCGACGCGCGCTCGAGATCACGCGGGTCGCGTTACCGTGGACGTCCCCGACCAGCAGATCGAGCTGTGCGAGGGCGAACCTGAGAGTCGGTTTCACGACTTAGCGGCGCTTGCGCGTCCCTCTGCTATTGGCGGCTTTCGCCTGGGTCACGGCGGCGCGACGACCCGACGCGGTGCCCCGCGCCGAGCGCTTCGCAGCGGCGGCACGTCGACCGGCCTTCGCACGAGCGCTCGCGCGCGCGGACGACGCACGGCCCAGAGAAGTCTTCGCGGCATTCTTCCCCGAGGTCTTTGCGGCGGATTTGGCCGAGCTCTTTCCCGCACGCTTCGCGGTCGCGCCCGCGGCCCTGGATGCCGAGCGCGACCTCGACGCCGGCGTGCTCTGCCCCCGGCCTGCTTGCGTCGAGCGCGCCGCCGCCTCGTTCCGACGCACGCCCTCGAGGCTCGCCCGAGGCGCGATCTCCTCTTCCGCGGCCGCCGCGGCACGCGCAGCCGCCGCCGCGCTCTTCATCTTCGAGCGATGCGACTTCAGCAGCTCAGCCATCGCCGAGCCGAGCTCGGGTGGAGACTTCACCGTGCGCACACCCGCGGCATCGAGCGCGCGGTACTTGTCCGCGGCGGTGCCCTTGCCGCCGGCGACGATGGCACCCGCGTGACCCATGCGCTTGCCCGGCGGCGCCGTCACACCTGCGATGTACGCCACGACGGGCTTGGTGACGTAGTGCTGGATGAAATGAGCCGCAGCCTCTTCGTCGCTGCCGCCGATCTCGCCGACGAGGATGATCCCCTCCGTCTGCGGATCGCGCTCGAAGAGCTCGAGCACGTCGACGAAGTTCATGCCGCGCACCGGATCGCCGCCGATGCCGACGCACGTGCTCTGGCCGAGCCCCGCGTTGGTCGTCTGGAACACCGCTTCGTACGTGAGCGTGCCGGAGCGCGAGACGATGCCGACCGCGCCCTTCTTGTGAATGAAACCCGGCATGATGCCGATCTTGCATTCGTCGGCGGTGATGACGCCCGGGCAATTCGGGCCGATGAGCCGCGTGCCCGTGCCGGCGAGCGCCGCTTTCACGCGCACCATGTCGTTCACCGGCACACCTTCGGTGATGCAGACGACGAGCTCGATGCCGGCATCCGCCGCTTCGAGGATCGCATCCGCGGCGCCGGAGGCCGGCACGTAGATCATGCTCGCGGTGGCGCCCGTCTCGCGCACGGCCTCGTGCACCGTATTGAAGACGGGCTGGCCTAGATGGGTCTCGCCGCCGCGCCCCGGCGTGACGCCGCCGACGAGCTTGGTGCCGTATGCGAGGCACTGCTCCGAGTGATACGTACCCTGTTTGCCCGTGAAACCCTGACAGATGACCCGGGTGTTGCGATTGATGAGAATGCTCATGCGTGACCTTTCGCGGCGAGAGCCACGACGGTTCGCGCGGCATCGGTGAGATCGGCGGCGGCGGTGATCGTGAGCCCGCTGCCGGCCAGCATTTCGCGCGCCTGCGGCGCGTTCGTTCCTTCCAGTCGCACGACGACGGGCACCTGCACGCCGACCTTCTTCACGGCAGTGATGATGCCCTCGGCGATGATGTCGCAGCGGACGATGCCGCCGAAGATGTTCACGAGGATCGCGCGCACTTTCGGGTTCGACAGGATCAGCTCGAAGGCGACGGTGACGCGCTCCTCGGTGGCGCCGCCGCCCACGTCGAGGAAGTTCGCGGGCTGGCCGCCGTGCAGCTTGATCAGATCCATCGTCGCCATGGCGAGGCCCGCGCCGTTCACCATGCAGGCGATGTCGCCATCGAGCGAGACATAGTTCAGGTCGTGCTCGCCCGCGCGGCGCTCCATCGGGTCTTCCTGCGAGGGATCGCGCAGCTTCGCCAGCTCGGGCTGGCGGAAGAGCGCGTTCGCGTCGATGTTGATCTTCGCGTCGAGCGCGAGCAGCTTGCCCTGCTTCGTGACGATGAGCGGATTCACCTCGACGAGACTCGCGTCCTTCTCCAGATACAGCTTGTAGAGGCCCATCAGGATCGACTGCAGCTCGCCGATCTGCTTGCCCGAGAGGCCGAGACCAAAGGCGAGCTTGCGGCACTGATAAGGCTGCAGCCCGGCCGCCGGGTCCACGTTCACGGTCAGGATCTTCTCCGGCGTGTGCGCCGCGACCTCCTCGATGTCCATCCCTCCGGCGGCAGAGGCGATGACGGCGATGCGGCCCTTCTCGCGATTCAGCGTGAGCGAGAGGTAGATCTCGCGCTCGATGTCCGAGCCCGATTCGACGTAAACGTTGCCGATCGGCAGGCCCCCCTCACCCGTCTGCTTGGTGACGAGGCGCTGCCCGAGCATGCCCGCCGCGGCGGCCCGCACGCTGTCGAGATCACGCGCGACTTTCACCCCGCCCGCTTTGCCGCGGCCGCCCGCGTGCACCTGTGCTTTCACGACCCAAACGGAGCCTCCGAGCGCCTCTGCGGCGGCCACTGCTTCGTCGGCGGAGGCGGCGACCCGGCCTGCGGGGACCGGTATGCCGAAGGTGCGGAAAACGTCTTTGGCTTGATATTCGTGCAGGTTCATCGCGATGGTTGGTGGTTGACTGGGCGAGCCGCGTATTCTCTAGGAAAGCCTCGTGGGTGGAAAGCCGCGCGCCGAACGCGCGAAACCCGTCGCTTTTCGGCGCGAGACAAGCTGTTAGAGTCGCGCATCTTCACCGACCGGGGTCCGGAAGAAGCTCGCCGATGCAGGCCAGCGCCGCGTTTTCCGCCACCGCGCCGAGCGATCTCGCCTGGCGTGTGATCGGGCTCGTCAATCTCTATCGGCTGCTCGTGCCGCTGGTGCTGCTCGCTGTCCAGTATCTGGGCGGCCAGCAGCTCTCGCCGATTGCTACGCGCCCGCACATGCTCCTGACGGTGGCCGTGGCGTACTTCTTCATCGGCGTGCTGATGGTAGTGGCGCGGCGGCTGTCGTGGCCGAGCGTGCGGCGAGTCGCCTTGCTGAACGCCAGCGTCGATGCGGTTGCAATCGCGCTCGTTCTCTATACCTGCGGCGGGGTGGCCAGCGGTCTGGGCATTCTGCTCGTGCTGCCGGTGGGCGCCACGTCAGTGCTCGGGGACAGCCGCGATGCCTTCCTGATCGCGTCGATCGCGGCGATGGCGGTCCTCGCTCAGCAGATCTTCTCGACGCTTTCGGGCGATGCGTCTCCCGCCGACTACACCAATGCAGGCGTGATCGGCGTGGTGCTGTTCGCCGTCGCGCTGCTCGTATCGCCGATCGCGCTCCGCTTGCGCGAGAGCGAGGCACTCGTACGGCGCCAGGAAGTCGACCTCGCGAATCTCGCGCAGCTCTCGCAGTACGTGGTGCAGCACCTGCGCGAGAGCATCCTCGTCGTCGACACGGCGGACCGCATCCGGCTCATCAACGAGTCGGCGGCGCAGATGCTCGGCGACAAGAGCGCGTATCCGGGCGCGCTGCTCGGCGAAGCGTCACCGCGGCTTCTGTATCTGCTCGAAACGTGGCGGCAAGGGTCCGGCTCGCCGGCCGATCCACGCGAGAGCTTCGTGGCGGCCGACGGCGGACGCATGGTGCGGCCGCACTTCGCGCCGCTCGGCAGCATGAATCCGGCGCCGGTGCTCATCTTTCTGGAGGACCCGACGCTGCTCGAGGAGAAGGTGCAGCAGTCGAAGCTCGCGGCGCTCGGGCGGCTCTCGGCCAGCATCGCGCACGAGATTCGCAACCCGGTCGGCGCGATGAGTCACGCGGCGCAACTGCTCGGTGAGTCCGAAACGCTCGATGCGGCCGATCGTCGCCTCACGGACATCATTCGCAGCAACGCCGAGCGCGTGAGCGGCATCATCAACAACATCCTGCAGCTCTCGCGCCGGGAAATGCCGCGGCTCGAGCGCATCTCGCTCGGCGCCTGGGCGGAGGAGTTCCGCACCGAGTACTGCGAGACGACGCAGTGGTCGCCCGAGCGCATGCAGATCACCGCGCCGAGCGCGGACATCGAGGTGCGGGTCGACCCGACGCAGCTCCACCAAGTGGTCTGGAACCTGTGCGACAACGCCATCCGCCACGCCTGCTCCGGAGAGGCGGGCTCGGCCATCGAGATCCGCATCGGCCGGCTGACGCCGGGTGCGCGGCCGTACCTGGAGGTCGCGGACCGCGGCCCCGGGGTTGCCCCCGACGAGGTGGAGCGCATTTTCGAGCCGTTTTTCACCCGCGGCCGCGCCGGAACCGGTCTCGGCCTGTTCTTGGCGCGAGAGCTCGCACAGACGAACGGCGCCACTCTGCTGTATGAAGCGCGTGCCGGAGGCGGGAGCATTTTCCGGCTGGTGTTCGCCGACCCGACCCGCTGGGAGTTAGGATGACGGACGTATCGAATTTCGAACGGGGAGCCATGACCAAGCCCACTGTGCTCATCGTGGACGATGAGCCGGACCTGCTCGAGTTAGTGAGTCTCACACTGAGCCGGATGAGCCTCGACACGCGCACGGCCGC
>DASZSS010000465.1:0-3981 GCA_035548535.1 Steroidobacteraceae bacterium
GGGCTCAGGCGTTACGCAAAAGTGTGGTCCCTGTGGGCGCTCGGCGTGGGCGCGGTGATCTCGGGACACTACTCGGGTTGGAACCTCGGCCTGGCGAATGGCTTCGGGTCGATGGTGATCGCGTTGTTCGTCATCGCCGCGATGTACTGGGGACTCATCTTCAGCCTCGCGGAGATGTCGCCGGCGCTGCCGCACACGGGCGCGGCCTATTCGTTCGCGCGCAGCGCGATGGGGCCATGGGGCGGCATGGTGACGGGGCTCGCAGAGAGCATCGAATACATCCTCACGCCCGCTGTCATCGTGTTCTTCATCGGCTCGTACATGAGCGCCATCTTCGAGACAGGGCCGCAGTATCAACCGCTGTGGTGGGCGTTCTCGTACATCGTGTTCCTGCTGCTGAACCTGCTCGGAGTCGAGCTCTCGTTTCGTGTTTCCGTCGCGGTGACGCTCGGCGCGCTGGCCGTGCTCGCCGTGTTCTGGGTGAGCGCGATTGCGCACTTCGATCTCACGCGCTGGGCGCTGAACATCGGCATCGGCCCGGATGGCTCGAGGATCGAGCTGCCGCAGGGCGGCGGGTCGTGGCTGCCGTTCGGTTTCGGCGGCGTGCTCGCGACGCTGCCCTTCGCGGTGTGGCTGTTCCTCGCCATCGAGCAGCTCCCGCTCGCCGCGGAGGAATCGTCGGACCCGAAGACGGACATGCCCAAGGGTCTCATCTACGGCATGTCCACGCTGATGGTGTCGGCGCTCCTCATCAGCTTCCTCAACTCCGGCATCGGCTCGACGGACCCGGACAAGATGCACGGCGCGTTCTCGCTCGCGAGCTCCGCCGAGCCGCTGCTCGACGGGTTCCGGGTCATCTACGGCACGGGGCTTGCGAAGCTGCTCGCGTTCCTGGCCGTCGTCGGCCTCATCGCGAGCTTCCATACGATCATCTATGCGTACGGCCGGCAGATCTACTCGCTCTCGCGAGCGGGGTACTACCTCGGCTTCATGTCCCTCACGCACGCGACCAACAAGGTGCCGCACATGGCGCTCTACACCGGCACGGTGCTCGGTTTCAGCACGATGCTGGCCGTGTGGTTCATCGCGGGTGCCGAGAAGGGCGGTGCCGTCATCGGCGGGACGCTGCTCAACATGGCCGTGTTCGGCGCAATGATCTCGTACGCGATGCAAGGGCTGTCGTTCATTCTGCTGCGGCGGAATATGCCGGACATCGTGCGGCCGTATCGCAGCCCGCTCGGAATTCCGGGAGCGGTGGTGACCATCATGATCGCGCTGGTGACGCTCTACTTTCAACTGCAGGACTCCGTGTATCGCGTCGGCGTATACGCCGTGGCCGTCTTCTACGTGCTGGGCCTGCTGTATTTCGCGCTCATCGGCCGCAATCACCTGATCCTCTCGCCGGAGGAGGAGTTCGCGCTGAGCAAGGGCGAAAAAGGCCACGCGTGATGGACCCGCGCAAGGTTCGCACGGTCGCCGATGCCAAGGCTCTCGTTGCCGAGCGCGCGCTCACGCACGTCAAGGTCGGCGCGTTCGACATCGACGGCATCCTGCGCGGCAAGTACATGTCGCGCGCGAAGTTCGAATCCGCGCTCGAGAGCGGATTCGGCTTCTGCGATGTCGTGCTCGGCTGGGACAGCAAGGACCAGCTCTACGACAACGCGCGCTACACCGGCTGGCACACGGGCTATCCGGATGCGTGCGTGCGGCTGCTGCCCGAAACGTGCCGCGCGCTGCCATGGGAAGAGCCCATCGTGTTCTTTCTCGGCGAGTTCACCGGCGCGGCTGAGAAGGTGTGTCCCCGGGCAGTGCTGAGACGCGTGCTCGAGCGCGGGAAGCAGCTCGGGTACGAGGCGTACGCGGGCTTCGAATACGAGTTCTTCGTGTTCAAGGAGACGCCCGACTCGGTGCGCGAGAAGCACTTTCGCGACCTGAAGCCCATCGCGCCGGACTACTTCGGCTACAGCGTGATCCGCAACAGCGTGTGGAGCGACTTCTATCGCTCGCTGCTCGATCTCGGCGAGAAGATGGACTTCCCGTTCGAAGGGCTGCACGAAGAGACCGGCGCGGGCGTCATCGAGGCGGCGATCGGCGTCGACACCGCGCTGAATGCGGCCGACAAGGCCGCCCTCTTCAAGACCTTCGCGAAAGTGCACGCGCAGCGGCAGGGCCTCATGGCCACCTTCATGGCGAAGTGGTCGAAGGATTGGCCGGGCCAGAGCGGTCACATCCACATCTCGCTGCGCGATAGTGCGAGCGGCAAGCCCGTCTTTCACGATGCGACCAAGCCCTTCACGATGAGCGACACGATGCGCTGGTTCGTCGGCGGCCAGCAGAGGTTCATGCCCGAGCTGCTCGCGATGGTGGCGCCGACCGTGAATTCCTACACGCGTTTTATCCCCGGCTTCTGGGCGCCGACGGATGCGGCGTGGAGTATCGACAACCGCACGTGCGCGCTGCGCGTCATTCCGGGTAGCGCGAAGTCGCAACGCGTGGAGTATCGAGTCGCCGCCGCGGATGCGAATCCGTATGTGATTCTCGCGGCGGCGTTGGCCTCGGGCCTGGCGGGCATCGCGCGCAAGATCGAGCCGGAGCCCTTCGTCGAAGGCAATGCGTACGAGCGCAAGTTTCCCGCGCATCTGGCCCTGCCGCGCACGCTATGGGACGCCGCGCAACGATTGCGAGCGTCGGAGATGGCGGCCGAGTGGTTCGGCGACGAGTTCGTGTATCACTTCGCCGCCTCCCGCGAGTGGGAGGAGCGCGAGTTCCGCAAGCACATCACGGACTGGGAGCTGGCGCGGTACTTCGAGATCATCTGACGCGTGGGCAGATCCGCCTGCGCGAGGCTGCCGAGCTAAGGTTCACTCATGTCGCTGCAACGAACCGTGAGTCCCGTCGACGGCTCGGTCTATGTCGAGCGAGAGCTCGCGAGCGCGGCCGCGATCGAGGCGGCGTTGGCGCGCGCGGTGACTGCGCAACTCGATTGGCGCGCGGTCGCCGTGAATGAGCGTGCGGCCATCTGTCGCCGCTTCTGCGACGCCTTCGAACAGCGTCGCGACGCCATCGCGCTCGAGCTCACCTGGCAAATGGGCCGGCCGATCCGCTACGCCGCGAACGAGGTGCGCGGCACGCTCGAGCGGGCGCGCTACATGATCGACATCGCGCCCGAGGCGCTCGCGGACCTCGACGCGGGTCCGAAGGACGGCTTCCTGCGATTCGTGCGGCGCGAGCCGCTCGGCGTCGTCTTCACGGTGGCCGCTTGGAACTACCCGTATCTCATCGCCGTGAACAGCGTCGTGCCGGCAATCATGGCGGGCAACGCGGTGGTGCTGAAGCATTCGGCGCAGACGCCGCTGTGCGCGGAGCGCTTCGCCGAATGCTTCCACGAAGCGGGATTGCCGGAAGGCGTCTTCCAGTTCCTGCATCTCTCGCACGAGGACACCGAGCGCGTCGCGAAGGACTCGCGCGTCGCCTTCATCGCGTTCACCGGCTCCGTGGCGGGTGGCCACGCAATCCAGCGCGCGGTTGCCGATCGCTTCGTCGGCACGGGTCTCGAGCTGGGCGGCTGCGATCCGGCATACGTCCGTCACGATGCGAACCTGCCGCATGCGATCGAGAACATCGTGGACGGCGCGTTCTTCAACAGCGGCCAGTCGTGCTGCGGCCTGCAACGCATCTACGTGCACGAGACCGTGTACGACAGATTCGTCGAGGGCGCGGTGGCGTTCACGAAGCAATATGTCCTCGGCACACCCACGGACTCCGCGACGACGCTCGGCCCAGTCGTGCGCGCGGCGGCCGCCGAGCAGATTCGCAGGCAGATCGCCGCGAGCGTCGCCTCCGGTGCGCAGCCCGCCATCGACGAGCGTGACTTCCCGGCAAGCCGCGCGGGCACGCCCTACGTGGCGCCGCAGCTCTTGCTGAACGTCGATCACCGCATGAGCGTCATGCGCGAAGAGATCTTCGGCCCGGTCGCCGGCA
>DASZSS010000466.1:0-25414 GCA_035548535.1 Steroidobacteraceae bacterium
CAGTTCCTGGAGATGCCGGGTGTGATCGGGCCGAGCTGCACGTTCGAGGACATTGCTGCCCGTCATCACCTGAGAAGGAACACGGCGCAGTTGCTGATGCAATCGCCCGAGGCGCTCGTGAATGAGGCGCGGGCGGTGCGCGCCGACGGCGTGCTCGTTTGGATGATCGAAGAGGATGAGACGCTCGTCTGGGAGATTCCTGCGCAAGTGCGCGCGCTCGAACGCGCCGGGATTCCAACGCTGCTGCTGACGCGTCAGGCGTGGGAGGCAGGACCGGACACACTGGACCGCATCGGTCGCTTTGGTGACGAGCTGAAGGGAGCACGACGTGAACATGCATGAGGGAACGACGGTGCCCATCGAACGCACGTACGAATGCGCTGGAGCGAATCGGGTGTTTCGCGGACGAACTGAAAGGGCTGCGACGTGAGGGTTCTCGAGGGAACGACGCTGGTTGCGTTGGACGCTGCACCCGATGCGGCGGCTTCCCGCGGTGCGCTCGCGCGCTTATTGCAGTCGTTCGGTGCACGAATGCTCGCTGCAACGCTGGATTCGCTCGAGGAACTGCTGCCAGGCGCGGACTTCCTCATCGACCGCGTTGGTACGCATGCTCTTGAGCGCGCCGGCTTTTCCCGCGCGCGGCTCGAAGCGCAATATCCGTCGCTCATTCACGTTTCCGTCACGCCCTTCGGCAGCGATGGGCCGCGCGCACATTGGCGCGGGTCGGAGCTCGTCGCGTCGGCGATGGGCGGCACGCTTCGGGTCACCGGCGATCCGGACCGGGCGCCGGTGAAGGAAGCGCTCGACGCCTGCGGATTCCACGCGGATATGGCCGCGGCCGCGGGCGCGATGGCCGCCTTCTACGAACGCAGCTCGAGCGGGCTCGGGCAGCACGTCGATGTCTCCGTTCAGGAAGTCGCGTTCTCGCGCAACGTGAACGGCGTGCTCGTCTGGCAGTTCGATCGGCGCAAGCTGCATCGGGTCGGCGGCGCGCTCAACTACGGTCGCGCGACGGTACGCTGCATCTGGCCGCTCGCGGATGGGTTCTGCTTTCACTCGCTGATGACAGGCCGTTTCGGCGCTCCCGCCAATCAGGCATTGAGCGACTGGATCGACGAGTCGGGACTCGCGAACCCGCTGCGCGGGACCGACTGGACGACATACAACCGCTCGACGCTCGATCCCGAGACGCGCGCCACGTGGGAAGCGGCCATAGAGGCGTTCTTTCGCACGCGGACCCGCGAGGCGATCGTGACTGAAGGACGCCGGCGCGGGATCAACGCGACGGTCGTCGCGGAGCCGGCGGATGTGCTGGCGGATCCGCACCTCGCGGCACGAGGCTTCTGGGTCGGGGACGGGGCGCAACGCCGGCCCGGCCGGTTCGTCCGCTTTCACCAAGCCGACACGCCCGGCGCCGCGCGCGCGCACGCAACTCGCACGGCCGAAGCGCAAAACACCTCGCCCGAGCGCACGATGAGCGCCGCGCACTCGGCGCACACCGCTCACGTCGCCTCCGGCACGGGGACCGTGCCCATGCCCTCCGCCCACCACCGGCCCGGTCCGCTCGCCGGCGTTCGCGTGCTCGACTTCTCGTGGGCGCTCGTCGGCTCGATCACGACCAAGATCCTCGGCGACCTCGGCTGCGACGTCATCAAAATCGAGTCACGCACGCGCCCGTGCCTGTCGCGCCTCGACGTCCAGGTCACGGGCTCGCGGGCGGATCGGCTCGACGACAAGCCCTGGTTTGCGCACCTCAACACCTCCAAGCGCAGCCTCGCGCTCGATCTCAAGCAGCCGGCGAGCCGCGAGGTCCTGAACCCGCTGCTCGATTGGGCCGACGTCATCGTCGAAAACTTCTCGCCCGGCACCATGGCGAAGCTCGGCCTCGACTACGAGCGGCTCGCGCAACGCCGTCCCGAGCTGATCATGGTGTCCGGCAGCGTCTTCGGTCAGACCGGCCCGCTGGCGCAGGAATGGGGTGTCGATGGCACCGGCGCGGCCCTCTCCGGTCGCACGTTCCTCACCGGCTGGCCCGATCGCAGCCCCGTGATTCCCGGCGCCGTGCCGTACGGCGATGTCATCGTGCCCTACGTGATGGCCGCCGCCGCGGCCGCCGCGCTCACCCATCGCCGCGCAACCGGCCGCGGCTGTCACATCGACGCCGCGATGTACGAAATCTGCGTGCAGCAGATGTACGACGCGATCGCTTTGGCCGCCGCGGGTGCGCGACCCTTGCGCACCGGCAATGACGACCCTGCGGTTTTCCACCAAGGCGTATACCCCGCCGCCGGGGACGACCGCTGGATCGCGATCACCTTGCACACGGAAGCAGATTGGCGCGCGCTCTGCCAAGTCGCGCAACTGGATCCAACGATGAGACCCGCCGACCGCGACACCGCGCTCGCCCACTGGACGCGCACGCAACCGGACGCCGCGCTCGCCGAAGCATTGCAGGCGCGAGGCATCGCCGCCGGTGTCGTCCAGGACATCGAGGATCTCGTCGAGCGCGATCCGCAGCTCGCCAACCGTGGTGCGCTGACGCCGCTCGATCATCCGCATTTCGGCTCTTTCGGACATGTCCGTACCCCGTTCACGTTCTCGCGCAGCGCCGTGCGGCCGTTCCGCGCACCCAAGATCGGCGAGCACAACGAGACCATTGCGCGCGAGCTGTGCGCGCTGACCGATGAGCGCGTCGCGGAGCTCGCCGCGCTCGGAGCATTTCGATGATCGCCCCTTCTTCTGCAAACACCGACCGGCGCAGCCGCAAGCAGCTCGAGTCGACCGCCGCCGCGACGGCGTATCAAAGAGCGTACGTTGCGGAGCTGAAGCGCCGTGTCATTGACGCCGGCGAGCCCTTCGCCATCGCCCAGGCCGACACGCCGCACGAGATCTTTCACGCGATGGATATTCCACTCATCACCAATCAGTGGTGGGCGGCGTACATCTCGGCAAAGCAGCTCTCGCCGCGCTACTTCCAGACCCTGGAGCGCCTCGGCTATCCCGCTAATAGCTGCCGCTATTGCTCCCTGGGCCTCGCGTGCACGCTCGACAACGATCCGCAGACTGCGCCATGGGGCGGTCTGCCGCGCCCGACGGTTCTCGTCGCGCGCCTCACGTGCGACTGCATCGAACACGTCTTCAGCCAGTGGGCGCGCGCGCTCGGCAGCGAGTTCTTCCCGCTCGAAGCCCCGGCGTGGACGCACAAGGATCCGCGCTGGTTCGAGAAATCGACGTTCGACTGGGAGACCGTGTACGAGCCCGAGCGCATCGAGCTGCTCGTCAATGAGATGCGCGAGCTCATCGCCTTGCTCGAAGCACGCACCGGCAAGCGCTTCGACATGGATCGCTTCGTGCGTCTGATGGAAGCGATCAACGAGCAGGAGCGATACATCGACGAAGCCGCGCGCATGATCGGCGACGCCCGCCCGTGCCCTGTCTCGATTACGGACCAGATGCCCAATACGATGATCCCGCAGTGGCATCGCGGCTCGGACTGGGCGGTCGCGCACGCAAAGCGCTTCCGAGACGAGGTCGCCGCGCGCATCGCGGAAGGCGCGGTCGTCAGCCACAACGAGCGCAGCCGGCTCATGTGGATCGGCGCGGGCCTCTGGCACGACACATCCTTCTACTCCGCACTCGCAGAACGCTACGGCGCTGTCTTCGTCTGGTCGATGTACATGCCATTTGCCGGCCCGCAATACATTCGCGAGCTGCACGGGCGACCCCTGCATGCGCTCGCGAGCCGCATCTGCTCTATGAACGAAGTGCTACACCTGCCCCCCTGGATGAGCGGCTGGATGGTGAGCGAAGCGCGCCGCTGCGCAATCGACGCGGCCGTGATGCTCGTGCCGCCGGACAATCGCCTGTCGCAGTCGGGCACTCTGCTCACGCGACACGCCCTGGAGGAAGCGGGCGTACCTACGCTCATGCTGTCTGCGGACATGGTCGACGCACAGGGGTGGAGTCACGAACGCATGGTCCAGCACGTCGGCGACTTTCTGGCGGCGGAGGGACTTGCATGAGAGTGCTCGCCCTCCTCGGCGCGCTCGCGCTCGCCGCCTGCAGCGCGCCGCCACTGCCGGAAGACGTAACCGTGCTGACGTACGCCAGCCCGTACAGCCCGAATCACCCTTTCAGCCGAGCCGATATTCGCTGGATGAAGTGGGTCGAAGCGGAGTCGCATGGAAAGCTGCGCATTCGCGCGTACTGGTCCGGTTCGTTGCTGTCGTCGGAACAATCGCTCACCGAGCTGCGGCACGAGGTGGCCGACATCGGGCTCATCACGCCCATCTATTCGCGCGGCGGCACGCAGTTGATTCGCGCGCAATCCGGCTTCTACGGCGGCGCGCGCACCTTCGAGCAGCAAACCGCGCTGTACCGATGCCTCATAGCGGCGGAGCCGGAGTTCGCGCGCGAGCTGCACGGCTTGAAGATCCTGGCCGTGCAGGGTGGGAATCTGCCCGGCATCGTCACGCGAGAGCGGCCCGTGCGCAGCTTGGACAACCTGCGCGGACTGCGTCTGCGCGCGCCCTCGGAGCTGCTCGGCGTGCTCGAAGATCTCGGTGCGGATCCTGTCGATATGCCGATGGGAGAAGTCTATTCGGCACTCGCGAAGGGCGTGATCGATGGCGTCGTCGCTCCGGCGGACACGCTGAAGTCGCTGCACTTCGCGGAAGTCGCGCACTACTTCAACACGATTTCGATTCCGCGCGGCGCGTACGCGGCGCGCGCGATGAGTTCGCGCCGCTGGGCGGCCCTCGACCCGGCCGCGCAGCGGATTCTCGAGGCGGGCATCGCTGTGTGGGAGCAAGCGCTGTCTGACGAGGTGGGCGCCGCAAACCGCGCGGGCGAGCGCGCCGGTCATGAGAAAGGCGTCGTCTTCACGGAGATGCCGGCCGCCGATCAGCAGCGTTTCGAGGCCGTGTACGAGCGGGATGCGCGCAAGCGCGCGCAAGCGCTCGATCGCTTCGGCATCGACGGCATGCCGACCTTCCGGCGCGCGCGTGCGATCGCCGCCGGAATTGCTACGGACGGACGTGTAACTTGTGAACGAGGTGCGCATGAGCCTGCCGCTTGAAGGGATTCGCGTCGCGGACTTCAGTCATGTCATGGCGGGACCATACGCCTCGCACCTGTTGCGACTGCTCGGCGCCGAGGTGATCAAGATCGAAGCACCCGGGCGCGGGGACGCGATGCGCTACTACGGCAACGACCGTCGCTACGACGGCATGGCGCCGGCGTTCATCGCGGCCAACGCAGGCAAGAAGTCCATCGCGCTCGATTTGAAGCGCCCGGCCGCGCGCGACGCCGCGCGGCGGCTGATCGCCACGGCGGACGTGCTGCTCGAGAACTTCCGTCCCGGTGTGATGGCGCGACTCGGCTTCGGTTACGACGTCGTGCGCGCGATCCAGCCGCGCATCGTCTATTGCTCGGTATCCGGCTATGGGCAGGATGGACCGCGGCGCGATTGGCCGGCCATCGACAACATCGTGCAGGCGACCAGCGGCATGATGACGCTCGGCGGTCTCGCCGGCGATGCGCCGATGCGCGTGGGGTTTCCGGTGGTCGACACGCTCACCGGTCAGACCGCGGCGTTCGCGATCCTCGCCGCCCTCTTCCGCCGCGAACGCACGGGCGCGGGCGAGTACATCGATGTCGCGATGTTCGATGCGAGCCTCGCGTTCATGGCCTCGGCGGCCGTGCCGTATCTCGTGACCGGCAAACCGCCGGCGCGCACCGGCAACACCGGTTTCAGCGGACAGCCCACCGCGGCGCTCTTCACGACGCGCGACGGGCGGCAGATTTCGCTCGGCGTCGTCCAGCAGAATCAATTCGAGGCCCTGGCGCGCGCGCTCGGGTGCGAACGCTGGCTCACGGACCCGCGATTTCGGGATATCGAGCTGCGCAAGCGCCACGCCGCAGAAATGCAGGCGGAGCTGCAAGCGGTGTTCAAGGAGGACGCGGCGGCCGCCTGGGAAGCGAGGCTCAGTGCCGCGGGCATTCCTTGCGGAATGGTGCGTGAGGTGGCCGAGGCGGTGGCGCTGCCGGGGCTCGAGGCGCGCTCCGTGAAGCTGCCCGTGCGCGTGCCGGGTCTGCCCGAACGGGAGGACGTTGCGGTCATCAATGCCGGGTTCCTCTTCGGCAGCGACCGGCCGGATGTGGACGAGCCGCCGCCGCGCCTCGGCGAACACGGCGACGAGATTCTCGCCAGCCTGGGATTCTCGCCCGAAGAACGCCGCGAGATTCTGGCGCACGACGGTGCGAGCGACGAGCGGACCTGATCGACACGGCGCGAGAGCATCGCTCGCCAGGGATTCTCGCCCCAAGAACGCCGCGAAATTCTGGCGCACGACGGCACGGGCGAAGAGCGGCCCTGATCGACACGGCGCGAGAGCATCGCTCGCCAGGGATTCTCGCCCGAACAGCCGCGCGGCTGACGCCGGACGCTGTCGGGCGAAGACCGACCTTGACGAGCATGCCCGCTCCGATCCGCGACCCATTCGGCGCGCCCGATTAACCCACGCCCATCGCCTCCCGCGTTGAACGTCCGGCGCTCCGCCGCCCTGCGGCGGGCCGCCGCGTCTTGCCCATCGGCGCCATCCGCAGTCCACTAGACTGTCGCGCCGAGTGGCGAGCCCGGAGCACGCACCACTCGCGGCCACACGCGACGCGTCCAAGGGGGAACTGGCCACATGAAGTATCTACCGCTGATCTGGGCCGGCATCTGGCGCAAGAAGAGCCGCGCGGTGCTGATGCTCCTGCAGATCGTGAGCGCCTTTCTGCTGTTCGGCCTCCTGCAGGGGCTCAATTCGGGCATCAAGCAGGCCATTGCTAAAACGCACAGCGACCGGCTGTACGTCGCCAGCAGCGTCTCCCTCGGCGATCCGCTGCCGATCAGCCTCTTGGCGGACGTGAAGGCGGTGCGGGGCGTCGACGAAGCCTCGCCCTTCGTGCAATTCCCCGGCATCTACCAGCGGCCCGGCCAGGCCATCCCGATCACGGCGGTCGACGCGCACGCGTTCTTCCGCATGTTCCCGGACTACGTCACCTCGAAGGCGCAACTCGAAGCGCTCGAGAACCGGCGCACGGGCGCCATCATCGGCTCGAACGCGGCCCGACGCTACGGGATCAAGGTTGGCGATCGCCTCACCCTGCAATCGCCGATGACGCGCAAAGACGGCGGCTCGTGGGTGTTCGATATCGTCGGCACGTATGATGTGCCCACGCAGGAGATCGCCGCGAACAATGTCATCGTCCACTACGAGTACGTGAACGAGGCGCGGCTCGTCGATCGCGATACCGTCCTCCTGTTCATCGCGCACGCGGCCGATCCGGCGAACGCGGCCGCGGTTGGTCTCGCCATTGACAACAAGTTCGCCAACTCCTCGCACGAGACGCGCACGCAATCCGAAGGCGACCTCGTCGCTTCGCAGATCCAGCGCATTGCGGATCTGGACTTCATCGTGGGCGGCATCATCGGCGCCGTGTTCTTCGCGCTGCTGCTCGCCACCGGAACGCTCATGATGCAGTCCATCCGCGAGCGCACACCGGAGCTCGGCGTGCTGAAGACGCTCGGATACTCGGATCGTCTCGTCATGACGCTGATCCTCGTCGAGGCGGTCACATTCTGCGTCATGGCCGCGGCTATCGGTCTCGTGCTCGCGTCGTTCCTGCTACGCATGGCAAGCACCCAAATCGGCCTCACCGGCATGCCGAACGTCGTCATCGCCGCGGGCATCGGGTTCGCGATCGCGCTCGCGCTGCTCGGCGGGTCCGTGCCGGCGTGGCGCGGGCTGAAGCTCCAGGTCGCCGACGCGCTGGCGGATCGATAAGGAGTCACCGGCATGAGCTTTCTGAAGCAGACTCTCGCCCTCACCGCCTCGGGCGTGCGCGGCATTCCGCAGCGGCGTGGCTCGTCGTTCGTCACGGTAATCGGCGTGACGACGGTGGTCGGGGTACTGACATCGCTTCTGTCGATTCGCGACGGCGCGACGATTTTTACCGGCGGGGACAGCCCCAAGGATCAGGCCGTCGTGCTGAGCCGCGGCGCGAACGGCGCTCCGCAAAGCGCGCTGCCCCGCGAAGCGGTGTCCATCATCGAGAGCGCGCCCGGCGTGAAGCACACCCCGGATGGACGCCCTTACTCCGTCTTCACGACGATGGTGCCGGTGGACGCCATCAGGAGGGACGGCAAGCGCGGCAACGTGTATCTCGTCGGATTCACGCCAGGCACGGAGATCGTGCAGACGCCTGTGAAGCTCGTCGCCGGCCGCATGTACAAGCCGGCGGTCCACGAGCTCATCGTGTCCGAGCCGATCCGCAAGATGTACAAGAACATGGAAATCGGCAGTCGCATCGTTCTGCGCGGGACTGAATGGACCGTCGTGGGCGTGTTCGCAGGCAGCGATTCGCTTGGCGACAGCGTGTTGCGCGCGGACTGCGAGACGGTGATGTCCGCGTTCGGTCGCAACACATTCCAGCAAGGTCTCGTCACCCTCGAATCGCCGGCGGCATATCAGGCGTTCAAGGATGCCATCACGAGCAATCCAGCGGTCACCATGGACGTGAAGACGGTGGAGCAGAACATGAAAGACAACTTCGGCCAGCTCACCGCGCTGCTGAGCTTCGTCTCGTACTTCGTCGGAACGGTGATGGCGAGTGGCGCGATCTTCGGCGCGCTCAATAGTCTCTATGCGTCGGTCGATGCGCGCCGGCGGGAGATCGCGACGCTGCGTGCGATCGGGTTCAGCAGCGGGCCGATCATCGTTTCCGTGCTGATCGAGGGCATGCTGCTCGCGCTGCCGGGCGCCTTCCTCGGTGCGCTGGTCGCGTGGGCGCTCTTCAACGGCAACGTCGTGGATGTGCAGGGGCTCATCTTCAAGCTCACTGTCACACCGCATCTGCTCGTCGTGAGTATCTTCTGGGCGCTCTTCATCGGCCTGATCGGCGGCTCGTTGCCGGCGTTGCGCGCGGCGCGGCTGCCCGTGGCGACGGCGCTGCGCGCGACCTGAGGGGCGGCGCGCGCCGTCTGCATTCGGATGGCCGTCCCGCGCGCGCCGTCTACATTGCGTATCGCATCCGGCTCGCGCTTTGCGGAGCCGCGCTCGCGCCACGGCTACGCGTCGACGCATCTGCCGCTCGTGCGTGCGCGCACGCAGCGCTGCGAGCTTTCACCCGCACTCGGCTGATGCCTTTTGCGTGACGCACGACTTGAATTCGGTGCAGCAGTCAGTACTCGAGCGCGGCGTCGAGGAAGGCGGTTCTGCTGAGCCCGCAGGGGATCACGTCCACGTTCGCGATCATTCCGGAGCGAGGATACGCGTGATTCTCCAGCAGCAAGCGGCCCTGCTCGTCCACCGCGAACCGGGGCGGCCCATGGCCTGCGCCATCGAAGGCGGTCATCGGCGCCACGGTGTGCACGAATCCGCGACCGCCGCGTGCCTGGTGTGCGGCCGTGAGCAGGAAGCGGAAGTCGTAGTCTCGTCCCCACACTTCCACGTACAGGAGCTGCGCACTCTGGTCGCCGATGTATCCAAGTCGATTCGTGCCCGTGGTGAGCTCCGCGCGGTACGACCACGGCAGCCTGCGAATCAGGAACTGGCCGTTCGCCTTGCCGCTTTCGGGGCCGAGCAAGGACGCGCGCGACCCCTGCACCAGTGAACCGAAATCGGTGCCGCTCACGGCGAGCACGCCGCCGACCAGATACACGCCGGCTCCCGAGGCTAATGTGGGCCATTGAGAGCGCGCCTTCAGCTCACCGAAGGCTTCCAACGCGATCGTGCCGTGAAAGAGCGCGGGGTGGCCGCTGGCGTTGTGGATGACCGTCTTGTCACGACCGTAGGTCCATGCCTGGAAGGAGAGCGGCGCGTTATAGGGAAGCGCGCCGGCACCAATCAAGATCGAGACATCGGCGCTGGCATCGAGCACGATCGTGCAGTCGCGCAGCCCGGATCCGTTGAAGGAGCGCTCGCCCTTGCTCACGGCGTAGTGGACGGCTCGCGCGCAAGCACCATCGAAGTGGCAGCGCTCGGCGACCACGTACTCCGTGAACGCGCCGGTGGTGCCGTTGTGCAGGCGCAGCCCGAGCGCGTTCGGGCCGAAGTGGCAGTCGCGGATCACGAGGCCGTCCTGTCCGTCCACTTCGATGGCACAGGTGCGCGCGCCGCCGTCGAAGCCGATGCCTTCGATCACGGCGCCGCAGAGTCGGCCCGATCCGCCCTGCACGTACAGCGCCGGGTTGGCGCCGAGCTTCGGGTACACGAGGCGCGTCGCCATGAAACCGTCACCCCGGATGTTCGGACACGTGAAGGACTGCGGCTTCTGCAACGGCGCCGAGATGAGATAGCGGCCGGCGGGAAGGTGCATCGTGTGACCCGAAGCCTCGCAGACGGCGAGTGCTGCGCGAAGCGCCGCTGTATTGTCCGTGCCGTGAGTGCCGTCCCAATCGCCGATGGCTCCGTAGCGGCGCACGTCGCCGGGCGTGAATCTCGGGTCATGAAGCGGGACGCGCAGACGCGCTTCGGTGGGCGTCGGCGGCCACACGGCGGGAATCCCGTACGGCTCGGCGGCAGACGTGCGGGCCGAGCTGGCGCCAAACGCGGCGGCGCCGATCAGCGCGTTGGAGAAGCTGCGGCGGAGCATGCCACCGCTTCGCAAGACGCGCGCCGTGGCGGCGTTTGCCAGCGCGGCGTCAGCCGGTGTTGAGCTCGTGAGGCTGCCCCCGCTGCCGACGCTTTCGTACCTGCGAAGCTGCCGTTCTCGACGTTCCCGCGAGCCGCACGCGCCTTGAGCACTCGTGCATCACTGACCCTAACGCGCCACCAGCGCCATCAACGCATCGTGGTTCACTCTATCGAAGAACTTCTAGCTCGGGGCGTTCTGCGCATTCGCGTTGCATACCTGTGTATTCAGCTCACCGCCGGATAGATGACGGGCGCGCCATCTCGGGTGACCGCTCCACTGCTGAGCCGCGCGGGCTCCAACCGCCCTTCCCCCATGATGTGAAACACGGTTTTCCCGCGAGCAATGAGATGATCCGTCACGATGCGCCGATGGCAGCGCCACCACACCGCTTCTGAGCACATCATCGCGCAGCGGCGCTCGCGCCCCTGCTCGATCAGGTGCTCGAGGCCCGCCTGGAAATCGCTCGACAACGCGTAGTCGGCATAACGATGAAAGCTCTCGTTTTCCCAGAAGCCGTTCACGTCGCGAGGAACGTTGCGCGTGTTGCCGCGCAGTCCCCCGAGTGCCGCGATGTGTTCGTACGCGATCCCGCGACGCGCGAGCGCGTCAGGCAGCGTGTCAGCGTTGAACTGCGGGTTCGCTCTGGATCTCGGGATTTTGCGGATGTCCGCCACGAGCGCGATCTCGGCTCCGCGCAACAGCTCGATGAATTCCTCGAGGCTACGGTTGGAATGGCCAATGGTGAAGAACGGGTTCACATCACTCGGACGCCCGTCGCAAGTCGCGATCTCGCCGCTCGCGCGGCAAGCGCCGCGCCTGCGGCGAGGTTGTGCTTCGCCTGCCACGGCGGCCCGGCGGCGCGCCGCATCGCGCGCAACAGGCTCTCGATATCCTTGCCACCCAGGCCCGCCGCCGCTTCGTCGAAGACGCGCTCGCGATCGTACCAATGCACTGCCCAGCCGCGCGCCTCGGCTGCGCGGGCGAGAGCCTTGCGATACATCACCGAATCGGCAACATTTGCCGCGCGCGTGTCGCGAATGCGCTCTTCCGTCGTCGGCGGGAGTGGCGGGCACACGCGAATGCCAATGGCATTGATCGGCACCGGCACGGCTGCGGCTAACGTCTCCAACCCTTCGCACGCCCCGCGCGCCGCGGCTTCGTGCACGCGCTCGACCAACGCGATCGCCTCCGGCAGCGAAGTCTTTCGCGCCCACGGGCTGTCGGCATAGCGACCCACGGCCCACGAACCTTCATGGTGATACGGATGCGTCGGCAATCCCTTGGTGAGATCGATGCGCCGGCGATCCAGCAGATCCCCGTCGGGCCCGAGGGTCACGAGCACGGCCGAGTTACCGTGCTCGGCGACACCGACGGACGCCGCTTGCGTGCCTCGCGCCTTCGACATGTACCCCTCACGTTGACGGCCAGCTCTCGAAGTTCGTCGTCACACCGACGCCCGCGTTTTCGGCTAACGTACCACGCTTACCGGGTCCGATCGCGAGAGGCAGATTGTCGGTTCCCGTGCCGGTCTTTCGTCTTCACCAGGACGGCCCCGCCAACCCACGAATGAGGAGACCCACACGATGGTCGAGCGCAAGATTTGCCTTTGGTACGACAGTACGGCAGAAGAAGCCGCCAGGTTCTACGCCAAAACGTTCCCGAACAGCGCCGTCACCGGCGTTCACTACGCCCCTGCCGACTATCCGAGCGGCAAGCAGGGGCAGGTACTGACGGTCGAGTTCACGGTGCTGGGGATCCCCTGCATCGGCCTGAACGGCGGGCCGGCCTTCAAGCACAGCGAGGCGTTCTCGTTTCAGGTCATCACCGAGGATCAAGCCGAGACGGATCGGTACTGGAACGCCATCGTCGGGAATGGCGGAACCGAGAGCATGTGCGGCTGGTGCAAGGATCGGTGGGGCCTCTCGTGGCAGATCACGCCGCGCGCGCTGGCGGACGCCGTGGGCGGAACCGACAAGGCGGCCGCCCGACGCGCATTCGAGGCGATGATGGGCATGAAGAAGATCGACGTCGCCGCGATCGAGGCGGCAGCGCGGGGAACCGCGCGCTCGTAGCGGGCGGTGAGCGGACCGCGCATGTCCGATCGGGCGCGCGGTCAGCGGACCGCGCATTTGCGTGTCCGGCACGCGATGAGCGGGCCGCGCATGTGCATTTCGGCGCACGGTGAGCGGGCTGCGCATATACGATCGGGCGCGGTGAGCGGGCCGCACATGTGCGATCGGGCGCGCGGCAAGCATTGGCGCTCGCGGTGCACGATACAGGCGCGGTCAGCCGGCGCGCGTTGGCCCATGGATTCGCCCCGCCGGCACGGGCGCTCGTCGCACGCGTCGTATGCATGCGGTTGTGAGCGGCCCATGCGCTCTTGGCCTGCGGGTGAGCCGCGGCTCGCGTGTCTCGCATGACGACACGTCGAGAGCTGGCGCGGTCCGGACGCGCCTTGCTCTCGCGCCGCCCGCGAACCGGTCTCGCCCGCGTGCAAACCGTTCGCGCCGCGCGCACGAACCGGCTAGCATTTCTCGGTGAGATGGATGAAGAGCTACTTCAGCACGCGAGCGGCGCTCGCATTTCACTTGTTGCTGATCGCTGCTTGCGCGCGTGAACCGCAACTGCCACCCCACGCGCCATCGAGCGCACCCGCCTCAGAAGCAACACCCAGTGCAGCGACTGCCGACCGAGACGACGCACCGATCCCAGTGAACCCGCCCGCGCCCGGTGCACCGGGCGGCTTGCCCGACGACCGCACGCCACTCTCCGAAGCGCCCTTCGCCGCGACGAGCGCGCAGGGCGCGGCCAACGTGCTGCAAACGTACTACGCACTGATCGGCGCCGGGCGCTACGACGACGCATGGCGCTTGTGGACCCAATCCGGCGAAGGAAGCGGGATGAGCGCGGAAATGTTCGCGGAAAGCTTCGCGCCCTATGCAAGCTACAACGCGAACATCGGCGCTGCCAGGGCGTATCGAGGGTGCCGCGGGTTCGCTCTATGTCACCGTGCCCGTGCAGATTTATGGGCGGCGTAAATCCGGCGAGCCGGTGCACCTCCTCGGCTCGGCGACACTCCGCCGCTCGAACGACGTGCCCGGCTCGACGGCGGAACAGCGGGCGTGGCACATCTACCGAATCGATCTGCAGCCGAGCGCGCGCGAAACGGCGCGCCCTTCGTCGCGGCAAGCTCCTTCGCCGTAAGTCCGTTCGCGACGAGCTCCGCTTCACGGAGCTCGTGCACTGTTGAGCGCACCCTCCGTCGCAGCGGGATTGCTGACGGAGCAGCCGCTAGCGACTCGCTCCGGCGCGGCACGACGCCGGCAGTTGCGCAGGCTTGAGTCCTTCCCCATTCACGCAGGTCCACACGATGCGTCCGTGGTCCTCGGACGGCACGAACACGAGCTCGCCCCGCACCGTCTGCACGGTGAGCGCCATGCGTTGCGTGTCCAGCGTGAGCGCCGAGCCGTCCGCGAGCTGCTCGCCGACCCCCGCGACCTCGAGCGATTCCGGAATCTTGTGGTTGGCGAGGTAATACTCGGCCAGCTTCTGCCGCGCCGACTCCGATTCATTGACTACGCCCACCAATACGGCTCGCATCATGTAGTCCTGATACGCAGGGATCGCGATCGCAGCGAGCACCCCGATGATGTAGATCATGATGAGGAACGCGAACCCGCCGCCCAGCCGGCCGGCGTAAGGCACGAATAGCGCCAGCAGATACGCAAAAGGATTGCGCGACGGCACCCGCGCGCCATCGCCCATGACCCGAGCGGCGCGCTTCGTCAACCACGGATATCCGGAGATCAGCTCATGGAACGACATCCAAAATCCGCGTGACGCTTCGGTCTGCCGAACATAGCCCGGAAGATTGAGACTCCGCGCTCGCAGCCCGCCGGCCGACAACACGCCGAGCGCGCGAACCGCTGCCTCTCCGGAGTCGCAGCACGCCAACCCATGGCGGTCGCAAGTGCTCTCCCGCGCCCGCGAGTACGCCGCGCCGAGCAGCGGCAGCCAGAGCACCGGCCAGCGCAAGAGCTGCTTGCTGATGTGCTTCATGCGCAGGTGCCCGAGCTCGTGTTGCGCGTACGAAAATACGAACGAGCGCGATTTGGCATGCCGCGGGCCGCGCGATTTGGAATGCCGGGGCCGTTAGATATGCGAATTGGTGTGCGCTCGATGCCCACGTCCTCGAGTCTTTCGTCGAACATCACGCGCCCGCGAGTGCCGCGAATGCTTGCGCGCGCCGCTGCGGGCACGGCACGTCGTCTACCTAGATAGCGGCCTACGTCGGCGCTGCGAGCATATGCAGCGCGAGCGCCTGCGGTCATCACACAGCGTCAGCACACACGCGATTCACGCTGCGAGAAATGCCAGCGCAGAACGCCTGCGAGCCTATTTTTTTCGTACTTTCATACGCATAGACGAAAGCAAAGCGGCGCGCTAATTTCGCGCCCCAAGGCAACAAACCCACAGCGAGGCTCCCATGGGCACACAAGAAGCATTCGAAGCTGAGCTCCGATGGCTGCATCAGCGAATAGACGAACTGCAGATGGACGTGCGCGAGTTGCGCGCGGATGACAGGCGGCTAAATGACAAGATCGACGCGAAATACATGAGCATCGAAACGAAGATCGAGTCGGTCGACAGCAGATTCGATGACAAAATCGATCGGCTGCGTGACAAGCTGAACCATCTTCCGCGAACCTGATCGATGTCCGCCAACCCTTGAGAAACGAACGAACTCGTGCGGTTCGTCACCTTCCAACCCCGAATGAACGCCGTCATTGAATCCTTCGAGGTCCCGGTGTCAAACGACGAAATCAAAGACGAGATCCGTGAGTTGCGCACGGACAACAAGAAGCTGAACGAAAAGATCGATGCGGTCGCTGGGACGCTTTTCGCTGCGCACGTCATCTTGCACGACAAGGTGGATCGAGGCTTCCGTGCGGCTGATGCGAAGCTCGAGCAGAAGTGCGCGGCGTTGAGCGCCGGTCAAGCCGCATTGCGCGACAAGATGGACGAGGGCTTCCGCGCGGCGGATGCGAAAATCGACGCGCTGCGCGACAAGATGGACGAGGGCTTCCGCGCGGCAGATGCGAAGATGGAGACGCTGCGCGGCAAGATGGACGAGGGCTTCCGCGCGGCGGATGCGAAAATCGACGCGCTGCGCGACAAGATGGACGAGGGCTTCCGCGCGGCAGATGCGAAAATCGACGCGCTGCGCGGCAAGATGGACGAGGGCTTCCGCGCGGCAGATGCGAAAATCGACGCGCTGCGCGACAAGATGGATGAAGGCTTTCGCGGCGCGAACGCGAAAATCGATGCGGTCGACACGAAGCTCAGCGAGAAGCTCACCACATTGAGCAACGACGTCGCGGACATGCGCGGCCTGCAGAAGGCGATGCTCTGGGTGATCGGTGGCCTGGGATCGCTAGCAATGCTGCTGATCACAGCGGGCAAGGCGCTCCACTTGTTCTGATGCCGAGTGCCGCGCGTGGACGAGCGCGGCACATACCCCAGACGATCCGCGCGACCGCGCGTTTGATGACCCCACGGAACGGCCAAACACCCCACATTCCAGCCGTTCGCCAGGGTCCTGCGTCACGATGCAATGGCGTCTACTCGGACGTGAATCAAAAGCTGCACAAAACGTCGGTCGCGCCGGCCGGTGGAGAACGATCCGTGCGTGCCATCGAGCCCAACGTTCGGATCAACTACCAGCGCGCTGAAGCCCCGACACAGCCTGCCCGAGATCGGCGACGCCTCCGGCGGACGCGATAACACGACCGTGCTGCATACGTCGAGAGAGCTTCCCGCTCTAGCTCGAATCGCACCGGACAGGTAGGATGCTCACCCATTATGGTAGCGATACCATAAACCACCGCTAAAATCGCAGAGGCCAAGGGGGACGAGCCAGTGAACACGCACGCGGTAAGACTTGTGAGCCTGTCGGTCTGCTTGGCGTTAGGCATCGCCATCAGCACCCAGGCGATGGCGGCAGACTCGGCGTCAGGCGCCTCGACCGCGCTCCGAAACGCTTCGCTCCCCACGGACCAGCGCGTGCGCGACCTGATCTCGCGCATGACGCTCGCCGAGAAGGCGAAGCAACTCGGGCACACCGCCCCCGCCATCCCGCGCCTCGGCGTGCCCGAATACAACTGGTGGAACGAAGGTCTGCATGGCGTCGCGCGTGCCGGCGTCGCGACGGTCTTCCCGCAAGCCATCGGGATGGCGGCGAGCTGGGACGTCCCGCTGATGCAGCAGGCCGCCGACATCATCAGCACCGAATTCCGCGCGAAATACGCCGCCACCGTGCACCCCGACGGCGGCAGCGATTGGTATCGCGGGCTCACGGCATGGTCCCCCAACATCAACATCTTCCGCGATCCCCGCTGGGGCCGTGGCCAGGAGACCTACGGCGAGGACCCGTATCTCACCTCGCGCATGGGCGTCGCGTTCGTGACGGGCCTGCAAGGCAACGATCCGAAGTATCTGAAGGTGGTCGCCACACCCAAGCACTTCGCGGTTCACAGCGGCCCCGAAGCGACGCGGCACAGCGCGGACATCAAGGTGTCGCGCCACGATCTCGAGGACACGTACCTTCCCGCCTTCCGCGCGACCGTGATGGAAGCCAAAGCGCAGTCCGTCATGTGCGCCTACAACGGCGTGAACGGCCAGCCGGCGTGCGCGAACGACACGCTGCTCGGCGAGCACTTGCGCAAGGACTGGGGATTTCAGGGCTACGTCGTCTCGGATTGCGGAGCGGCCGCCGACATCTTCATCAAGGAAGGCCTGCACTACGCGCCGAACGCGGAAGCCGGCGTCACCGCGGGGTTCAAGGCGGGCATGGATCTCATCTGCGGCGACTATCGGCGCAATATGACCACCGACCCCGACGCCATCGTGAATGCGGTCCGCCGCGGACTGATGCAGGAGTCCGTGCTCGATCAGGCGCTCACTCGGCTCTTCACGACGCGCGTCAAGCTCGGCATGTTCGATCCGCCTGGCGCCAATCCATACGCACGCATTCCGGTGTCCGCGAACGACACGCCGGAGCATCGTGAGGTGGCCTTGCGAATGGCGAAGGCGTCCCTCGTATTGCTCAAGAATCAAGACAACTTGCTCCCGCTGAAGAAGCCGCCTGCCCGCATCGCAGTGATCGGCCCGAACGCGGACAACCTGGACGCGCTGGTCGGCAACTACAACGGCACGCCCTCGCACCCGGTCACCGTTCTGGAGGGCATCCGCAAGCGCTTCCCGCAATCCAAGGTGACGTACGTGCAGGGCACCGGCCTCGTTGGCCCCGTGACGACGACCGTCCCCGAATCGGCGCTCTGCGTGGATGCCGCTTGCACGAGCCACGGCTTGAAAGCGGAGTACTTTTCGAACATCACGCTGACGGGCGCGGCTGCGAAGTCACGCGTGGATCGCACGATCGATTTCGTCGTGAGCGCAAGTCACAACGATCCGCCGCTGCCGCCGGGCTACTCAGCGCGGTGGACCGGCGTGCTGAAGGCGCCAGAGTCCGGCGAGTATCGCATCGGGTTCACGGGTGACGACGGCTATCGCGTGTGGGTGGACGGCAAGCTCGTCACCGAAGACTGGACCGATCATGAGCCGGCGACCACGCAGACGCCGAAAATTCAGCTACAGGCGGGCCACACGTATCCCGTGCGCATCGAGTATTTCCAGAAGAGTCCGATCGGCGAAGCGCGATTCGTCTGGAGCTTGCCGAGCGCGCGCGGCGACGACGCAGTGGAAGCCGCGCGCAACGCGGATCTCGTCGTGATGGTCGCCGGCCTGTCACCGCGCATCGAAGGCGAAGAGATGAAAGTCGATGCGGCGGGATTCGCGGGCGGCGATCGCACGAGTCTCGATCTGCCCGCTCCGCAGCAGAGCCTGCTCGAGCGCGTGAATGCGGTCGGCAAGCCGGTAGTCCTCGTGCTCATGAACGGCAGCGCGCTGGGCGTGAACTGGGCGGATCAGAACATCCCGGCGATCGTCGAGGCCTGGTATCCGGGTGGCGAGGGTGGCACGGCCGTCGCGGCGCTGCTTGCCGGCGACTTCAGCCCTGCGGGGCGACTGCCGGTGACGTTCTACAAGTCGGTCGATCAGTTGCCGCCGTTCGATGACTATTCGATGAGCAAGCGCACGTATCGCTACTTCACGGGCGAGCCGCTGTATCCGTTCGGGTACGGATTGAGCTTCACGAAGTTCGACTATGCGAATGTCCGCACGAGCAAGGCGAGTGTCGGGCCGAGCGATGCGGTGACCGTGTCGGTCGATGTGACCAACTCTGGCGCGATGGATGGGGATGAAGTGGTGCAGCTCTATGTGACTCATCGCGGGGTCGCGGGCGCGCCAATTCGGGCGCTGCAGGGGTTCCAGCGCATTCACCTCCGCAAAGGCGAGAAGAAGACGGTGGAGTTCACGCTGCGGGATCGGGCGCTCAGCATCGTCGATGTCGAGGGCAAGCGTCGGATCGTGCCGGGCGAGGTGGACGTGTGGGTCGGCGGAGGTCAGCCGGTGCGACGCTCCGGCCTGGCGAGTGCGTCGGGCGTGCAGACGCGGTTTGCGCTCACGGGTGAGATGACGTTGCCGGATTGAGCGGCCCGGCGGAGCGCGCGAAACGCTCGCGGGCGCGGCGCGTGAAGCTCCGCGTGCCGCGCACGAACGCCCTGGCCCCGTACGAACACACCCGCGGGCCCCGCACGAACACCCGTGGGCCCAAAGAACACCCGCGGGTGCCGCGCGAACACCCGCGGCCCTTTGCCGGCAAGCGGAGCGTGTGCGGATACCGAGGGCGTAGCTGCGTACAGGCGACGGACTCGCGAGCACCGCCACAGGCGTGCTCGCCGGCAGGCGCGATCGCCGGTAGGCGCGATCGAGCCATGGTCCCCCTGCGCGCCCCGTCGTCTCCGGCCGAGCGCCGTGGCAGAGTAGCCCCCCAAAGGGAGGCCCATCACATGAAAACCGTTCCATCCCGTCTCGCGCTGATCTCGCTGGGTGTGCTCATGGGCGCCATGAGCGCGTCGTTCGGCGCCGAGGACGCAGCGCCGGCTTATCAGGCCCCGGCGGACACGCCGGCGTACATCCGCAAGGCTGTCGAGTCCCCTGCCCGCACCGCCGAGCACAAAGCGCGCGATGCGAACCGCAAGCCAGCCGAGTTGCTGACCCTCTCGGGCGTGAAGCCGGGCGACCGCGTCGTCGAGTTCGCGTCCTTCGGCCAGTATTTCACGACGCTCCTCTCCGACATCGTGGGCGACAAAGGCGTCGTGTACATGTACGACTTGCCGTACACCGAGCCGCGCGCGGGCGCCGCGAGCCGTGCATTCGTAGCCGCGCATCCCAACTCCAAGTACGAGCTCGTCGACTACAACACGCTGAAGCTGCCCGCGAACGTCGACATCGTGTTCAACGTGCTCTACTACCACGACCTGCCGCTGAACAACATCGACACCGCGAGCCTCAACAAGCGGATCTTCGACACGCTGAAGCCCGGCGGCATCTACTTCATCGTCGATCACAACGCGGAGCCCGGCTCCGGAACGCGCGACATCAAGAAGCTGCACCGGATCGATCCGGCGATCATCAAGCAGGAAGTCACCGCGGCTGGATTCGAGCTGGTCGCGGAAAGCAAGCTGCTCGCGCATCCCGAAGACGATCACACCCAGATGGTCTTCACGCCCGGGGTGCGCGGCCGCACCGATCAGTCGATCTTCAAGTTCCGCAAGCCGGCTCGTCCGCAGGCCCCTCGAGGAGTGTCAGTCCAGTGAGACCCTCGATGGCCTCGAGGCTGCGGCCGGCGATGCCCTGAAGATCACCGTACATCCCGACGGTGGAATTCATCAGGCGCTCGAGCTGCGTCTCGCGCTTGGCCCACTGCTTTTGCAGCGCCTTCTTCTCGGCGACGAGATCGTCCTGCATGGACGTGAACGCTTCGACGATCGCCTGCACTCGCTGACGGAACCGCGGGCCGGTGAGGTACTGATAGAGCAGTCCCGCCTTGGTCTCGATCCCCTGCGATGACTGACGCGCGAGGGCGAGCTCCAGCAGCGCCTTGCGCAGCAGCGTCGCCACCGGCACCACGCACTGAGGGCTTACGACGTACACGCCCTCGACGAGATCGAAATGCGTGACGCCCTTTGGCAGCGTGTGGCTCACGATCACCGCGATTTCCGCCTTCGCCGCGCGCTGATCCTGCCGCAGCTTCGCGAGCCATCCTTCGCTCCAGTGCTTGGTCCGCTTGGACTCCCAGAGAATGGTGCCGCAGACGAGGCCCGACGGGCTCACCACGGTGTGCAGCACGTCCCCGCCGAACTCGCCCTTCTGGACACGCGTGATCGTGTCGTCGTCGAAGCGCGTCGTCAGAAGCTGGAAGAGCTCGGCTTCCATCGCCTCGCCCTGGAGCTGCTGCGAGCCTTGTTCGGACTTGCGACGCAGCTCCTCGATCTGCCGCTGCATCGCGCCGATGAGCTGGTCCTTCTCGGCGACTTTGAGCTTCAGCAGATCTTCGGCCTCCTGCCGCGCCTTTTGCTGGATCTGGCTGACGTTCGCGGAGACGCGCCGCTCGATGGTGAGCTCGAGCTCGCGCTCCTTCTCTTCGAGCTCGCGCTGCTTGCGGACGACCTCCGCCTGCGCCTGCTGCGCCTCGGCGAGCTTCGCCTCGCGAGCCTCGAGCAGTTCGCTCAAGTCCGCCAGCTCGCGCTGCTTGGACTCGAGCTCGATGCCGAGCGCGAGGCGCGCTTTGCGCTGCTCCTCCTCGGCCACCTTCTTGCGCTCGGCCGCGAGGCGGCCGGCCAGCTCCTGTTCGAGCGCGTGCCGCTGGCGGGTGAGCGCGGCTTCGCGCTCGCGCAGCTCGCCTTCCATGCGTTTGAACTCGAGCTCCTTCGCCTCGAGAAGCGGCGCGGCGAGTGATTCCGTGAGCTTGATTTCCGCCTGGCAGTGCGGGCAGTGGATGATGGGCTCGTGGGGTCGCAGGTCGCGGGGGGCGACGGGACGGGAGCTGGGGTTCATTTCGGGGGTCCTCCGCTGGTCACTCGCTGCTGAGTTGTTGGGAGCATTCCAGCAGGCGTCGGTCGCAAAACGTGACACTGGGAGGCGGGCGCGGAAATAGAGGGCTTATGTCGCGTAGTGCGGGCGCCAGCCCTGCCGGTCGTCTCCGGATTCGCCGGCCATGGTCTTCTGAATGTCCATGACGGCCTCCGACTACCGCGCGCTGAAAGGCTTCATCACGGGCGAACGCGGCGACCATCGCGAGCAACTGGTGAGCCCCGCGCGCATCGCGTTCTCGATCGTGACGAGCTTCGCCCGCAGCGACGACAAATCCTTCCGCGCCTCACGCGTGAACTCCAGCGTGATCGGGTGACCGGTGAAGCGTGCGTTCGCGATGACGCGCTTCAACGCGCCTGCCGCACTGAGGGCCGAACGCGCGAGCGGGCCGGTATGAGGCATGCGCTCAGCGCGCCGAGCGCAGCGCGATGGCTACTGATATGTGCGACCGCGATGCCGGATCCAGCCCGCGACGTGACGGCCTTGCGGGTCGTGATGCGTCCAGTGCACGACACCGCCCTTGTCGTTGTCCTCGAATTCCCCGGAGAACTCGACCGTGTCGCCGGCTTCGAGCCCCGCGACGCGCGGCGCGAGATCGATGTTGTGCGCGATGAGCACCGTGCGACCCGACGCGAGGCGCACGATGAAGCGCTGATGGCGTGAGCCGTCATTGTCGTCCGCGAGCACGCGGACCACCGTGCCGGCGCTTTCGAACTGGGATCCGGCCCGCGGAGTGCTTTCGGATTGCGGAAGGGAATGCGGGCCCGGCGCGGATGAGACTTGCGTCGAGTCAGTCCGGCGCGGCGCCGACAGGTCGGCCGACGTCCAGCGCTCGACACCCCATGCAACGGCGACCAGCGCCGCGACGAAAAGAATGCGCTTCATGAGGACCTGCCTGATGGAAGTGAGCCCACCGCTCCGCCGTGAATCCGCCCGGCGCGCGCCACCGTACAGAGTATGCCCCAGAGGAAACGGGCCCGTTCAGCCCGCTGGGAGGATGCCCATGGCACTCGAAATCGTTTCGTTCTTCTTGATGCTTGCCTCGGCCAGCCTGCTGGGATTCGCGCTGGCGGTCCGCGACAGCCGTCGCCCCAGGACGCGGATGCGGCTGCTGAAGCCGTAAGGGGCCGCGCCGGCCGGCCTTCCCCAGCTCGCGACGAAAGTCGCGGCACGATCCCCGTCTACCGAACCAGCGCCACGATCAGCGCCGCAACGGCGACCACCCCCGTCGCGATCAACAGCCCCGTCAGCCGCCGATTCTGCGCGTGAAGGGCTGTGACCGCCCGCGTGATCTGATTGAGTTGCTCGGCCATCTGCGCGTCCAGCTCCGCGGCGCGCTGCTCGGTCTCCTCAAGTGCGGCGACGCGGCTCTCGAGATTCGGGATCACCGTGCCGTTCGCCGCCACCTCCTTCGACGGGGACCGTCGCGTGCGCTTCAAGAGCTCCGACGACACTTCGATGATCGTCGGCATGAAACGAACGATTTGCGCCCAAGGTACGGCCATGAACATGCTCCGCGGAACGGCTTGCGAAGGATGCGGCCCCGGGCCAGGCGGTGCAACCGAGACGAAGAACGAGCTCGGCCGGGGGGTCCTAACGCGATGATCAAGCGTGGCAGCGGCGGATCGCCGCGATCCTAAGGGCGACGTCGGCGCGCGATGAGGTCGGCGCGCGGCGAGCCGCGATGAGCGTGGGCGCTGCCGCGAAGATCCAGGCGATCCTCGAAGCGGGCAGAAGCCTCCAGCGATCCGAGCTGCACGCGCCGAGATCATCGCGCGCCACCCGATCGAGCACGGCTACCCGTTCTTCGCCACCCAATCGCGCAGGTCAGTGCGCTGAATCGCCGCGGCCATCAGCTCCGGAAACTGATCGGGCGTGCAGGCGAAGGCCGGCACCCCCAGCGTCGCGAGTTGCGCAGCCAGCGGCGCGTTGAAGCTAGGCGCGCCCTCGTCGCTCAGCGCAAGCAGCGTGATGAGCTGAACGCCCGAGGCCACGAGCGAGGCGGCGCGCTTCATGAATTCCTCCTCGACGCCGCCCTCGTACAGGTCGCTGATGAGCACGAAGATCGTCTCGTGTGGGGCGCGCACGAGCTGCTGACAATACGCGACGGCGCGATTGATATCGGTGCCGCCGCCGAGCTGCGTCGAGAACAGCAGATCGTTCGGATCGTCGAGCTCGTCCGTGAGATCGACGACGGACGTATCGAAAACGACGAGCGACGTGTCCACCGCCGGCATCGTCGCCAGCACCGCGCCGAAGATCGCCGAGTACACGACGCTCGCCGCCATCGACCCGCTTTGGTCGATGCACAAGATGATGTGCCGCATCGATTGGCGCCGCCGACCGTAACCAATCCGCACCTCGGGGATGATCGTGTTATAGCGCGGCTGGAAGTTCTTGAGATTGGCGCGAATGGTGCGCGGCCAGTCGATATCGTTGTGGCGCGGCCGGCGATTGCGCACGGCGCGATTGAGCGCCCCGTTCACCGCTTGCCGCATGGGCTCGGCGAGCCGCCTCATCAGCTCGTCCACCACACGACGCACGACCTGTCGCGCCGTGTCGCGCGTCTTGGCGGGAATGCTGCCGGACATGGCAATGAGATCGGCGACGAGATGCACGTCGGGCTGCAGGGCTTCGAGCATCTCCGGCTCCATGAGCATGCGGCGCATGTCGAGCCGCTCGAAGGCGTCCCGCTGCATCACTTGCACGACGCTCGACGGAAAGTACTCGCGGATGTCCCCGAGCCAGCGCGCCACGCTCGGCTGCGAGCTGTCGAGGCCACCGCGTCGATCGGAGTCGTAGAGGGCGCGGAGCGCGCGGTCCATCGCGAGATCTTTGCCGCTGAGTGAGTAGCCGATGCCGTCGGCTTGCTCGCCGCCCAGCACGAGGCGCCAGCGCCGCGCCGCTTCGTCGTCGGAGATCATGGTGAGAGCTGCGCCATGGATGCGGGCCACGAGCCGCGGCTCGTCGCCGTGAGCCGCGCCGCGCCCGCTCGCGGTTTTCCGGATATGCACGTCACGACTTGGACTCCTCACTCCAGATCAGCGCCAGCACCGGCACGAGCGCTCGCGCCGCCGCTTCATCGAAGTCCTCCGCCGCCGCGGCGACCGGCGCCGAACCCGGGTGCTTGCTTCGCAAGCGCTCGCCGAGCACGCGTCGCTCGCCGTGCGAGAACTGCGCAAACGTCCGCCGCAAGAGCGGCAACACGCGGATGAAATGCTCCTCCGGAACCTCGCGCACCCAAGCATCGAGCACCTCGCGCAAGCGATCGTCGTGGATCAACAGCGTGCCGCTGCCACTCAGCAAGCCTTCAACCCAGCTCGCGCCCACTTCCGGCGCGTTACCGACCGAGAGCGCCTGCGAAAGCGCCCTGGCCAGCGTCTCGAAATCGATCACCTGCGCGTCGTAGAGGAGCCTGGACGCATAGCCCGCAAGCAACGGATGCGTCGATTCGCTCGATGTGAGCCGCGCAAGGCAATCCCGCCAGCCTTGGATGAACTCCGCATTGCCCAGAGCGGTGAACGCTTGATCCGCGGAGATCATGCGATTCCACACTTCGCGCGCCGCATCGGCATCGATGTGCGCCGCCGCCGGCGGCAATCCGATCAGCACGCGCGGCACGAGCGTGCTGAGGATTTCGCCAACGAGCGCGACGTCGGTCTGCCTCACGTTGCCG
>DASZSS010000467.1:0-3165 GCA_035548535.1 Steroidobacteraceae bacterium
CGCCGCCGCCACCCCCGCCGCCACCGCAAGCGGCCGCGCCGCCGCCTCCCATGGACTCGGACAACGACGGCGTGACGGACGATCGCGATCAATGCCCCGGCACGCCGCCCGGCGTGGCCGTCGATGCGAATGGCTGCCCGCAAAAGGGCTCGATCACCCTCGAAGGCGTGACGTTCGCCTACAACTCCGCGGACCTGACTTCCAGCTCATTGAGTGTGCTGGATGACGTTGCGGACGGGTTGAAGAAGCATCCGCGCTTGAAGGTGGAGTTGCAGGGGCATACGGACAGCAGGGGTCCAGATGCGTACAACTTGACGCTGTCCCAGAAGCGCGCCGATGCCGTGCGTGACTATCTGGTGCGGGCCGGCGTGCCGCCGACGCAGATCACCGCGAAGGGATACGGCGAGGGCCAGCCCATCGCGGACAACTCGACGGAAGAGGGGCGCGCGAAGAATCGCCGGGTGGTGATGTTCGTGATCTCGAACCCGGGCGATGTGGACGTCAAGGGTGAAGGCGAGGTGAAGTAGCGCCGCGCCGAGGAAAAGGCTCGGCCGCAGGGATGCGGTCGAGCCGTGGCGCGCCGACTCGTCACGAGCGCAACGCGGCTGGCTCGCGCCGACGCAACGGCATGGCCGCGGACGATGCCGCCGAATCACGGCGCGCCGACTCGTCATGAGCGCAACGCGGCTCTCGCGGACGCAAGCGCATGGCTGCGGGAGATGCCGTCGAGTCACGGCGCGCCGACTCGTCATGGGCTCAAAGCGACTCTCGCGGACGCAAGCGCATGGCCGCGGGAGATGCCGTCGAGCACGGCGCGCCGCCTCGTCATGGGCTCAAAGCGGCTCTCGGCCACGCGCGGGCATGACCGCGGGAGATGCCTCGAATCTCGGCGCACCGACGCGCAGCCATTGAAGCGTGCGAGCTCTCGCGCACGACATGGGGGCAACGAGCAAGGCTCGCGCTAGCGACGCGGACTGAGCCTCTTGCCTGCCGGCAATCGCGTGAAGGGCAACTTCGCCGGGTCCGCGACGTTCGGGCCCGGCGCCTCGACGAGCACCACGCGCGAAGCCATCTGACCGAAGTCCGCGCGGAAATGCACCGAGCTCTTCAGCACCAGCACGCGGCACTCCGCCGGCTCGGCGGCGACGTGTCGAAACATGGCGGCGTCCGCCGCCTGCTGCTTGCGAGAAGCGACGACGACTCGCATCGAGCCGACGCGCAGCAACGCCATGGGCCCGAGATCGAAGCGCCCGCCGCGATAGAACGGACCCGTTCCGATGAACCGTCCGTCCCCGAGTCGCTCGACCGCGAAGCGCGCGACGAGCGGTGTCTCGCCGTCGAAGCCGGAATGCGCGCCCAGCGCCATCTCCAGGACCGCGCCCTGCCCGGCCTCGTGCGCACGTGCTGCGCACGACGGATCCCACATCACGCCGGCGAGCACGCCGTCCACGTTCTGCGCGAGCAGCGCCTTCAATAGCGATGTCGTGTCGGCGTTGCCTCCCGCACCCGGATTGTCCTGCGTGTCCGCGAGCACGATGGGCCGTCCGCGCGGCACGTCCGTATCGCGCGCGAGGCGGGTCGCCTCATCCACGCTGACGAGCTCGAGCGAAAAGTCGCGCTCACACGCGAGTGTCGATTCGAAGAGCTCGGTGGTCGCGCGTTCCAGCGCCTGCTCCTCGCGCGCGTAGCCGAAGACGGCTGGTCCGCACTCCGGCACGTCCGCTGCGGGAAACCCCGGCGTCAGACATAGCGAGGCAATCGGCGAACGCTCCAAGCGCCGGGCAAGCTCCATCAAAGATCGCAGTGGCTCGATGAGAGTACATTGCGACGTGAGCGGCATCAGAAACGGCAGCGCTCGATGGCGGCGCGCCGGCGCGCGCTGCTTCAACGAGTCGTGCACGAGCGCCGCAGCGCGCGCGCCCGTCTCCGTCATGTCGACATGCGGATAGCTGCGAAAGCTCACGAGCCCATCCGCCACCTCGACCATGCGGGCCGACACGTTCGCATGGAAATCGAGACTTGCGACGATGAGCACGTCCGGTCCCACCGCGCGTCGCACGCGCTCGAGCGTCTCGCCATCCGCGTCTTCGATGTGCTCGGCGACCATCGCGCCGTGCAGGTCCAAGTACACCGCGTCGAGCGAGTGCGCGTCGCTCAGCGCGTCGAGCAGTCGGCGCAGAATCGTCTCGTACGCGTCGCGCGTGACGTGTGCGGAGGGCTGCGCGGAGCACCAGAGCAGCGGCACGAGCTCGTGCCCGAGCGATCGCGCCTCGTCGATGAATCCCGCCGCCGGCAGATTGATGCCTTTCACCGCGTCGAAGAGCGCGGCGCCCGTCGTGAGTCCGGGCCACGCATCGGCCTGCTCGAAATCCGCGAGCGTCGCGCGCAGTGGCGCAAACGTGTTGGTTTCGTGCTGAAAGCCGGCGACGGCGATGCGGGCCATGGCGCCAGTCTATGCGAACTGCATGCGCGGACGGCGCAGCGCGACGCCGCGGGCTGAGAGCTGGAGGAATGGGAGCTGGAGTGTGCTTTCGGGCACGTAGGTGACAGTTCGTTCCGGGCACATGGGTAACACTTCTGGCATTTGCGGAGGAGACGCGCGATGCCGTGGCGGGAGTGTTGCAAGGTGGACGAGAGGCTGCGGTTTGTTGCCCGGTTGCTCGATGGGGAGAAGATGGCGGTGCTCTGCCGCGAGTTCGATATCTCGCGCAAGACCGGCTACAAGATCTTCCAGCGCTACAAAGACACGGGACTGGAGGGTCTGACCGATCACTCCCGACGTCCTTACCGGCAGGCTAACCTGGGGTGCTCCCAAGATCCGCGAAAAGCTGCGGCGGCGGCCATTCGGGGATCTGTCTGCCCGCCATCAGCACGGTGCACGCGGTGCTGGATCGGCACGGGCTTGTCAGCCGCGGCAGAAGGGCTCGCTACAGGCCGAAGGAACCACGCTCGAGCTGCCCAAGGCGCCGAACGATCCGTGGTGCACGGACTGCAAGGGCGAGTTCATGCTCGCCGATCGCCGCTACTGCTTCCGCTCACCATTACCCATGCAGCGAGCCGTTACCTGCTGTGCTGTGATGCCCTGTCTTCCACGAAGGAAGCCTCGGCGTTTACCGTTTTCGAGCGTACTTTCAAGGATTTCGGACTGCCTGTAAGCGTCTGCCG
>DASZSS010000468.1:0-4608 GCA_035548535.1 Steroidobacteraceae bacterium
AGGTTCCGGCGAACGCGCCGATGTATCGCGCGCCGCGCTGGGCGTTGCCGGTCGCGCTTGCGGCAAGCGTGGTGCTCGCGCTGGCCGTCGTACTGAACGTCGCGCGTCTGCGTGGCGGCGATGGATATTCAGTCGCGGCGCCCATGAGCACAGTGGAGACGGGCCCGGGCTCGACCGCCGATACGAAAGCCGCGCCGATAACGCCGCCCGCAGGCGGAGCCCCGCTTGGACAGCAAGCGTGGAGCGCGTCGGAGACCGGCCCGGGTTCGACCGCCGACACGAAACCTGCGCCGACAACGCCGCTCGCAGGCGGAGCCCAGCTTGCACAGCAAGCGCGGAGCGCGCCGCCAGCCGCCCCGAAGGCTCGCGTCAGCTCGACCCATACACCGCGTTTCGCGCGAGCCGAAGCGGCGAGTGAGGGCCGTGTCACCCCCGCGCGGGAGAACGCCCTGCGAACGAGCGAAGGCGAAAGCCCCAACACGGCCATCGCTCGACCGCAGCCGAGCGAAGCGCCACCGCCGGGCGCGCGCACTCCAGCGCTCGCCGACAAGGGCGCCCACACGGACCCGCAAGCCTGGATGCGGCAGATCGAGCAGTTGCGCCTCGCCGGCAAGTCCGCCGACGCCGACCGCGAGATCGCCGCGTTCCGTAAAGCCTTCCCGCAGGTGCCCGTCTCACAGGCGGCCCTCGGCCGCGATCCCCGCCCGGCGAAGTAACGACCGCGTCGAGCCATCTGCGGGGCGCGGGCCGGTTATCGCTCCCGGTAATGGCAGTCCGCGGCCCCGGGCCCCTAAAATTGCGGCCCTTTTTGTCGGAGCAGCTCATGAAGCAAGCCGTGAACGTCGCAATCACCGGTGCCGCCGGTCAGATCGGGTACGCCCTCGCCTTCCGCGTCGCCTCCGGGCAGATGCTGGGGCCCGATCAGCCGATCAATCTCCACCTGCTGGAGATCACGCCTGCGCTGTCCGCTCTGCAGGGTGTGGTCATGGAGCTGGCCGATTGCGCGTTCCCGACCTTGAACAAGATCGTTGCGACGGACGATGCGAAAGTCGCCTTCCGCGACCTGCACGTCGGCCTGCTCGTCGGCGCGCGCCCGCGCGGGCCCGGCATGGAACGCAAAGACCTGCTGCTCGCGAACGCGCAGATCTTCTCCGCGCAGGGCAAGGCGCTGAACGAAGTCGCCGACCGCAACGTGAAGATTCTCGTCGTCGGCAATCCCGCGAATACCAACGCGCTCATCGCGCGCGCCAACGCGAAGGATCTCAATCCGCGTAACTTCACGGCCATGACGCGCCTCGATCACAACCGCGCGCTGTCGCAGCTCGCGGAGAAGACCGGCGCGCACGTCACGGCGATCCGCAAGATGACGATCTGGGGCAATCACTCCTCGACGCAGTACCCGGACATCACGCACACGACGGTGAACGGCAAGCCGGCGCCGAGCCTCGTCGACCAGAAGTGGGTGAGAGAGACCTTCATCCCCGTCGTGCAGCAGCGCGGCGCCGCCATCATCAAGGCGCGCGGGCAGTCGTCCGCGGCGTCGGCCGCATCGGCGGCCATCGATCATATCCGCGACTGGGTGCGCGGTACGCCCGATGGCGATTGGGTCAGCATGGCCGTGCCGTCCGATGGCAGCTACGGGATCAAGGAAGGCGTCATCTACTCGTATCCCGTCACGTGCAAGAACGGCGACTATCAGATCGTGCAGGGCCTTTCAATCGACGAATTCAGCCGCAACCGTATGGACGCGACCGACAAAGAGCTGCGCGAGGAGCGCGACGGCGTGAAAGAGCTGCTCGGCTGATCGAGCGAGCGGTCCGCACGGACGCCGGCACCGAGACGAGGCGGGTCTTCGCCGCCTGCCTCGTCACACGTCCCACTGGCGGCTATAGTCGGTCGGAAATCGCCGCTCGTCAGGCGCTTAGCCCGGCCAGGCCGCCACGCCGCGCAGGGCGCGCAATGCGGGCGGCACTGGCCGAAATCTCCTCAAAGGAGCGCTCATGCTCGGCGCCTTCATTTCGCTGCTCTTGCTGGCCGCGGCCGCGTATGCGTTGACGCAGCCTGGTGGTGTCATCGCGCTGCTGTTCATCGGCGCGGTGCTGTTTCTTGCATACAAGCGCCTCTCCCTGCTCACGTTCACGGCGACGTTCACCGTGCTGCTCGTCGCGTACACCCTGCTCGGTGCCGAGAGCGCCCCCGCAGGCGTGTGGAAGGGCTTCCTCTGGCTCGTCGTCGCCTCGCTCTGGCTGCTGAACGTGCGCCCGCTGCGCAAGGCGCTGATCACGCGGCGCTTCATGAAGACTTACCTGAAGCTCCTGCCCACGATGTCGCAGACAGAGCGCGAAGCGCTGGAAGCCGGCACGGTGTGGTGGGACGGCGAGCTGTTCACCGGCGCGCCGAAGTGGAGCAAGCTGCTGTCGGCCAAGCCGCCGCAGCTCTCGGCGGAAGAGCAAGCGTTTCTCGATGGGCCGTGTGAAGAGCTGTGCCGCATGCTCGACGACTGGGACATCACCCACAAGCGCGGCGACATGCCCCCTCACGTGTGGGATTTCCTCAAGTCCAAGGGCTTCTTCGCGATGATCATCGCGAAGAAGTACGGCGGCCTGGAATTCTCGGCGTACGCGCACTCGTGCGTGCTGGCGAAGATCGCGAGCCGCAGCGTCACCGCCTCGTCGACCGTCGCCGTACCGAACTCGCTTGGCCCGGCCGAGCTGCTGAGTCACTACGGCACGGAAGAGCAGAAGAACTACTACCTGCCGCGTCTCGCGCGGGGTGAGGAAGTGCCGTGTTTCGCGCTCACCGGGCCGCGCGCCGGGTCCGACGCCGCTTCGCTTCCCGATACCGGCGTCGTGTGCAAGGGCTCGTGGCAGGGGCGCGAGATCGTCGGCATCAAGCTGAATTTCTCGAAACGCTACATCACGCTCGCGCCCGTGGCGACCGTGATCGGGCTCGCGTTCCGCCTCTTCGATCCCGAGAAGCTCCTCGGCGACAAGACGGACATCGGCATCACCTGCGCGCTCATCCCGCGCAATACGCCGGGCGTCACGATCGGCCGCCGGCACTTCCCGATCAACATTCCCTTCCAGAACGGGCCGATCCAGGGCCGCGACGTGTTCGTGCCGCTCGACTTCATCATCGGCGGGCCGAAGATGGCGGGGCAGGGCTGGCGCATGCTCGTCGAGCAGCTCTCGGTCGGGCGCTGCATTTCGCTGCCGTCGAATGCGACGGGCGGCGCGAAGGCGGCCACGTGGGCGACCGGCGCGTACGGGCGCATTCGCCGGCAATTCAACCTGCCGGTCGGCAAGTTCGAAGGCGTCGAGAACATCATCGCACGCATGGCGGGACTCACGTACACGATGGACGCCGCGCGCTCCGTCACCGCGGGCGCCATCGACGGCGGCGAGCGGCCCTCGGTGCCCTCGGCGATGTTGAAGTATCACGTCACGGAAATGGGCCGCGTCGTCGCCAACGACGCGATGGACGTGCACGGCGGCAAGGGCATCTGCCTCGGGCCGCGCAACTATCTCGGGCGCGGTTACGAGTCGGTGCCCATCGCCATCACCGTCGAAGGCGCCAACATTCTCACGCGCAATCTGATCATCTTCGGCCAGGGCGCGGTGCGCTGCCATCCGTTCGTGCTGCGTGAGATGACTGCCGCGCGCAATCCGGATCGCGCGAAGGGAGTCGACGAGTTCGATCGCGCGCTCTTCGGGCACATCGGCTTCACGATCTCGAACGCGGTGCGCTCGTTCATCATGGCGCTCACGCATGCGCGGTTCGCGCGCACGCCGGTCACCGGACCTACCGCGCGCTACTACCAGCACATCGTGCGATTCAGCGCGTCGTTCGCCTTCGCGGTGGACGTCGCGATGCTCACGCTGGGCGGCTATCTGAAGAAGAAAGAGAACCTCTCCGCGCGGCTCGGCGACGTGCTCTCGTGCATGTATCTCGCCTCGATGGTGCTGAAGCACTACGAGAATCAGGGCCGGCACGAGGCGGACCTGCCGATCGTCGAGTGGGCCTGCCGCCACCTGCTCTACACGGCGCAGGAGCAGCTTCACAGCTTCCTGCGCAATTTCCCCAACCGCCTGCTCGGCGGGATCATGCGGTTCGTCATCTTCCCCCGCGGGCCCGGCTACTCGGCGCCGAGCGACCGGCTCGGCCACGCCATCGCCGAGCTCGTGTCGAGCCCCAGCGAGGCGCGCGAGCGGCTGTGCCAGTACATCTACAAGACCGTCGAGCCGAGCAATCCGCTGGGCCTGCTGCAGGAGGCGCTGGTGCTGTCGCAGACGGCCGAGCCGCTCGAGAAGCGGATTCGCGTGGAAGGCGTGAAGACCGGGAAGATCACCGCGCTCGACCTGCCGGGACAAATCCAGCAGGCGCTCGCGCTGGGCATCATCTCGGAAACCGAAGCGGCGACGCTTCGGGAATACGATCGCAAGATCATGGAAATCATCAACGTGGACGACTTCGCGCCGCACGAGCTCGGCGTCGAGGCACAGCCGGTGCCGCAAGTGCCGGCGGCGGTGACGAGCATTCACGTCGCCTGAGGAGCAGGGCCGTTGAACGGAGGAGAGGTCTCGACGGGCATCGCGCCGCCGGCGCCGC
>DASZSS010000469.1:0-6718 GCA_035548535.1 Steroidobacteraceae bacterium
GAGGGCCGCTCAATCCGGGGGTGGGGCTAGGATTTGGGGCGCGGATACTATCAGTAAGGCTCTGATAACACGAGCGCTTTGCGCTCAGTTTGCGGGCGTGCTGTCGCCGCCCCGCGCCAGGCCCTCTGCATAGGGGCGGAAAGGCTGCAATCAACCGTAGCGGCAGCAAAATCAACGTGTTCGGCGGGCAGCCGACGTTCCGACCGAGCGGCGCGCGTGCGGCCGGTGATCGATCCCCCGGTCAAGCCCGAGCGTCAAATCCCGGCGCGAGGCGGCCCGTCGCGTCTCGAAAGGTGAGCGCCGCCACGAAATCCGCGGGCGCCGGGCGCGGCAGCTTAGACGGGAGCGAGCCCATCGTGATCGACACCCAGCTCGCGCAGGATGGCGACGCGCAGATCCTGCGCCTCACGACTCGCGAGCCGCCGCGGATGCGGGAAGGGCACCTCGAAGGTCGCCTGAATCCGCGTGGGCCGCGGCGAGAGCACGAGGATGCGATCGGCGAGGTGGATGGCCTCCTCGACGTCGTGCGTGATGAGCATCACCGTATGCCGCTCCTTCGCGAGGATGCGCAGCAGCTCGTTGCGCATGCGCAAGCTCATCAGCGCGTCGAGCGCGGAGAACGGCTCGTCCATGTAGAGAATTTCCGGCTTCACGACCAGCGCACGCGCCAGCTCGGCGCGCTTCAACATGCCGCCCGAGAGCTCATAGGGATAGCTTTCCTCGAAGCCCTTGAGGCCGACGATCTCGGCGTACTCGTCGGCGATGGAGCTCGCGTTGGATTGCGCGTGCCCGTTCAGGCCAAACATCAGGTTCTCGCGTACGGTGAGCCACGGAAAGACCGAGCCCTGCTGCGAGATCAGGATGCCCCGGGAATCCGGCTTCGAGCGCGGCGTGCCATCGATCAGCACCGCGCCGGCGTCCGGCCGCACGAAGCCCGCCATGATGTTCATGAGCGTCGACTTGCCGCACCCCGAGGGCCCGACGATCGCGACGAACTCGCCCTCGCGCACCTCGAAGCTCACATCGTCGACGACGGCGAGCGTGCCCTTGTCCGTCGCGAAGCTCTTCTTGAGCGAGCGGACTTCGATCTTAGTGCGCATAGCGCCACCGCACCCACCTGGCGCGCTCGAGCGTGCGCATGAGCCCATCGAGGAGCAGACCGATCAGGCCGATGATGATCATGCCGGCGATCACGAGGTCGTAGCGATTTCCGGCGTTGCGCGAATCCATGATCATGTAACCGAGTCCGGAGTGAAGCGCGATCATCTCCGCCGCCACGACTACGAGCCACGCCACGCCGAGCCCGATGCGCATGCCGACGAGCACCTGCGGCAGCACGGCGGGAATCACGACGTGCTTGAACAGCGTCCGGCGCGAGACGCCGAAGTTTTCCGCGGCCCGCAAGTACCGCTTCTCGATGGTGTGCACGCCCGCGGTGGTCTGCACGATCATCGGGAACACGGAGGAGATGAAGATCAGATAGATCGGCGAGGCATCGCCCACGCCGAACCACAGAATCGCGATCGGTATCCAGGCAATCGGCGAGATCGGCCGCAGGATCTGAAACACCGGGTTCAGCGTGTGATACGCGCCGCGCACCCAGCCCATCCACAGACCGAGCGGCACGGCCACGCAGACCGCGAGCCCGAACCCGGTCCCGACGCGCATCAGCGATGCGCCGATGTGGCGCGAGAGCGAGCCGTCCCTCAGCAGTTCCAGCGTGCCCGTGACCACGCCCCACGGCGTCGGAAAGATGAGGCTTCCCGTGGCGGCGACGGCGACCCACCACGTTGCGAGGAGCAGCGCGATCACCGCGAGTGGCGGCAAAGTGTCCTTGAGTCGTTGCATTTCCGATCAGCTCAACGTGTCCAGCAGCTCGCGCACGCGCCAGCGAATGCGCGCCCACGGCGTCTCGGGGTTCGGTTCCACCACGATGGTCATCTGGCCGCTCGCGTGCGCCGTGCAGGCGAACTGGTATTCCGCGGCCCGCTCGAAGGGTAACCGAAAATTCTGGCCGGGCATCATCAGCGTGGGGCCGAAGATCTGCGGGACGTCGTCATGGTTCTTCAGCACCAGGATGTCGCGGACCCCGAGCGTCAGACGGATGTGGTCCGGCAGGATCGCCACCTTCTTCCCGGCCATGCGGCTCGCCCACGTGCCCTTCGGAATCTCGAAAATCTGGTCGCGCGAGGCCGTGTGGATGGGCGCGAAGCCGGCCCAGGCGAGGACGCCCACGCCGACAATGGCCAGCACCAGACCCGCTCGCATGGCTATTCCCCGAGTAGGATCTTCAGGTCGTGCACGTAGTCGTCCGGGCTATGCCCATAAGGCATCAGCGCGCGGATGCGGCCGCGACGATCGATGAGGTAGACGAAGGACGAGTGCACGTACGTGTAGTCGCGGCCATACATCTTCTTTTCGGCGCTGATGCCGTAGTCCTTGCGGACGGCCGCGAGTTGCGCGGGCGAGCCGGTGCCGCCAATGAAGCTCTTGTCGAAGCCGGCGAGGTACTTCTTCATGCGCTCGGGCCCGTCGCGCTCGGGATCGACGGTGATGTAGACCACCTGGACGCCGGAGGCCGCCGGTCCGAGCTTGCGACGGGCGTCGGCGAAGACGGCGAGCGTGGTGGGGCAGACCTCGGTGCATGAGGTGAAGCCGAATGCGAGTAGCACTACCTTTCCGCGAAACGCGCTCATCTTCAGCTCGGCGCCGTTCGAGCCTTGCAGGGTGAACTCCGGGGCCTGCCGCGGCGGATCGAACACGCCGGCCTTGAGCGCAGGCATCTCCGATGCGCCGGCCGACGCGCCGGGCGCGGTCGCGACTAGCGTCGTGGCAACGAGCGGCACGCAGGCGAGCGCCAAGCACATCCGCGCGACCGTTCGGGGCCCCCAGGCGCTCATAGCGGAATCACTGCCGGCTTCGCGGCGCGGGCGAACTGCTCGTCAACGTACTTCTCGTACGGGATGTCATGCGTGAGCGTGCCCGCCGCGACGGACAGCCGCATCAGCTCATCGAACTCCGTGCGGATCATTCGCAAATCGCCATACGTCACGCGATCCGACGGGTTCTGCATGACGAAGCGGATGATCTTCGGGTCCTGATTGAAGTACTTCGGCCCGGCGGCGATTTGCACCGCTTTCTCGCGGTTCCCGGGCTGCTGATCGAGCCACTGCCCGGCGCCGAGCACCTGATTCACGAGGTCCTGCACCATGGCGGGATTCTCGCGAATGAGCTCTTCGCGCACCGTCAGCACGCAGCAGATGTACTTCGGCCACTCGTCGCGGGTCATGCGCAGCGGCCGCGCGTAGCCGGCGCTCTGCGCAGCGGCGCCGAACGGCTCACCGGTGCAATATGCGTCCACCGCGTTCGCGTACAGCGCGGCCGGCATATCGGGCGGTGCCATCTCGACGATCTCGACGTCCTCGATCTTCATGTCTTCCTGCGCGAGCATCTTGCGCAGGAACAGATAATCCACCGCAAATCGGCTGGGCACCGCGACGCGCTTGCCCGTCAACTGCTTGAAGTGCTGATACGGCGAGTCCGTGCGCACCATGATGACGGCGCCCGAGCGATGCCCAAGCGACACGATCTTCACCGGAATGCCCTTGTCGGCGAGGTCCATGACGAGCGGCGCGAGCATGTAGCCGGCCTGGATGCGCCCGGCCATCAGCGACTCTTTGATCTCCGGCCAGCCGTTGTACTTGCTGTATTCGTATTCGTACTTGGGTACGCCGGCCGGCGCTGCGCCGTTCAGGACGGCACGGCCCACGCACGCGACTGGCAGGGTCAGGTTGCAAGTGACTGGCAGGCCGCCGACGACGAGCGAATTGGGGTTTCTCTTGGCGCAGCCGGGCAATGCGAGCGGCAGCGATGCAGCGGCCAGACCTTGCAGCACGCGTCGTCGCGAGACGCTGGACATCGAATCGACTTCCCCCGAGGTGGGGCGATGCGCCCCTTCGGTACTGTAGCGGGATACGTTAGCCTCTCCAAATGCGAACTGTGGGTTGGCGGGGGGCGCTGCTCGCCGGTGTGATCGTCGTGGCGCTGGGCGGCTGGTTGGCCTACAGCGCTGTCCGCATCCGCCATGCAAACGAGGAGATGCGCGCGGCGCGGCCGGAAATCGACCGCATTCTGCAAGCGGCAGAGACGGAGGCGACGCTGCTCGATTCCGGCCAGCTCAATCCGCGTATCACGTCGCCTGTGTGGCGGCCCTACGCCGCCGAATCCCACATCGATCTGGGTGATGCGAGCGTGCCGCTGCGGAAGCGATTCATCGAGCTCACGCGGCGAGCGAAGGCGCGCGAGCTGGCCCTAACGCGCCAGTTACAGATGCACGTGCGTGCGTCGGAGCTGCGGACGATTCTCGAGCCCGAAAACCTGATCGGCGCTCAGTCGCGTGCGAAGGCGCTCGGCGAGATGCCGCGCTATCGCGATTTCCTCGATACGTACGTCGAGAACGTACGCGAGCTGCAGCGTCAGGCCGAGGCGGACGTGCGCGCGCTTGGTCTGCCGCGGTCGAGCGAGCAGGAAATCATCGCGGGCTACGAGCACAGCAGCGATGCCGCCGTCACCGCGGTTCGGCAGTTCGTCGAGCGTGAGAAGAAGGCGCTGAGATCGGCGGCTCTGCTCGTGAGCTTCGTCGATGCGCGGGCCGACGATGCCGAGCTCCGGGACGGACGCATCGTGTTTTCGAATGCGTCGCTGCAGACCGAGTACGACCGAATGCGTGCGGCGCTTGCCGCAGCCGAGCCGCATCCCTGAGCTGGCGCCCGCGGGGCTCGATCATCACGGGCGCTGGCGCGGCTTCGCCCCCGCGCGACTCCACGCGGGCCGCAACTCACGGCAGGGCGACGCAGGCAGGCGGCGACTCGCGCAGGCTGCGGCTGACGAATGCCGCGCGCGATTCACGGACGCGCGCGGCTCACGGCAGGCCGCGGGCGCCGGTCTTGATGGCGGTGTCCAGGCCTTGCTCGCCGCGGAACGTGGCGCCGGTGAAATCGGCGTTCGTGAGATTGGCGTGCGAGAAATCGGTGTCGATGAACTGCGCGTCGCGCAAGTCGGCGCCGGTGAGGTCCGCGCCCGTGAGGTGCGCGCCGCTGAAGTCCACGCGCTGGGCCGTCGTCCCGATGAGCTTCGCGCCGCTCAGATCGGCAAAGCTGAAATCGGCGCGCGAGAAGTCGGCGTGCGAGAGGTCCGCCCCATTCAGCTTCGCGTAGGGCAGGTTCGCGCGCATGAGTCCCATCGACTGGTTCTTCATGTCGGCGGCCGCGTTCATGCGCGTGAGGTTCGCGTTCGTGAGATCGGCGTTGCGCAGATCGCCGATCAGTCGCGCGCCGGAGAGGTTGGCGTTTTTCAGATGACCGCCGGCGAGCTGGATCGAAAACATCACCGCGTCGGTCAGCGAGGCGCCCGTCAGGTCCGCGCCCTCCATGAAGCTCACCGTGAGATTGCAGCGATCGAGCTTCGCCCGCGCGAGATGGGCGTTGTTGAGCACGGACGCGGAGAGATTGGCGCCGCGAAAGTCGACGCCCGACAGATCGAGACCGATCAGGTTCTTCGCGTAGAGATTGGCGGGCGAGCCCGGGCGGCCTTGTCCGACGCGCTCAATGACGGCTTCGCGCGTCAGCACCTCGTAGCCTTCCCAGTCGGCGCCAATCGCGCCCGAACTCAGGATTGCGGCGCCGACGACGGCCAGCGCGACATGCACGGCGTGCATTGCCCGCGCCGAGCCTATGCGCCGCGCGCGCAGTCGTTGCGTAAAGTCAGCCCCCCGCGCGCGCAAGCCTCGCACTGAAGCGGTGTGCTGGCCCCCCAAGCATCCGGTCGAGCCCTCGCCGCACGCATGCCGCCGCTGCGCCGACCCGGCCGGCCGCAGACGCGCCGGGAAGCTCGCGATCCCGGCGCCGCCGCGCTCCGGGTCGCGCCTAGTCTCGGATGGACTCCACGATGGGCGTGAGGACCGGCTCGAGCACCCCATGGTTCGCGTTCCATTCTTCCGACGTCGGGTGCCAAGCGTGATCGCCCGCGCGCGCAACTACAAGATCGAGGCTTGGAACGACGATGATGGATGTGGCGGACGATGTCTGCCGCTTCGTTGTCGGACGCGCCGCCTGGGCTGGCGATGGAGTCATCACGAGCCTCGTCGAGCTTGGCGACATTCATGTTTTCATCGGCCGCTGAAACCGTGGTCCCCCGACGAGCCGCCATCCGGCGGGTCGGGGTAGAGCAGGGGATTCGGTTTGACGGTGACGCCGATCGTGCTCGATGCCGGTGACGCCGGAAGTGTTCGATGAGCGCACGGACGCGCGTCGTCGGCGATTGGCCGCTCGGCCCCACGGCGCCCTGGTTAGCACGCAGGGTTTGGCACGCGCGGGTTTAGCACGCAGGGTTTGCCACGCAAAGTTTGGCACGCAGGGTTTGGCCGCAGCGTTCAGCACGCGCGGCCCGCTCGTCGACGGCTCGTAGCAACGGGCTCCGGACGCGATGCATTCACGCGACGCGGCCGCGTCCGCTCCACAGTTAGCCACCGCCTCACACTGGTCATCCCACGCTCTGGGCCGCGGTTGCGCGCGCAACTTCGGCATACTCCGCGTCGGTCCTACACCGAGAGCTTCGTATGTCCAAGAAGTCGCAGTCGCCCGTCGATCTGGACCGTTTCGCGATCGAGCGCCGGCGTTTCCTCGCGGAAGGCACGATGTATGGCGCCGGTGGCATTCTC
>DASZSS010000470.1:0-4943 GCA_035548535.1 Steroidobacteraceae bacterium
CGGCTTGAAGTGATCGCAGAAGTTCGCGCGCGTCTTGTCGCGCACTTCCTCGGCCGTCGGCTCGCGGCAGTGCTTGGCCACGCGCGTGTCGTAGTCCACGCACATCTTGCAGACGTGCAGCTCGGCGCGGCACTTCGGGCATTCGTCGAGACGGCGCAGCGGCAGGCTCAGGTCCGCCAGCGCAAAGCCGCATTTCCAGCACGAGAGATCGTTCTTCACGCCGCGACTGTACGCCGGGTTCGCTCGCGCAGGAACTCGTGCAGCACCCGGCCCGTGTGCGAGCTCGCCTTCTTGCGGGCCAGCGCCGCCGGCGGGCCTTCGGCCACGACCTGGCCGCCGGCCGCGCCCGCTTCCGGTCCCATGTCGATGATCCAGTCCGCCTCGGCCATGACATCGAGATTGTGCTCGACGACGACGGCGCTGTTGCCGGCATCGACCAGCCGATGCAGCACGTGGATCAGCTTCTCGACGTCGGCCATGTGGAGCCCGACGGTCGGCTCATCGAGCACGTAGAGGGTGTGCTTCGGCTTCTGCCGCAGCAGCCGATCCGCATCCCCGCGCACCTTCGCGAGCTCGGCGACCAGCTTGATGCGCTGCGCCTCGCCGCCGGAGAGCGTCGGGCTCTGCTGGCCCAGCGTGAGGTAGCCCAGCCCCACGTCCTGCAGCAGCTTCAGCGCGTGGTGCACGCGCGTGTGCGCGCGGAAGAACTCGACCGCATCGTCGACGTTCATCGCGAGCACATCGCCGATGCTCTTCTCCCGCCATAGCACCGACAGCGTTTCGGAGTTGAAGCGCTTGCCGTTGCACGCATCGCACAGCACCTTCACGTCGGGCAGGAAGCTCATCTCGATCGTCTTCACGCCCTGGCCTTCGCATTCTTCGCAGCGGCCGCCGGCCGTGTTGAACGAGAAGCGGCTCGCGGTGTAGCCGCGAATGCGTGCCTCCGTGGTGTTCGCGTAGATGCGGCGGATCTCGTCCCAGAAGCCGATGTAGGTCGCCGGGCACGAGCGCGGAGTCTTGCCGATGGGCGTTTGATCCACTTCGAGCACGCGATCGACGTGCTCGATACCGCGCACCGCGCGGCAGCCCACGAGGTCTGCGCCGCTCTTTGCCTTGGCGCCGTCGGCGCGCGCCGTGAGGTTCTGGGCGAGGCGGGTCGCCGCCGCCTTCAGGCCCTTGCCGTTCTTGCCGTTGCTCTCCGGCTTGCCGCCGTTCGCCGTGCCCACGAGCCGCTTCAGATTGGTGTACAGCACGTCGCGCGCGATGGTCGACTTGCCCGAGCCCGACACGCCCGTGATGACGACGAGCCGACCGAGCGGCACTCTCACATCGACCTTGCGGACGTTGTGCAGCTCGACGCGCTGCAGCTCGAGAGACGGCGTGCGCGCATCGACCGGCCGATGCGGCGCGGACGGATGCGACAGCGGCTCGCGCAGGAAGCGTCCAGTGATCGAGCGCGAGTTGCGAATCAGATCGTCGACCTTGCCTTCGCCGACGATCTCGCCGCCGCGCACGCCGGCCGCCGGGCCGAGATCGATGACGTGATCGGCCCGCCGGATCGTGTCCTCGTCGTGCTCGACGACGACGAGCGTGTTCCGATGGGACGAGAGCTCCGCGAGCGAATCCAGGAGGATCTCGTTGTCGCGCGGATGCAGGCCGATGGTGGGCTCATCGAGCACATAGCACACGCCCTGCAGGTTCGACCCGAGCTGCGCGGCCAGTCGAATGCGCTGCGCCTCGCCGCCGGACAGCGTGGGCGCCGAGCGATCGAGCGACAGGTACCCGAGGCCGACGCGCTCGAGGAACTTCAGGCGCGCGCGGATTTCGGCGAGCAGGTCGCGCGCGATCTCCTTCTCGCGCGGATTGAGCTTCAGCCTGGCGAAGAACTCCGCCGCGCCCTCGATGGGCTCGCGCGTGAGCGAGGCGATGCTGCGCTCGCGGAACTTCACGTTCAGCGCGACCGGATTCAGGCGCTGCCCGGCGCAAGCGGCGCACGCCGTGGGCTCATGCTCGTACCACTCGTTCCACCAGGTCTCCTCGCCGCTCTGCTCCTCGTCGAAACCCGCCATCTCGACGCCGGTGCCGTAGCAGCTCTCGCACCAGCCGTGCTTCGAGTTGAAGGAGAAGAGGCGCGGATCGAGCTCGGAGAAGCTGCGCCCGCACGCCGGGCACGCGCGCCGCGTCGAAAACACGGTGACGGCGTCGGACTTCGGGCCGAGCACGTGCACGATGCCCTTGCCGAAATCGAGCGCGCGCGTGAGCGCTTCGTGCAGCGCGGTGTCGGTCTTCGCGTCCACGTCGATCTCCGCCACCGGCAGCTCGATGGTGTGCTCCTTGAAGCGCGACAGGCGCGGCCACTGCTTCGTCGAGACGCTCGCGCCGTCGACGCGCAGGGCTTTGAAGCCCTTCTTCGCCGCCCACTTCGCCAGGTCCGTGTAGTAGCCCTTGCGCGCGACGACCAGCGGCGCGAGCAGCGCGATGCGCTTGCCGCGATAGTCGCGCAGCAGCCGCGCACCGATCGATGCGGCGCTCTGCGGCTCGATGGGCACCTGGCAATCCGGGCAGTACTGCGTCCCGAGCTTCACGTACAGCAGGCGCAGGAAGTGGTAGATCTCGGTGAGCGTCGCGACGGTGCTCTTGCGTCCGCCGCGGCTCGTCCGCTGCTCGATCGCGACCGTCGGCGGAATGCCGTAGATGGCGTCGACATCGGGCCGTGCGGCGGGCTGCACGAACTGCCGCGCATACGCATTGAGCGATTCGAGATAGCGCCGCTGGCCTTCGTTGAAGAGGATGTCGAAGGCGAGCGTCGACTTGCCCGAGCCCGACACGCCCGTCACGACCGTGAAGCAGTCGCGCGGGATCTTCACGTCGATGTTCTTCAGGTTGTGCTCGCGCGCGTTGTGAATGACGACGGCATTGCGCGCCAGATTCTTCGCGCGCGCGTGCTGGTTCGAACGCGTCTCCGGCACGCGCAGCTCGGTGGCATTGTCGTTGAGCGCGCCGATGGCGCTGACGAGCGGCGCATCCTTCGCGAGAGCCTCCTCGTACGCCGTGAGGGCCTGGCCGGTGAACGAGCGCGGATTCGCGCGCACTTCGCGCGGCGTGCCCGCGCAGACGATCTCTCCGCCGCGGTCGCCGCCTTCGGGCCCGAGGTCGATGATCCAATCCGCCGCGCGGATCAGATCGAGGTTGTGCTCGATCACGAGCAGCGAATGTCCTGCCGCCAGCAGCTTGCGGAAAGCGCGCAGGAGCTTCGCCACGTCCTCGAAGTGCAGGCCCGTCGTGGGCTCATCGAACAGGAACAGCTTGCCGTGATGCGTCGTGCTCGATGCGACGCTGCTCGAGGCGGTGGCAAGGTGCCCCGCGAGCTTCAGCCGTTGCGCTTCGCCGCCCGAGAGCGTCGGGACGGGCTGGCCGAGCTTCACGTACTCGAGACCCACGTCCGCGAGCGGCGCGAGCCGCAAGGCCACTTCGCGCGAGTCCGCGAAGAACGCGAGCGCCTCGGTGACCGTCATCTCGAGCACCTCGGCGATGTTGGCGCGCTTCTTGTTCGCGCCTTCGCGCTTGATCTCCAGCACCTCGTCGCGATAGCGCTTGCCGTCGCAGTCCGGGCAGCGCAGGTACACGTCCGAGAGGAACTGCATCTCGACGTGCTCGAAGCCGTTGCCGCCGCAGGTGGGGCACCGGCCATTGCCGGAGTTGAAGCTGAACGTCCCGGAGGTATAGCGCCGTTCGATCGACGCGGGCTCGTTCGCGAACAGCTCGCGGATGCAGTCGAATGCGCCGACGTAGCTCGCGGGATTCGATCGCGTGGTCCGCCCGATCTGGCTCTGATCGACGAGCACGACGTCATCGATCAGATCCGCTCCGCGCAAGGAGTCGAATTCGCCCGGCGCCTCGGTCGGCTTACCCTGATACTTCAGCAGCGCGGGATACAGCACGTCCTCGACGAGCGTGGATTTGCCCGAGCCCGACACGCCCGTGACGCACACGAGCCGCTTGAGCGGAATGCGCACGTTCACGTTCTTGAGATTGTGCTGGCGCGCGCCGCCCAGCTCCAACCAGCGATTCGCGCGCGCCTCGGCGATGACGCCGCCGTCCGCGTCGACCGCGGGCTTGCCGCTCGAGGCGCCGGGCGCCGCGGTATCGGAGGGCTGCGCCACGACTTTCTCGCCGCTCAGGTACTGACCCGTGAGCGAGCGCTCGTGCTTGCGGATTTCGCGCGGCGTGCCGAAGAACACGACCTCGCCGCCGCGCTCGCCCGCGCCGGGGCCGAGATCGAGGATGCGATCCGCTTCGAGCATGATCTGCGGATCGTGCTCCACCACGATGAGCGAATTGCCGGCATCACGCAGGCGCTTCATCACGCCGATGACGCGCAGCATGTCGCGCGGATGCAGGCCGATCGAGGGCTCGTCGAGCACGAACAGCGTGTTCACGAGCGAGGTGCCGAGCGCCGTCGTCAGGTTGATGCGCTGAACTTCGCCGCCGGACAGCGTGCGCGATTGCCGATCGAGCGTGAGATAGCCGAGTCCCACGTCCGTCAGATAGTTGAAGCGCGTGCGGATCTCGCCCAGCAGCAGGTCCGTCGCTTCATCGAGCGGCTGCGGCAGCTCGAGCTTGCGGAAGAACTCGCAGGCGCGCTCGAGCGGCAACAGCATGATGTCGTGAATGGTGAGGCCGGGCAGCGATTGCAGCGTCTCGTCGCTCCACTCGACACCCGTCGGCTTGAAGCGCTTGTCCGGGGCGAGCACGGAATCGGCGAGCTCGCGGGTGCCGATGCGCCATTGCAGCGCCTCGGTCTTGAGACGGGCGCCGTTGCACGTCGTGCACGGCGTGTACGCGCGGTAGCGCGAGAGCAGCACGCGCACGTGCATCTTGTACGACTTGGTTTCGAGCCACTCGAAGAAGCGCTTGCAGCCGTACCAGACGCCCTGGTTCCA
>DASZSS010000471.1:0-13325 GCA_035548535.1 Steroidobacteraceae bacterium
CACCCGCCGGCGCATGAGCCACCGCCACCGGCCGCACCCGCATTGGCGGCGCCCGCCGGCGCGGCCACGCTCACGCACGACCAGGTGCTGCACAAGCTGAACGAGCTCGCGTTCTCGCGCGCGCTGAAGAGCAACACGCCCGCGCATCGCGAGGTGATCGAGGCCGTCGGGGCCGTGCTCGAAACGGCGGCCACCGATCCGCGGTATGCGCCGCGCCGGCCGATGCTCTTGCCGCAGTTGCTGCGCGCGGTGAACGACACCGAGACTTCGCGACGCGAGCTCGCGACGCTGATCGCAAAGGACCCGGCGCTCGTCGGGAGCCTGCTCAAGCTCGCGAACAGCCAGTTCTATCGCATGAACGCGCAGCCGGTGGAGAGCGTCGATCGTGCCGTCGCGGTGATCGGCACCGAAGGCATTCGCTCGCTCATCGCAGCGGCGCTCGTGCAGCCGGTGTTCCGGGTCTCCGGCGGCGACTTCGCGCAGTTTCCGGAGGTGATCTGGGACCACACGTTCCTCGCCGCAAATGCCGCCGAGACGTATGCCGCGGTGGTGGTGAACTCCGATCCATTCGCCGCGCAACTGCTTGCGCTGCTGAACGGGCTCGGAGCCATCGTCGTCTTCCGCATGGCGCTCGATCAGTATGCGGCGCGCTCGCTGCTGAAGCCGGACGCGGCGACGATCATCGCGGTGCTCGATCTGCACAGCGCGAGCGTCGCGCGGAACATCGCCGCGAGCTGGGATCTGTCGGGCCGCATCCTCGCCGCGCTCGAAGATCAAGTGCCGACGGGCATGGCGCACGATCCGACGCCGCTTGGCCGCGCGCTCCGCTTCGGCCGCTTCGTCGGTGCGCTTGCCGTCCTGAACGCGAAAGGCGTGATCAGCGACGATGCGGCGCGTGCGGCGCTTCTCGCGAACGGCGCTTCCGGCGCGCACTTCGAGCGGATCTGGGAGCGGCTCACGGGCAAGCCGGCGAAGGCGCCGGAGAAGAAGCCGCCGGCTTCGGTCTGGTCGAAGTCACGGTAGTCGTACGAGAGCGGGCCTGGCGCGCGCCGCCCGCGCGTGCGCGCCATTCCGTCGAACATCCGCCTCGGCGGCGGAGCTCGCATGACGCAAGCGTCATGCGGCTCCGGCCCACACTCGTCAGTTGTTCTGCGCGCCCGCTGTGATCCATGCGCGCACCATCTCGATGGTCGGCTGATCGAGGAACGGCCCACCCAACGGCATGCGCGAGGTGGTGCCGAGATTCGTGCCTTCCAGCTTGTGAATGATGTAGCTGTTGTCGGGGTCGCCGGGCAGCACGCGCTTCAGCGTAGGTTCGTTGATGCTCTGCACGTTGACGAGCGCCGCAAAGGTCGCTGCCGCGGAGCTCAGGTTCATCACTCCAGGCAGCGCCACGCCGCTGCCGTTGTGACAGAACGCGCAACGCGGCGTGAAGATCGCCGTCTGTAGCTGCGAGAGCGTGACACTCGGAGCCGTATTGGAGACCGTCACACTGACTGCGGGCGACGTCGTGACGTTGCCCGCCGCATCTTGCGCCTGCGCTGTGAGCGACACCGCGCCATTCGCAGTGCCGGTGGTGTCCCAGTTGATCGTGAAAGGCGCTGCTGTGGCCGTGCCGATAGTCGTCGTGCCCGCAAGGAATTTCACGCTGGTGACGCCGACGTTATCGGCGGCATCCGCGGTGACCGCAACAGACCCACTTACCGTTGCATTCGCAGCGGGCGCCGACAGAGTCACGGTGGGTGCGACGACATCCGGTGGCGTTGCCCCGAGGTCGATGCGGCCGTAGAGCCCACCCGCTTCATTCGAGATCCCTGCGGCGAAGTACAGCGTCGTCGTCGGCTGGTTGCGCGCGCCGTTGCCGAACGCCATCCCCCACAGGCCCGCATTCGCGATTGGCTGACCGGCCGCATCCTTCACGCTATCGACGAATGCGCCGGTGTCCGGGTTGTAGGCGTTGATTACGCCGTCGCCGAAGTTGCCGATCAGCAGCGTGCCACTCAGCGTGCCGAATCCTGTGGCCGGCGCAAGCGCGACGCCCCACGGCGCGTTGAGCGCGCCGCCCGTCGGCACGAGGTGCTTCAGCAAGTTGCCCTTCGTATCGAACACGTTGACGAGGCCAAGGCCAGCGCCGTTCGCGTTGTCGTTCGAGCCGGCGACCGTCTGTGCGTACGTCACGTAAATCACGGTCGTGCCGTTGCTCGTCACGGCTTGAATTCCGAACGGCGCGTAGTGCTCCGGCAGCGTGGGATCGGTAAAGCCGCCCGCGACGGTCACCTTCTGGAAGCTCTTGTCGAACACGTCGACTTTGTTGTTGTGGAAGTCGGTCGCGTACAGGAAATTCGCGCCGCCGTCCGCGGCCATCGTGAGGCCTTTGTATACGGCGCCACCCGTGTCGGTGTACACAATGATGGCGTTGCTCTGATCGACGCTCGGCGCCCAGCCGAGGATCATGCCGCTCTCGCCATCGAAGATGAATCGCGCCGGCGCCGAGGTGGTGCCGTTCGTGACGACGAAGTCACTCGTGCTGTTGGCGACGATGCCGGTCGCATCTGCATCGCCGTTCGCGCCGCCGGGCAGCGTCACTTCGAGCGGAATCTTGATGCCCGTTCCGTCGTAGAGCGTCGCGCTGCCCGTGGCGTTGTTCGCCACCCAAACGGGCGTGCCGTCCCCGAACACGATGCCCCACGGATTGATGAGCTTCGCGTCCTGGGTCGGCGTGTTCACGGAGCCGTCGGAAACGAGGGGGCTCATCGAGTAAGCGCTCGCTGTCGGCGTTGGCGTCGGAGTCGGAGTGGGTGTCGGTGTGGGCGTTGGAGTTGGTGTTGGAGTGGGTGTGGGAGTCGGGGCCACATTGTTGCCGCCGCCATATCCGCCGCCGCATGCGACGAGCAGTCCCGCCGTCGTCGCGCACAACAGAGCACGCGCGACCCAAACGCTGTTCCGGATGTACGCCATGTTCGCTGTCTCCCTTGCAGTCGCGCATCGCGCGCGCTGAGTGCGAATGAGTGACGCCGGCCGCGCTCGTGGTTCGACTCGCCAAAAACTTCTTCGCGAGTGAACCGACTCTCGCCATCGCAGTACCTACCCGCACGACTCAATCAGCAGGCGTGTGATGACCAACGTGCGATCTCTGGTGCTGATCGCGTCGTGCGCACTCGCGGGTTGCGCCGGCAACGGTGAAGGTCTCGATGCGAACGGCAGGCCGCTCATGGGCGGCGGCGATGGCGGCGGCGGAAATGCCGCGCTCACGCCCGATCTGCAATCGATTCAGGAAAATGTGTTCACGCCGATCTGCACGCAGTGCCATCAGGGCGCGGCGGCGCCGCTCGGCTTGCGGCTCGATGCCGCTTCTTCATACGCAATGCTGGTGAACGCGCCGAGCGTCGAAGTGCCGTCGCAGAGTCGCGTGACGCCCGGCGATCCCGACAAGAGCTATCTCATTCAGAAACTGGAAGGGCGCGCGACCGTCGGCGGACAGATGCCGCTCGGCCAACCGCCGCTGCCCGCAGCGACGATCGCGGCGATTCGACAATGGATTGCAAACGGCGCGCCGCAGCCGGAGGCGCTGACCGACGTGATGCCGATGCAGGTGCGCGCGATCGCGCCACCGCGGGGTGAAGCGCTGAGCCTCGCGCAACCGGAAATTCTGTTGCAGGCGTCCGGCACTCTGGACATCGCGACACTCACGCGTAGCAGCGTTGTGCTCGTGAGGAGCGGCGGCGACGGTTCGTTCGGCGAGGGCAACGAGCTCGCGATGGGCCCCGTCCAGATCGAAGTGCGTTCGCTGCAGCCGACGGTTCTCGCGCTGAAGCTTCCCGCCGGCAATACCTTCGTCCCCGATCGCTATCAGCTCACGCTGGCGGGCCATGGTGCGCAGCCGGTGCGCGATCGCGAGGGGCTCGCCATCGGCGATTTCGTTCTGCAGTTCTCGGTTGGAGGAGCGTTGTGAGGTCGAGATGGCTGCTCCTCGCCGTGCTCTTCTGCGCGGCGCCGGCATTGCATGCCGAGCCGTATTTCGCGGTCATGCAGGGCGTGAAGTGCTCGCAATGTCACGTCAATCCCACCGGCGGCGGCATGCGCAACACGTTCGGCGAGGTGTGGGGGCAGACCGCCTTGCCGGCGCAGCGCGTGGACACGGGCGAGCCGTGGACCGGCGAGCTGAACCGCTTCCTCGCGATCGGTGCGAATCTGCGGGTGAACGCCAACTCGACGGATGTGCCCCATCAGCCGAACACCTTCTCGTTCGACACCGATGAGCTGCGCGTCTATCTCGAGCTGCGCGCGATACCCGATCGCGTATCGCTGTACGTCGATCAGAAGCTCGCACCCGGCGGCAGCACGAATCAAGAAGCGTACGGCAAGATCTGGTTCGACAACCAGCGTTTCTACGTGAAGGCGGGGCAGATGTACCTGCCTTACGGCCTGCGCTTGCAGGACGACACGGCCTTCATCCGCCAGGTGCCGGGCATCAACTTCACGACGCCCGATCGTGGCGTCGAAACCGGGCTCGAGATCGGCCCGTGGAGCGCGCAGCTCGCGGTCTCGAACGGCACCGGTGGCGGTGCCGAGAACGACACCGGCAAGCAATACAGCGTGCGCATCGAGCACGTACAGCCGATCTGGCGCGCCGGTGCGAGCTTCAATTTCAACGATGCGGCGAGCGGCAAGCGCCAGATGCAGAACATCTTCGCGGGTCTGCGCACCGGTCCGATCGCGTGGCTCGCGGAAGCGGACTACATCCTCGACGACGGCTTCACGCCGCGACGCAAGCAGGGCATCGGCCTGATCGAAGCGAACGTCTGGTACCGGAAGGGCCAGAACCTCAAGCTGACCGCGGAATACTTCGATCCCGATCGCGAGGTCGCGGAAGATCAGCAGACGCGCTACAGCGTCGTGTGGGAGTACACGCCGCTCCAGTTCGTGCAGTTCCGCGTGGGTGCGCGCATCTACGACGGCATTCCACAGAACGACCTGCAGAACCGCCACGAATACTTCGTGCAGTTGAATGGCTATTTCTGACCTCGCCGCCGCGGAGTGCATTAGAATGGATCGCCCGGAGGTCCTCCCATGCACACGTATACGGCGACGGTTTCGTGGACGCGCGCCCCTGATGCGCCGTTCAAGGACAACAAATATTCGCGGGCGCACGAATGGCGCTTCGACGGAGGCGCGGTCGTGCCCGCGTCGAGCTCGCCGCTTTCGGTGCGTGTACCGCTGTCGGATCCCGCAGCGGTGGACCCTGAGGAAGCGCTCGTGGCCGCACTCTCGTCCTGCCACATGCTGTTCTTCCTCTCCTACGCGGCCTCCGCGGGTTTCGTGATCGATCGCTACGAAGACAACGCCGTCGGCGAGATGGGCAAGAACGCGAAGGGCGCGACCGCGATCGTGAAGGTGCGGCTGCGGCCGAAGATCACGTGGGTCGGTGCGCCGCCTTCCGCCGAGCAGCTCGACAAGCTGCACCACCGCTCGCACGAGTCGTGCTACATCGCGAACTCGGTGAGCGCCGAGGTCGTCGTCGAGTCGCAGTAGCTACGCCGCTGCGCGCAGCGAGCCGGCCGCCAACGCGCAGAGCTTGCGACAGTCTTCCTGAACCGCCAGCAGGCACAGCGGCACGAGCACGGCGAACATCAGCTCGAGTTGCGTGAGGTGCAGGTGAGTGAGCGCAAAGGCTGTGGCCACGGCTGCGCCCGCCACCGTACCCATGAGCCTGTCGATGCCGGGCGCGTGCCGTCCCTGCGGGGTGGGGACGAGCGGCCACCAGTGCCGTCAGCACGGCCCAGAATGCTTCCGGCAAATGAAGAGCTTGCGATAGCGCGAACGAGCCGACGGCGGCGATCACCATCCGCAACGCGTCGGGCCAGCCGCCGCCGGATGCGCGTCGCGAGTTCCTGCCCGAATCGCGGTCCCTCGATGGTTGTCCTCGCGTCGTTCACGTGCGCCTCCGGTCGCCGAGCGGCAGCCGCTCACAGCCGCGGACATCGTAATTGATGTGCGCGCTCGCGAGGATCATGATCGGCTCGACCCGGCCACAAGAGCCCGCAAGCGGCAGAGCGGGCGAGGACGCATCGTGAAACGCCAGTGCGGTGCCGCTCGCGGCAAGACGCGATTCGGCACCATCGCGCGCCTGCTCGGCTCGTTCTGCATCGCCTGTTCGGCTTTCGCTGCGCAGGGAACGGAGCTGGTTTCCAGCGCGTCGTCGTTGCCGGCCCGGCCCGCGCCCACTTCGCCCGCCTCGCCGCGCGCTTCTGCGCCCGCACCCGAGCCGGAACCGATGTTCGCCGCGCCGACCCGGCTCGATCGCACCGGGCGCATCCTCGCGCCGGTGATGATCAACGGGCAGGGTCCGTATCGCATGATCGTCGACACCGGCGCGTCGCACTCGACGCTGTCCAGCGAGCTCGCGCAGGCGCTCGGCCTCGTGCCCTCGGACGAGTATTCGCTGGTGCTGAACGGAGTGACGGGCACCGCGCGCGTGCAAGGCGTCTTGATCGAGCGGCTGCAGGCCGGCGACATCTCGTTAAAGCGAGCCCGCATCCCCGTGGTGACCTCAGCGTTGATGGCCGGCGCCGACGGAGTGCTTGGCATCGCAGGTCTGGATACAACCCACATCTACGTCGACTTTCGCAAGGACCGCGTCGTCATCACGCGCAAATCCAAGGACGAGCTGCACCCCTCCGCGTTGATTCACGGCACGCGCATTCGCGATGGCTTGTTCGCGATCGACGCGCGCGTCCTGCGCGTGCGCGCGCTCGCCATCATCGACACGGGCGCCGAGCGCTCGCTCGGCAATCTGGCGCTGCGGGATGCGGTGCGCAAGCAGCTCAAGGAAGCCGATGGCATGCTCCAGGCGGCCGAAGTGACGGGCGTGACGACGGACATTGCCGCCGGCGAAGCGGGCGCCGCGCCTCCCATCACGATCGGCAACGGCGTCAAGGTCGACAACATCCCGGTGACGTATGGCGACTTCCACATCTTCAAAGTGTGGAATCTCGAGAAGCGTCCGGCGATGATCATCGGGATGGACGTGCTCGGCCTGGTCGATGCCTTCGAGATCGATTTCTCGAAGGCTCAGATGCGCATCATGACGCGCAACATGCGCGATTGAGGCGGTCGGGACGCGCTTGGCCCTGCGTGCCTCGACAATCCGGCGGCTCGTGAATCTCTGGCCGCCATTCCTCTTCACCGGCATCCGCGTGCTCGAGCTGCCGGACGACTGGTCGCGGGCCACCGTGCGTCTGCGCATGCATTTCTGGAACCGCAACTACGTCGGCACGCATTTCGGCGGCAGCCTGTTCGCCATGACCGATCCCTGGTGGATGATGCTTGCCCTGCATCGACTCGGCAAACGCTACCTCGTCTGGGACAAGGCGGGCGCGATCGAATTCGTCGCGCCCGGCAGGGAGGACGTGTTCGCGCACTTCGTGCTGGAAGAGAGCGTCGTCGAGGAATTGCGTGCGGCCGCGGCGGACGGGTCGAAAGTGCTGCGCTGGTTCGAGGTCGATGTGACGACTGCAAGCGGCGCGGTGGTCGCCCGCGTTCGCAAGCAGCTATACGTCCGCCTGAAGCCGAGCGAGCGACCCGGCGCGCGGCAGCCCGTCGCGCCCGATGCACGGCCCAGCCGCGCCGAAGCCGAATCTCCTTGAGCGCCGGCGCAATTTGTTGCGCATGCCGTTCGACCGCCTTCGCTCACCAGGCACGCTCACCGCAGCGCTCGCGCGCAAGCGCATGGCGGGCGGCCGGATTCGAGGACCTGTCGAACTTCATCCGCACGTTTCGTGCAGAGTTCGGGACGGCGCCGTCGCGCCATCGCGCGCGCTGAGCGGTGGCGGAAAGAGGCGGGCAAACGAGAACGCGTAGGCGGTGTCGCCGTGCGCCTGGAGATGAGCGAGCCGCTCTTTGGCCTCGCTGACGGTCGGAATGTGACCGGCCGGTATCCACCACATCGCGAGGTACACGCCGTCGAAGCGCTCGAACCACTGCCGCCGCTGGCGCATCACGTCCGCGTGATCGCTGTGGTAGACGAACGCGCGCAGGTGCTCCGGCGACTCCCACACCGACAAATTGACCAGGATCAAAGGGTCGTCGAACGACTGAATGCTCGTGGCGTTGCCCGCGTCCGTTTGCAGGCGCCACACGAAGCCGGGGGCGCCGTCGGCGAGCGCGTTGATCTCCGCCAGGCGCGCAGCGAATCCCGCCATGATCGGCCCGTCGATCGGGCCCTTCGCACGACCTATGTTGCATTGGGCGAGCTGATACTTCTGATCCATGAGAGACCCCGCGGCCGCGTGTGCCGTTTCGCACGATTGGACTGTAAGGGGCGCTCCAAGGCAACATGCAACAGTGTTCGCTCTCGCTGAACAATGAACATGACGAGGCCGCTGCGACTGCCAGTGCTCGCAATGCTGGTTCTCGCGTGCTCGAGCGCGTTCGCGCAGGTGAGCGCCGACCCGGATTTCGACGCCACCGTGAAGGTAAAGACGTACGGAGCGAAGGAGCATCCGCTCGTCGTCATCGACGAGGCTCACAACAACCTGCACACGGCGGACGGGCTGTATAAGCCGCTCGCGACGCTCTTGACCAACGACGGCTACACCGTCGAGGCCGGCAAGGAGAAGTTCCAACCTCAGACGTTGCGCGCCATGCGCGTGCTGATCGTCGCGAACGCGCGCCCGGAGAGCACGGCGGAAGGCGCAGCGATTTCCGCGTTCACCGATGCCGAGTGCGACATCGTGCGCGATTGGGTGATCGATGGCGGCTCGCTCCTGCTCATTGCCGATCATGCGCCCTTCGGTACGGCCGCGAACGAGCTTGCGAAGCGCTTCGGCGTGTCGATGGGCAAGGGGATCGCATTCGATCTCGTGAGCTACGAGTCGTTACCCACGTTCGTTGCGTTCAGCGCGGATCACGGCCAGCTCGGCGATCATCCTATCCTCAAGGGGCTGCATCCCGGCGAGCGGATCAAACGGGTCGTCGCATTCGGCGGGCAGTCCTTGAGCGTGCCGGGCGGCGCGACGGCGCTGCTGAAATTCGGGCCGACTTCACTCGAATCCGAGAATCAGAGCGAGCTGCAGCTCGCCTTGGAGGATGCGCGGGCGCGCGGGCCCTCTGCACCGGCCGCGCTCGTTCGTCATGCCACGCCGGCGGCGGGCCGCGCGCAGGCCGTCGCACTGGTGGTGGGCACCGGGCGGGTCGTCGTCGCCGGCGAAGCAGGCATGTTTTCTGCGCAGATCGCGAAGGGGCAGCAGCCCTCGGGTGCGGACCTGAAATTCGGCATGAACACAGCGGGCAATGACGACAAGCAGTTCGCGCTGAACGTGCTGCACTGGTTGTCTCGCGCGAAGTGACGGGCACATACTAGCGCCGTAGCGAATCTTCAACGTCGATGCATTGCGCCCATCGGAGCGCGACTCAGGGGGATGAGATGCTCACGTGCAAGAAGGTCTCCGCAGGCTCGTTGCTCACCATTCTGCCCATGGCTCTCACGGCGCAGACTCCGCGGCAGGACGCCGAATCGATTCAGGAAATCATCGTCACCGCCACGAAGCGCGAAAGCTCGCTGCAGGACGTGCCGTTCTCGATCGCGGCCGTCACGGAAGGGCAGATTCGCAATTCCGGCGCGACAGATATTGCCGAGCTTGCGCGCAACATCCCGGGTCTCACGATCACGGATCTCGGGCCGGGTCAGAGCCAGGTCTCGATCCGCGGGATCAGCGCCGGGCAGGTGGTGCGCGATCAACCGGGCGTGAAGGAACAAGTCGGCGTGTATCTCGACGAGTCGCCGATCTCGATCGCGCTGTTCACGCCGGATCTCGACCTCTTCGATCTGCAGCGCTTCGAGATTCTGCGCGGCCCGCAGGGAACGCTGTTCGGCGCCGGCTCGCTCGCGGGCACGCTGCGCTACATCACGGTCCAGCCGCAGCTCGGGACCTTCGGCGGTACGGCCGAGCTCAATGCGTCCGGCGGCACCGGGACCGATTTCGGGGGCAGCGCCAAAGGCGCCCTGAACGTGCCGTTCGGCGATGTGGCGGCGATGCGCATCGTCGGCTTCTATGACGAGCTCGCCGGCTTCATCGACGCGACCCAACCGAACCTCTCGGTCCGGAAGAACGTCGACAGCGGCTCGAAGAGCGGCGGCCGGCTCGCGTTCCTGATCAGGCCGAACGAGAGCCTCTCGATCACACCGCGCGTCGTGTATCAGAAACTGAACACCGACGGCTTCCCGCGCATCGACTTCTACAACATTCTCGCCAACCCTTTCACGACCACGCAGCCGGCGGTGGATCTCGGCGAGCGCGGTCAGTTCACCCAACTCACCGAAGGGCTCGATGATGACTTTACGCTCACGGATCTGAAGCTCGAGTACGACTTCGGCCCGGTGACGCTCACGTCGATCAGCTCGTACACGGATCGCAAAGTGGTCGTGACGCGCGATGCCACATCGCTCACGGGCAGCGTCACGTTCGACATCGGCGGCACCGCCGACGAGGTGCGCATCAGCTCGCCGCTCATCGACACCACGAAATTGCACGCGTTCTCGCAGGAAGTGCGGCTCGCCTCACCGACCGGCGAAAAGCGCTTCCAGTGGGTGGCGGGCGCGTTCTTCCAGGACTTGGGCCGTCGCTACGGCCAGCGCCTGCCGACTCCTGGCTACGATGCCATCACGCGGCGGCTTGCGAACACCGACAGCGCGGCGAACGGCGCACCGCCCGACAATCCGTTCTTCTCGTCGCTGCATTACGACTTCCAGCAGTTCGCCGTCTTCGGCGAAGGCACGTACTCGTTCACGGATCAGTGGGACCTCACGCTCGGCGTGCGTTACTACGACTTCAAGGAAGATCGCACGCTCACCTTTGGCGGCTTCTTCGCCGTGCCGCAGGCAAACGTGCCCGGGTCCGTCGATTCCGACGGCTTCACGCCGCGCGCCATTCTCACCTACCGGCCGCACGAGTCGCTGAGCTTCAGCGCGCAGGTCTCGCGCGGCTTCCGACTCGGCGGCATCAACGATCCGCTGAATGCGCCGATCTGCTCGCCGGACGATCGCGTGCTGTTCGGCAGCGTCTTCAGCAGCACCTGGAAGGACGAGAAGGCCTGGGACTACGAGCTCGGCATGAAATCGCGCTTCGCGGACGGCCGCGTCGTGTTCAACGCCTCCGCGTACTACTCGGACATTCAGGACCTGCAGGCGAACGTCGATGCCGGAAGTTGCTCCTCGCGCATCGTCGTGAATGTGCCGAAAGCGCACTCGCTCGGCATCGAGGCGGAGCTGTTCGCGAGACCGAGCGAGCGCTGGGACTTCGGGCTCTCGGGCACCTGGGTGGAGGCGCGCATCGATTCGACGGTGACCGGTGCGGGCACCACGCCGATTGCCGGCATTCGCGACGGCAACCGTCTGCCCACCGCGCCCGAAGTGCAGGGCGCCGGCAGCGTCACGTATTCGTGGCCGTGGTTCGCCGGTACGCACGGCTACGCGAATTTCACCGTGCAGTACGTCGGCTCCTCGTACACGCAGCTCGCGGATCAGGAGCCGCCGTTCGGGACGCTCGACGGCCCGCCCGCGCCGGCCTTCATCACCTATGGGGATCCGACGATCACCTCGTTCACCTTCCCGACCAAGCTGCCGTCGTACGATATCGGTAACTTCCGTGTCGGTGTGCGGAGCGGTCAGTGGGAAGGCTCGTTGTTCGTGAACAATGTGTGGGACGAGCGCGCATTTCTGTCGCTGGATCGCGAGCGCGGCTCGCGAGCGCGCGTGGGGTTTCTCACGAACAGACCGCGTACGTACGGCGCCACCTTCCATATCAACTTCTGAAGGGCGCCGCGCGCGATGAGATTCAGCGAGAGCACGCACCGACGGTGAAAGGCGACAGACGATGACGCGGCCGACGCGGCCACGGCTGACGCGCCGCACGCTTTTGGGTGCCATCGCACGCGGGGCTGCGCTCTTCAGCGCCACGGGCATCCTGCGAGCAACGGCGAACGCTGCAAAGAATGGCGACGCTCACGCCGCGCAGGGCGCAGTCTTCTCGCGCACGCGGCTGCGGGCGGCCGCGGAAACGCGCACGTCCACTGGTGGTGAGGCAGGGTGGTCGAGCATCGTCGTCGGCGCCGGCGTGTTCGGCACTTGGACCGCCTGGAATCTCCTGCGCAAAGGCGAGCGCGTGCTGCTGCTGGACGCATGGGGCGCCGCCCATGCGCGCGCATCGTCGGGCGGCGAGTCGCGTGTCACCCGCACGGCGTATGGCCCCGACGAGGTCTATACGCGCATGGCCTGGGAGTCGCTGCCCGAGTGGCGCTGGCTATCCGAGCGTTCCGGGTTACCGGTGTTTCATCAGACCGGCGTTCTCTTTTTCTTTTCGCGCGTCGAGCCGTACGTTACGCAGTCGATCGAAGTGCACCGCCGGCTGAAGCTGCCGACGGAAGAGCTGCACCGGGCCGAGATGGCGAAGCGCTGGCCGCAGATCGATTGGGAAGGAATCGAAGTGGGTCTGTACGAGCCGCAGCTCGGCGCGCTGATGGCCCGCCGCGCTGTGCAGACGCTCCTCGCCGAATTCGTCAAAGCCGGCGGCGAGTATCGGACGGCTGCGATCGCGCCTCCGCAAGCCTCCGGCACCGCGCTCGGCGGCGTACGGACGCTCGCCGGCGAGACGCTCCGGGCCGACAAGTATCTGTTCGCTTGCGGCCCGTGGCTGCCGAAGCTCTTTCCGTCACTGCTCGGCGAGCGCATCTTTCCGACGCGCCAGGAAGTGTTCTTCTTCGCGCCGGAGGCCGGCGACGCGCGCTTCCAGCCCGGCCGCCTGCCCACGTGGGCCGACTTCAACAACGGCGACATCTTCTACGGCTTTCCGGACCTCGAAGCCCGCGGCTTCAAGATCGCGCACGATCGGCACGGCCCACCCATCGACCCGGACACCGGCGATCGAACGTTCTCCGCCGCGGCGCTCGCCGAGGTGCGCACGCTCATGAAGACGCGCTTCCCGGCGCTCGCCTCGCGCCCGTTGGTGGAGTCGCGGGTGTGCCAGTACGAGAACAGCTCGAACGGGGACTTCCTCATCGACCGCCACCCGACGTGGCGCGACGCCTGGCTCATCGGCGCGGGCTCCGGGCACGGCTTCAAGCACGGCCCCGCAGTCGGCCGCTACGCCGCCGATCTCGCGACGGGCACGCTCAAAGCCGCCGAGCCGCGATTCAGTCTGGCCTCGAAGGCCACGGTGCAGCGGCGCTCGGTGCACTGACGGCTGCTCGTTGCCGAAGCGCGCGGTCCCGCCGTATCATCACCGGCCCTCGCGGGTGTAGCTCAATGGTAGAGCTCTTGGTTCCCAACC
>DASZSS010000472.1:0-11180 GCA_035548535.1 Steroidobacteraceae bacterium
CCTGACGGAGCTCGGGAAGCGCGGCATCGTCGCGCCCACCGTGCGCTCCAGCGATTCGCGTGTCCATGCGGCTCAGCAGGGCGGGCACGTGCTCGAGCCGATCACGGGCTTGCATCGGAACGTGTGGGTGTTCGACTTCCGCAGCCTGTACCCGAGCGTCATTCGCACGTTCAACATCGATCCGCTGTCGTATGTCGCCGAGCCCGCCGCGGACGAAGATCTGATTCACACGCCCGGGGGCGCGTTCCGCCGCGAGCCGGCAATCTTGCCGCGCCTGCTCGACGAGCTGTTCCCGCGCCGCGAAGCGGCGAAGAAGGCCGGCGACGAGGTGGCGGCGCACGCCATCAAAATCCTCATGAATTCGTTCTATGGCGTGCTCGGCACGCCCGCGTGCCGCTTCTTCAATCCCGCGCTCGCGAATGCGATCACGGGCACCGGCAAGGAGATGCTGCTCTGGTCGAAGCGGTGGTTCGAGGACGCGGGATTTCGCGTCATTTACGGCGATACGGACAGTCTCTTCGTCGAGTCCGGCAGCGACGACGCGGAGGCGGCGCGCGAGCGGGGACAGGAGCTCGCGAAGTCACTGAGCGCCGACCTCGCGAAATACATCCACGAGCGCTGGCGCGTGCAGAGCCGGCTCGATCTCAAGTTCGAAAAGCTGTACCTGCGCCTGTTCCTGCCGACCGCTCGCAACAGCACACGCGGCGCGAGCAAGCGCTACGCCGGGCTGCGCAAGGGCAAGGACGCGAACACCGTCGAGTTCGTCGGCATGGAAGTGGTGCGCAGCGACTGGACCGCGTTGGCCAAGGACGTGCAGCGGGAGCTCTACGCGCGCTTGTTCGCCGACGAGCCCGTCGACGCATACCTCACCGACGTCGTGAAGCGCGTGCGCAGCGGGGAGCTGGACGAGGCGCTCGTGTATCGCAAGAACCTGCGCAAGGGCTCCGAGGAATACACCGCCACCACGCCGCCGCACGTCGCGGCCGCTCGCAAATCCGCGCAGAAGCCCGGGCGTCTCATCAGCTACGTGATGACGACGGACGGGCCGGAGCCTACGGACAACATCCGCCATCCGCTCGATCGCGAGCACTACGTCGAGAAGCAGATCAAGCCGGTCGCGGAGCCCGTGCTCGCAACGCTCGGGCTCGACTTCGACCTGATGATCGGCGACCAGCGTCAGATGCAGATGTTCTGAGCGCCGCTCAGGCGCGGTTCAGCGTGCGGATGACCGGCTCGCCGAGGCTGTGGTCGTAGCCCAGCACGCTGATGGAAGCCGTCTCGAGATAGAGACGCCGGCCTTCCTGCGCGGGCAGCTCGATCCAGCGCGCGATCAGCACCCGCAGGATGTCGCGATGGGCGAAGAGGGCGACGTTCCCGTGCGCGGCACGCAAGCGCGCGAGCACGCGATCGGCACGCGCGGCGACCTCGGCCACCGTCTCACCGCCCGGGCACCCGTCGATGAATGGGTCCCAGCCGGGACGTTCCGCGCGAATCTCGGAGGTGCGGCGGCCCTCGTAGGCGCCGTAGTCCCACTCGAGCAGATCGTCGTCGGTTTCGAGTCGACTTGCGAAGCCGGCAAGCTCGGCGGTGCGGCGGGCGCGCGTCAGCGGGCTGCTCCACACATTCGCAAACGGTACCTCGCGCAACTTGCTCTCGAGCGCGCGCGCATCGCGCTCGCCGCGCTCGGTGAGCGGGATGTCCGTGCGTCCCGTGTGCTGATGACTCAACGACCAGGCCGTTTCCCCGTGCCGGATCGCGTAGACGAGAGGAAGAGGGCTTGCCATGCCGCAATTTCTACCACGTTGGGAGTAACGTAGCGCCCTTCGAGCAGGCTCACTTCGATGGAGGACCCCTCATGCAGTACACCCGGCTCGGCAGTACCGGCCTCGTCGTCTCGCGCCTCGCTTTCGGCGCGATGACCTTCACTCAGGGCAACAAGGACTTCGGCAGCGTCTACAAAGTGGGCGCCGAGCTTGCCGCGGAGCTCGTCGGCCGCGCGCTCGACGCGGGCGTCAACTTCTTCGACACGGCGGACGGCTATGCGCGCGGCGAGTCGGAGACGCTGCTCGGGCAGGCACTGCGCGCCCGCCGCAACGACGTGATCGTCGCGACGAAGGTGGGTATCCGCTCGGGGACGGCGCTGACGCAAGCGGGGCTCAACCGCCGCCACATCCTATGGTCCGTCGATCAGAGCCTGCGCCGGCTCGGCACGGACTGGATCGACATCTACATCGTCCACCGCGAAGACCCGAATACGCCGCTCGAGGAAACGCTCGTCGCGCTCGACGAGATCGTGCGCGCAGGCAAGGTGCGCTATCTCGGCTTCTCGAACTGGTCCGCCTGGAAAGTGGCGGCGGCGGTGGCGTTCCAGAAAGCCAACGGCCTCGCGCCGTTCACACACGGTCAGATGTATTACTCGCTGCTCGGCCGGGACGTCGAGTACGACGTCATTCCGATGATGGCGCATCACGGCCTCGGCCTCACGGTGTGGAGCCCGCTCGCGAGCGGGTTCTTGAGCGGCAAGTACACGCGCGAGTCGCTCTCGGATCCGCAGAACCGCTATTCGGGTTTCGATCTGCTGCCGTTCGATAAGGAACGAGGCTTCGAGCTCGTCGAGCGAGTGCGCGCCATTGCGCGCGAGCGGGGAGCGAGCGTGGCGCAGGTCGCGCTTGCGTGGCTGCTCGCAAAGCGAGCCGTGACGAGCGTAATCCTCGGCGCAACCAAGCGTGCGCAGCTCGACGACAATCTCGGCGCGGTAAACGTGAAGCTGACGGATGCGGATATCACCCAGCTCGACGCGGCCACTTCCCCGGCGCCGCTCTACCCGCACTGGTTCGCGCAGAGGATCGTCGATCAACCCGTGGCGGAGGCACTGGCGCGCACGACCGCGCGCTGAGCAGTCGCGGATGACGCTCGCGCAGCGCCGGCCGGCTCGACCGTGCGCCGCGCGGCGCTCGTCGTCTCAGGTGAGCTTCGCGCTCAGGGAAATCTCGGCCTTCAGCAGCTTCGACACGGGACAGCTCTCCTTGGCCGTCGCGGCGAGGCTCTGGAACCGCGCATCGTCGATGCCCGGTATCTGTGCCTCGAGCGTGAGCCGCGAGGAGGTGATCGCGAACCCCTCCTGGACCTGCTCGATGGTCACGGCCGCGTTCGTCTGCATGCGCGTCGCCTTGAAGCCGGCCTGCTCGAGAACGAGCGAGAGCGCCATCGTGAAACAACTGGCGTGCGCGGCGGCGATGAGCTCTTCGGGGTTGCTGCCGCGAACGCCTTCGAAGCGCATCGCAAAGCCGTACGGCTGCTCCTTGAGCGCGCCGCTTTCAGTGGAAATGGAGCCGCGGCCATCCTTCAGTCCGCCGGTCCACGTGGCCGATCCAGTGCGTGTGATTTTCAGTGCCATAGGCCGCTCCTTCATCGATGGGGCCGGGCATCATACGCCTTGGCGTGCTATCGACAGATGAAGCTGTCTGCCGAGGTTGGATCGCCCTTGCCTTTGTAGCGTGGCAGCGCCGGGTACCGGCACAAGGGGCGCGACAGCGCGCGGTCCGCGCGTGTCGCGAGCAATGTGCTCGGCGCCTCGCCGTGCTCCACCCACTTGTCGATGGCACCGACGAAGTCGACTTCATCCGCGCCGGGGCCGCCTCGGCAGTGATACACGCCCGGTGCGATGAAGAGCCGCGCGCTGGCATCGAGCGACTTCACCTTGGGGCGAGTCACCTTCTGCACCTCGTCGAAATACTCGATGGTCGCGAGCGGGCTCGGGCCCGGATCGAGCATGCCGTGCCACAGCAGCAGCTTGCCGCCCGCCTGAACGAACGCACTGATGTCGGGATTCTTCGCCTCGTAGCCGGCGGCGAAGGCGCTCGCGCGCACGGTGCGATAGTCCTTGTTGATATCGAAGGCACGCAGATTGAAATTCGGGTCGTTGAAGAGCAGCGCGCGCAGCCCGCCGAGACCGGCACCGGCGGCGCCGGTGTTGAAGTCCTCATCCGTCGGCGCTTTGGCGGCGGAGATGAAGCGCGTCCACGAGCCCTCGCTGCCGCGGGCCAGCGGATACGCGACGGTCTCGCCGGCGGCGTTCTTCACGCCGGCGTAGACGGTGCGCAGAGTTTGTACCTGCTTCGGCGTCAGGCAGTTCTGCTGGTCGTGATTGCTGGCGACGCCACATTGCAGAGTGCCCGGGTCGAACGTGCACGCGCGCGGATCCGTGATCACGCCATCGACCACGCCGTCGCTCGCGTCGCACGCCGCCAGCGCGGCCGTCTGCAGGCTTTGGATCTGTGCCGCGGTGAGCGGCTCGGCGCGCGCGAACGCTTGATTGCGGACGACGCTCATCGTCTGCACCGTCAGCGTGTAGACCGGCGCGCCGGCAACGACGCCGTCGTAGTCCTTTGGGTAGCGCTGCACTTCCATCAGCGCCTGCCGTCCGCCCGTCGAGCAACCCTCGAAATACGCGCGCCGGTGGGGGCGGCCGTAGTAGGTGGCGACGAGCGCTTTCGCGACGTCCGTCATCACGTGAATGGCCCGATAGCTGAAGTCGACTACGGCCTCGGGATTCGCGGTCCAGCTCGTATCCCAGATGTTGCCTTGCTTGACCTCGTGGCCCGCGTTGGTCTGCGCGACGGCGTAGCCGGCCACGAGTCCGGGCGTCGCGCCGTCCGGCAAGCCGGGCGCGGGCGCCTGGAGATTCGTGTTGCCCGCCCAACCGCCGCCGCCCGAGCCGAGGAGCTTGCCGTTCCAGGTGTCGGGCATGCGCACGACGATGGTGATGTTCGAGCCCGGTACAGGTGTCGCCGTCGCGATCACTTCGCAGAACGGCGGGCGATGCCGCTCGGCGTTGGCCGGCTGCATCCTGGCGCTCGTGATTGTCGTGTGCTCGAGGATTTTCTGCGAGGCGAGCCCCTCGCAGTCGCGCGGCGCGTTGCCGGCGTGAGCGGCGAGGGCATGCCAACCAAGAACCGAGATTGCGAGTCGAACCGGGAACCGCGATGAGCGGGAAACGCGTGTTGTGGATGTCATTATTGGAGACCGCGCGACGATGCCCCTGATCGGTGCGAGCATAGACGTCTGCACGCTGAGCTGCCGATTGCGGCGTGCGCGGTTCATCGTGCGGACTCGAGTCGCCGCGCCGGGAATGCGCGGCGCCGTGAATGGGCATCCCCTGCGCCGCGCATGCGGGCGGCGCGCGGATGTGCCACGATCCTCGCGTGTCCTCGCCACGGGTGGCCCAGTGAAAAGCGCAGCTCTTCTGGTTGTAGGTCTCGTCGCCGCCGGCGCGGCACACGGCGAGCAGGAGATGGTCACGAAGGCGGCCTGCGACGCCGCGCTGACGGCCGAGGTGAAGCGTCTGGAAGACGGCTTCTCGCGCACGCGCGCGGCGTGGGAGCAGTCCGTCGAGCAGCGCTTCCGCGATCATCCGGAGCTCACGGCCGCCGAGCTGCAAACCGCGCGCGCGACTTTCGATGCCGCCGTCATGGAGCTCTCGGCCGAGCACCTGAAGGCCGTGGCGCTGCCCGGGATGTATCGCATGATGCTCGCGGTCCCGCGCTACGATCTCGCCATCTGCGCCCGGCCCGACGCGATGCGCGAGATGGGCGATCAGGCGATCGCCGGCTTCCTGCTGAAGCTCACGGCACTTTTGCCGCTGGTCGAGACCTCGATCCAGTCGGCGAAGGCACACGACTGAGCCGCAGTGCCGGCGCGCGCGAAGCGCGACCTCGACCGCACGCGAATCACTGAAATCCCCGCGGAACACTCGCGTCGCGTCTGCATTCATTACGCAGATCAATCGGCACGAGGAGACTGGCATGGCCACCGCATCGGGGCACACCAAAGCCATTCGCGCAAAGAAGGTCATCGGCACGAGCGTCAAGGACGCCACGGGCAAGAAAATCGGTGAGATCGAGGACGTGGTGCTCGACAAGCTCTCGAACAACATCATGTTCGCGGTCGTCGGGTTCGGCGGCTTTCTCGGCATGGCCGAGAAGTACCACCCGATCCCGTGGTCGGCACTGGACTACGATGAGACCGAGGGTGCGTACGTCGTGAGCTACTCGAAGGAGCAGCTGAAGGCGGCACCCGCAGGTTCGATCGACGAGCTCACGCGCGATGACGGGGTCGCCATCCGCGATCGCACCTACGACTACTACAAGGCGCCGCGATACTGGGAAGGCAACGCGTTGCGTTGACCGGAATGCTGTCGCGGGACTCGTTGGCGCAGTCTCGCGATCGCAGGCAGGGAAGGGCCGCTGCGTGCGGCCCTTCTCGTTCTTGGCGCCGGGTCTGTTCAGCGCACCGGGAGCTGTGCTAGCGTCCGGTTCATGGATCGCTTTGGCCTCGACGCCGGTTCTTCTGCAGCCCGCGCACTCGCGCGTGCTCTTCTTGCGCTCCTTCTCCTTGCGCCCTAAGGCGCAATAACCCCCCTACGCGCCACCAGTCGGCGCTTACAAGACTGGAAACGACATGAGCCCGGCGAACGCCGGGCCGGAAGAGCCTGTTTGCGCGAGTGAGCCCCATGCTGCGAGATCCCTCGGTCAAGTACCGCCCGTTTCCGCCCGTCCATCTGCCCGAACGTCGCTGGCCGTCACGCCAGATCACCGCGGCACCCCTCTGGTGCAGCACCGATCTGCGCGACGGCAATCAGGCGCTCTTCGAGCCCATGAATCGCGAGACCAAGAAGCGCTTCTTCCAGGCGCTCGTCGCGGTCGGCCTCGAGCACATCGAGGTGGGATTTCCGTCCGCCTCCGAGACGGACTTCGCGACGGTCCGCGCGCTGATCGAAGAAAGCCTCATTCCGGAGCACGTCACGCCGATGGTGCTGACCCCGGCACGCGAAGAGCTGATCGTGCGCACCATCGAGAGCCTGCGCGGCGCGCGTCGCGCGATCGTGCACGTTTATAACGCGACGGCGCCGACGTGGCGTCGCGTCGTGTTCGGCCTCTCCACCGCGGAAGTCATGCGGCTCATCGAGCGGCACGTGAGCCTCATCAAGTCGCTCACCGACGCGCAGCCCGAAACCGAATGGTTGCTCGAGTACTCACCCGAAACGTTCTCGCTGACGGAGCTCGAGGTGTCGCTCGAGGCGTGCCACACGGCGATGGCCGCATGGCGCGTGGCGCCGGGCCGGCCGATCATCCTCAACCTGCCGACGACCGTGGAATGCGCCACGCCCAACGTGTTCGCGGATCAGATCGAGTGGATGCACACGCACCTGAGCCAGCGCGAGCACGTGACCCTCTCCGTGCACCCTCACAACGATCGCGGGACCGGCGTGGCCGCGGCGGAGCTCGCGCTGCTCGCCGGCGCCCAGCGCGTCGAAGGCTGTCTCTTCGGCAACGGCGAGCGCTGCGGCAACGTGGACCTCGTGACGCTGGCGCTCAATCTCTACACGCAAGGCATCGACCCGGGCCTGGATTTCTCGGACATCAACGCGATCGCCCGCGTCGTCGAGGACGCGACGAAGCTGCCGATCCACCCGCGTCACCCCTACGTGGGCGACCTCGTGTTCACGGCCTTCTCGGGCTCGCATCAGGATGCGATCAAGAAGGGCATGGCGGCACAGCGACCCGATGCGCCGTGGGACGTGCCGTACCTGCCGATCGATCCGGCCGATCTCGGCCGCACCTACGACAGCGTCATCCGCATCAACAGCCAGTCCGGGAAGGGCGGGATCTCCTACCTTCTCGAACGCGACTACGGGGTCGTGATGCCGCGCCGGATGCAGGTGGATTTCAGCGCGCTGGTGCAACGGCACGTCGACCAGTCCGAAACTGAGATGTCGGCGGCGGAGCTGTGGGCGTTGTTCGAGAAGACCTATTTCGTCGCGCACGGAAGCGCGGCGCCGGATGCGACCATCGTCTACCACGACCATGCGCTCTTCGAGTCCGGCGCGCGCCAGGGGATCGAGCTGGATGTCACGCTCTTCGGACAACGTCGGCGGCTGCGCGGCATCGGTAACGGCCCGATCGCGGCCACCGTGAACGCGCTCGGCATCGACCTGCGCGTCGACAGCTACGAGGAGCGGTCGCTCGGGCATGGCGCGGACGCATCCGCACTCGCCATCGTGGAGGCCGCCCGGGAGGGCACGGCCGGCAGTCGCTTCGGCGCCGGCCGGCACGCGAACATTGTCACCGCATCAGTGCTCGCCGTGTTGAGCGCGGTGCGCAGGCTCGGCATCGACGCGTCGGAGGTAGGCGCGCCGGAGGCGCGCGCTGGCTGACACGGAGGATCGGCTCGCGCAGATCCTCAAGCCCCGGACTCGAGTCGCGCGAATTCCGGCTTCGTCGCCGTGAGGATCTCGAGAGCGGCCTTGCGCTCGTCCGCGCCGAGGCGTGCGAACTCCGGGCTCGTGTCGGCGCCCGTGAGCACGTCTCTCACGCGATGATAGATGTAGTCGCGCGCGCTCGGCGGCAGGCCCTCGAATCCTTCCGAGTACACCATGTAACTCAGCGGGTACGTGAAGAGGCGCGTCTTCAGATCGAGCTTACGGAGCGAGCGGCCGCGCGCATCGCGCGGGCCGCGCGACTGGAACCACTTGTCGAAGCCCGACGAGCTCGTGACGGTATCCATAAGCGGCGCGGCGCTCACGAAGAAGAGCGCATTCACGATCGAATCCATCATCGGCCGGAGCATGCGCCGCATCTTTGGGGACAGCTCCGCCCACGTCGGCGTCGCGACGTCCTGGCGCTCGCGCGCCATCAGCGTGCGCGACTTGAAGTTCGCGCGCGTCACCAGGTTCTCCACGTTGACCTGATGCTCGAACACCAGCAGCGCCACGATGTCGCTCTTGTCGCTGGGGTAGGGCCGCGTGTCGAGCAAGCCGTCGAGCGTATCGAGATTGGTGCGCTGAATGGCGGGGAGATTCACCACCTGGTTCTCCCGCACGTCGCCGGGCTTGAAGATGATGTTGCCGAGGTGCGCTTGCTTGCCGCTGCGGCCGGTGACGTACCAGCCGGCCCAGCGCTCCGCGATGGGCGTCGCGTCGGTGGTCTCGATGGACGTATCGTTCGTCACCATCTGGCCGTTGGCGTCGACGAACGAGGACATCACGAGAAAGCGCGGCACGCCGCCGCCGAGCATCGAAAAGGTGTCATGACAGGCGAGGCAGCGCGAGTTCTCGCGCTCGAAATGGCGCTGGTTGGGCTCGTTGATCATCGTGTAGAACACGGGGCCGAGCGCGCTATCGAAGGTGTTGAACTCGAGGAGCCCAGTTCCCTGCACGTACGCGACATAGGTGTCTTCGTTGAAGTACAGCGCGCGCGGCGTAGCGGCATTGATCGCGTTGACCTGCAGGCTGGTCTTCGAGAACACGAGCGCCTGCGAGCTCGGATCGATGTCCAGCGCTCGCAGCAGCGAGTCGAGATAGCCGCGCGGCTTCTCGTATCGCAGGGTCACTTCGCCGCGATCGAGCCGTTGCTGCAGGCGTGCGATGCGGTTGTGAGTTGCAGTCTGGCCGTAGCCGATCGTCGGGTAGTCGTAGTCATACCGGAGCTGGCTTTGCCGAGGCTCGGGCGCGGCACTGATCGCGCCGGATGCGCTTTCGCCGAGGGCGATGGCCGAGACCGCGGAGCACGCGACGCCGAGAAGCCATCGCGAGAGGTGATTTGCCTGCCGGTGGAACATGATGCCCGTAGTGATCCCGCGCAATCGTAGGGGTGCGCGGAGGCAATTCCTACCCAGAATATTACAGTGTCCATTGAATGAGCACTGACGGCCTCAGTGTCGCGCGGACATCGAGTAGGGCCGCGCCGAGGCGCTCACCGCCCAGCTCTTGTTGGGTACCGCCTGCATCGTGAAGCGCAGCTCGCCGCCGGCCATGATCTCCTCGTGGCGAACGAAGGATCGCGCGAGCGGCTTGCCGTTCAGCTCGACGCTGCCCACATAGCGGTTCTGGTCCGAGAGATTGGCGGCCACGATGACGAAGTGCTTGCCGTTCGGCAAGCGCAGCGTCGCGCGTTCCACGAACGGGCGCCCGATGACGTACTCGCCGGAGGCCGGCGTCACCGGATAGAAGCCGAGCGCGGTGAACAGCAGCCACGCGGACATCTGCCCGAGATCGTCATTGCCCGACAGCCCGTCGGGCACCGGCTGATACTGCGATTCGACGATCTGCGCCAGCCGCTCCTGCGTGCGCCACGGCTGGCCGGCGTAGACGTAGAGATAGGCGATGTGATGGCTTGGCTCATTCCCGTGCGCGTAGTAGCCGATCAGCCCCGAGATGTCCTCGACGTGCGCGAACGCCTTGGGATCGACCTTCGCGTCGAAGAGGGCGTCGAGCTTGGCGACGAACTTGCGCTCACCGCCCATCGCGCGAATCAGGCCCGCGGTGTCTTGCGGGACGTACCACGTGTATTGCCACGCGTTGCCTTCGGTGTAGTCGCCGTAGTAGCCGGCCGCGGCGGGATCGAACGGCTCGCGAAACGTGCCGTCCGCTTTGCGCGCGCGGATGAAGCCGGTCTTGCGATCGAACACATTGCGCCAGTATCCGGCGCGTTCGGCGAACGTCTTCTCGATGTCGTGACGGCCCAGCGCAGCGGCCGTGCGCGCGATCGTCCAGTCGTCGTAAGCATACTCGAGCGTCTTGGATGCGCCTTCGCGCTCGCGGTCCGATGCGACCCAGCCGAGCTTCATGTACTGATCGAGCCCGGCGTAGCGCGGACTCGTCGCGCTCGCGACCATCGCCTCGAGCGCTTCCGCGGCGGAGTAGTCGCGGATGCCTTTGAGGTATGCGTCGGCAATCACCGGGACGGCGTGATAGCCGATCATCGTCCACGTCTCCTGTCCGTGGAATTGCCATACGGGCAGCAGCCCATCCGGGCTGTATTTCCAGGACGACAACAGCGAGCGCACGAAGTCGGTGTTGTCCGAAGCAGGCCGCAGCAGCGTGAGGAGCGGATGCAGCGCGCGATACGTGTCCCACAGCGAAAACGTGGAATGGAACGCGAAGCCCTCGGCGCGATGGACTTCGTGGTCCGGGCCGCGATACGAGCCGTCGACGTCCATGAAGAGACTCGGCGCCATGAACGCGTGATAAAGCGAGGTGTAGAGCATCCGGCGCACCGCTTCGCTGGCCTCGATGTCGAGCACGGAAAGCGCCTCGCGCCACGCCGCTGCGGCGGCCTGACGCTTCGTATCGAAGTCCCAGCCCGGCGCCTCGGCTTCGAGATTGCGAACCGCGTTCGCCT
>DASZSS010000473.1:0-11930 GCA_035548535.1 Steroidobacteraceae bacterium
GACCACGATGAGCTTCGCACCCTGGCGCAGGCGGCGCTTGATCTGCGAGCCGAACACCGGGTGCGCCTCGGTCGGATTCGCGCCGATGATCATGATCACGTCCGACTTCATGACGGACTGGAATTCCTGCGTGCCCGCCGACTCGCCGATCGTGTTCTTCAAACCAAAGCCCGTCGGCGAATGGCACACGCGCGCGCACGTGTCGACATTGTTGTTGCCGAACGCCGCGCGAATCAGCTTCTGCACGAGGAACGTCTCTTCGTTCGTGCAACGCGAAGAGGTGATGCCGCCGATCGAGTACTTGCCGTACTTCGCCTGAATGCGCTTGAACTCGCTCGCGGCGTAGTTGATCGCCTCGTCCCACGTGACCTCCTGCCACGGATCGGTGATCTTCTTGCGTATCATGGGCTTCGTCACACGATCGGAGTGCGTCGTGTAGCCGTAGGCGAAGCGCCCCTTGATGCACGCGTGGCCCTTGTTCGCGTGGCCCTGGCGGTTCGGCGTCATGCGGATGATTTCCGCCGTCGCCCCATCGCCCTTCGATTCCGCCTTGAAGCTGCAGCCGACGCCGCAGTAGCCGCACGTGGTGGTCGTGACCTTCTCCGGCTGGCCCATCACGGCGACGGCCTTCTCGATGAGCGCGCCCGTCGGGCACGACTCGACACAGGCGCCGCAGGAGACGCACTCGGAATCCATGAACGGCTCGTTCTGGCTGGCCGCCACCTTCGAATCGAAGCCGCGCCCGTCGATCGTCAGCGCGAAGGTGCCCTGCACCTCGTCGCACGCGCGCACGCAGCGCGAGCACACGATGCAGAGCTCCGGATTGAACCCGAAGTACGGATTGCTCGTGTCGTGCCGGATGTCGTCCGCGTGCTGCGGCCAGTGTGTCTTGCCCTTGGCGTACGAGGTCTCCTTGATGCCGACCTCGGCTGCCATCGTCTGCAATTCGCAGTGATTGTCGGCGGGGCAGGTCTCGCACTCGAGCGGATGGTCCGAGATGTAGAGGTCGAGCACGCCGCGGCGAAGCGCGGTGAGCTTCTCCGACTGCGTCCGGATCTTCATGCCCGGCGCGACGGTGGTCGTGCACGAGGCCGGATAGCCTTTACGACCCTCGATCTCGACGAGGCAGAGGCGGCACGAGCCGAATGCCTTCAGCGTGTCCGTTGCGCAGAGCTTGGGCACGTTGGTCCCGACGAGCGCGGCCGCGCGCATGACGGACGTGCCCTCGGGCACGGTGACCGGGATGCCGTCGATCTCCACCGTGACCTGCGCGGTCTTGCCGTCGGTCTCGACGGCGGGGGTTCCGAGATCTCTGTAATCGATCGCAAACATGGGCGTCTCCGCTGGATCCGGGCGGCGGGCTCAGTGGCCGCGGACGTGCCGAGGATTCACTTGTCGCATGACAACTATACCCTCCGCTCGTCCTGGCCGAGACCGCGGGCGCGGTTCCGGAAATCTTCCGAAAAATGCTTGAGCGCGCTCGTGACGGGGAACGGCGTCATGCCGCCCAGACCGCAAAGCGAGCCTTGCAGCATGGTCTCGCACAGGTCTTCGAGCAGGCGCACGTTCCGTTCCGTATCGATGCCCTGGATGATCCGATCCACGACCTCGACGCCGCGTGTCGAGCCGATGCGGCACGGCGTGCACTTCCCGCACGACTCCACCGCGCAGAACTCCATCGCGTAGCGGGCCATCTTGGCCATGTCGACGGTGTCGTCGAAGGCCACGATACCGCCGTGACCGAGCAACGCGCCGATGGCGGAGAGGGCTTCGTAGTCCACCGCCACGTCGAACTGGCTCGCCGGGATGTATGCCCCGAGCGGTCCGCCGACCTGCACCGCCCGCAGCGGCCGGCCCGTCGCCGAGCCCCCGCCGTAGTCGTACAGCAGCTCTTTGAGCGTGAGGCCAAATGCCCGTTCGACCAGGCCTCCCCGCTTGATGTTTCCCGCGAGCTGAATCGGCAGCGTCCCGCGCGATTTGCCGCTGCCGAAGTCGCGATAGAACGCCGCACCCTTCGCGAGAATCACCGGCACGCTCGCGAGCGTGATCACGTTGTTCACGATGGTGGGCTGGCCGAAGAGGCCCTTGATCGCCGGCAGCGGCGGACGCACGCGCACCTCGCCGCGCTTACCCTCGAGGCTCTCGAGCATCGAGGTCTCTTCGCCGCAGATGTAGGCGCCCGCGCCGAGCCGCACTTCGAGGTCGAAGCGGCGGCCGCTGCCCATCACGTCCGCGCCGAGATAGCGCGCCTGATACGCGGCCGCGATGGCCTCGTTCAGCACCTTGTAGGCGTGCGGATATTCGCAGCGCAGATAGATGTAGCCCTGCGTCGCGCCGACGGCCAGGCCCGCGATGGTCATGCCCTCGATGAGCATGAGCGGATCGCCTTCCATCAGCATGCGGTCCGCGAACGTACCCGAGTCGCCCTCGTCCGCATTGCAGGTGACGTATTTCTGCGGGGCCTTCTGATCGAGCACCGTCTTCCATTTGATGCCGGTCGGAAACGCCGCGCCGCCACGGCCGCGCAGACCCGAATCGGAGACCGCCTGCACGACCTCGGCCTGCGACATCTTGAGCGACTGCTTCAGGCCCTGATAACCGCCGTGCGCGACGTAATCGGCCACGCTCACCGGATCGGTGACGCCGACGCGCTCGAAGGTCAGACGCTGCTGGCTCTTCAGGAACGGCAGCTCGCTCGTGACGCCGTGACCGAGAGGATGCTTGCCGCCGGTGTGAAAGCCGGCATCGAAGAGGCCGGGGACATCGCTCGCCTGCACGGGACCGTACGCGACGCGGCCGCCCGCGGTGACGACCTCGACCAGCGGCTCGAGCCAGTACATGCCGCGCGAGCCGTTGCGGATGACGCGCACATCGAGGCCGCGCGCCTTCGCTTCCTTGGCGATGGCCTGCGCCGTGGCTTCCGCGCCGAGCGACAGCGCGCCGGAATCGCGGGGAACGTAGATGTCGATACTCATGACTTGGGCCGCCACTGCGCGAGGAGCTCATCGAACCGCTCGGGCGTCACGCGCCCGCAGATCTCCTCGTCTTTCATGACCGCCGGCGAGCACGCGCAGTTGCCGAGACAGTAGACCGGCTCGAGCGTGAATTCGCCGTCGGCGGTGGTCTCGTGGAAATCGATGCCGAGCCGCTTCTTGATGTGCGCGGTGAGCGCCTCGGCGCCCATCGCCTGACAGGACTCGGCCTGGCACACCCGCACGATCTGCCGGCCCGGGGCCGCATGGCGGAAGTAGTGATAGAACGTGACGACGCCGTGGACTTCGGCGCGCGAGAGGTTCAGCTCCGCGGCGAGCACGGGCACGGCCGCCGCGGGAATGAACCCGAGCTCCGCCTGAACGCCGTGGAGGATTTCGATGAGTGCGCCGGGACGCGATCGGTTGGCCGCTACGACGCGGAGTACGGCTTCCCGCTGTGCTGGGGCAAGGGGCTGTTGCATTTGGGTCGGGAACGTTAGGGCGCGGCCCGTCAGGGTGCAATCAGTTTTCCGTATTCAAGCTATTCGCCTGGACTATACGTCGGAACTGTCGGTTCCCGAAGGCAATTTGTCCGGCGGAGCGCCGTCCCAGGGAAGGGACACCCCGCTCCGTCACCGCTACACTTGCGCCCCAAAATGCAGCTCAACCGCTTCGATCTGAACCTGCTGATCGCGCTCGACGCGCTGATCCACGAGAAAAACGTGACGCGCGCCGCGGAACGCGTGTTCGTGTCCCAGCCGGCCATGAGCGCCGCCCTGCAGAAGCTGCGGGAATACTTCAACGACCCGCTGCTCGTGCGCGTCGGCCGCGACATGGAGCTGACCCCGAAAGGGTTGTCGCTGGTCGAGCCGGTGCGGGAGGCTTTGCTGCGCATTCAGATCACGCTCGGTACGCAGCCGACGTTCGACCCCGCCAAGGTCCAACGCAGCTTCACCGTGATCTGCTCCGCGGACGCGCACTTGCGGGTGATGCCGGTCGCGCTCCGCCGAGTGGTGCGGGAAGCGCCCGGCGTTCAGTGCCACATCGAGCAATTCTCCGAGACGACGCTGTCGCGGCTCGAATACGGCGACGCCGATCTCTACATCGGAATGAACATGCTGTCGGTCTTCGGGGCACGGCAGTTTCCCGACACGATGCGCGTGGTGGACGTGCGGCCGGTCGAGTGGGTCGTCGTCGCGTGCCCGGACCATCCGCAGGTGCTGGAGGAGCTGACGGAAGAGCAGTTCCATACCCTGCCGCAGCTCGTCGGCTGGCCGAACAGCCACAGCGTGCCGCTCGAGGAATTCACGCGGCGCATGTTCAACTCGACCGACATCAACGTGCGGGCGACGGCGCAGAGCCTCGTGGAGATTCCGTTCCTGATCCAGGGCACGGAGATGATCTCGACCGTGCCAAAGCGCGTCGCGAGCACGCTCGGCACCTTCGCTCACCTGAAAATGTACCCCGTGCCGGTACGCATGCCCGAAACGCGCGAGGTCCTCGTCTGGCACAAGCGCAACGAGCCGGATCCAGGCCACGCCTGGATCCGCGAGCTGATCCTCGAGGTGGCCCGCGAGCCCTAGCTGTTCAGGATGCGCGCGTGATGGCGCAGGTGATCGTCCATGAAGCTCGAGATGAAGTAGTACCCGTGGTCGTACCCGGGCTGCCGCCGTAAGGTGAGCGGATAGCCCACATCGCGAGCGGCCGCCTCCAGCAGATGCGGATGCAACTGCTGCTCGAGGAACTGATCCGCTAGGCCCTGATCGACGAGGATCGGCGGGCGCCGCGACGCGTCTTTCACTTTCGACAGCAGCACGGTCGCGTCGTACTCGTCCCACTTCTGCTGATCGGGCCCGAGATAATTCGTGAACGCCTTCTGGCCCCACGGCACCTGCTTGGGCGCCGAGATCGGCGCGAACGCGGAGATCGACCGGTAGCGCCCGCCGGGATTCTTCAGGCCGATGGTCAGCGCGCCGTGCCCGCCCATCGAGTGCCCGAAAATCCCGACACGCCCGGTGTCCACCGGGAAGTGCGCGTCGATGATCGCGGGCAGCTCCTGCGTCACGTACGAATACATCCGGTAGTGCTTCGACCACGGCTCCTGCGTGGCGTCGAGGTAGAAGCCGGCGCCGACACCGAAGTCGTACGCGTCACTGTCACCGGGAAGCGGCACTCCACGCGGGCTCGTGTCCATCGAGACGAGCATGAGGCCGAGCTCAGCGGCGCACCGCTGAGCCCCGGCCTTGATCTGGAACGTCTCTTCCGTACACGTGAGCCCCGCGAGGTAATACAGCACCGGTACTTTGCCGCGTTCCGCTTGCGGCGGAGTGAACACCGCAAACTTCATCGTGCAGCGGTTCACCGCCGATTCGTGCTTGTAGAAGCCGACGGTGCCGCCGAAGCACCGGTGCTTGCTCACCGTCTCGAAAGGAACCGGATCGCTCATGCCTTCAACGTACCCTTTGCTTTCGCCGTGTGCGTGGCGATGAGGTCCATGAGTTGCGGGGAGAGCGCATCGTAGGGCTCGAGCCCGATCTCGCGCAGCCGCGCACGAACGGCTGGCATCTCATCCGGGCGCGCGCCGCCCCCTTCGATCACCGAGGAGACGAACGCCGCGAACTGCGGCGGCGACCAGCCCTTCTCCTTCGCGAGCTCGACGTGCACGAAGTCGAGGCCGTAGAAGGGATGATCCTTCTTCTCGATGCGACCGTACATGTGCACGCCGCAACCGGTGCACGCGTACCGCTGGATGACCGCGGATGGATCGACGATCTTCAGCTTGTTCTCGTTCGCGGTGACCTTGAGGTTGTCGCGCGAGATGACCGCGACCACCGAGAACATGGCGCCTTGCGGCTTCCAGCATTTGGTGCAGCCGCAGGCGTGATTGAACGCGACGTCGCCCTTCAGGGCCACGTTGACCTGATTGCTGGCGCACTTGCAGATGAGCGTGCCGCCGGCGAAGTCCGTCCCGAACTTGACGCCATTGTCGATCGACGGATGAAGCGAGATAGCCATACCCAATCCCCTCTTGTTTCAAGACTCAGTAGGTGACGACCGAGCGGATCGACTCACCTTTGTGCATGAGATCGAACGCGTCGTTGATCTTCGCGAGCGGCAGCTTGTGCGTGATGAGATCGTCGATGTTGATCTTGCCCTCCATGTACCAGTCGACGATCTTCGGCACGTCGGTGCGACCGCGCGCGCCGCCGAACGCCGTGCCCTTCCAGACGCGCCCCGTCACGAGCTGGAACGGACGCGTCTTGATCTCCTGCCCGGCGCCCGCGACGCCGATGATCACCGACACCCCCCAGCCGCGATGGCAGCATTCGAGCGCCTGCCGCATGAGGTCCACGTTGCCCACGCACTCGAAGCTGTAATCGGCGCCGCCGTCGGTGACCTTCACGATCTCCGCGACCAGGTCGCCGCCGACTTCCTTGGGATTGATGAAATGCGTCATGCCGAATTTCTCGGCGAGCGCCTTGCGGCGCGGATTGATGTCGACGCCGATGATCTTGTTCGCGCCGACGAGGCGCGCGCCCTGGATCACGTTCAGGCCGATGCCGCCGAGGCCGAACACGACGACGTTCGCGCCCGGCTCGACTTTCGCGGTGTTGATCACCGCGCCCACGCCCGTCGTGACGCCGCAGCCGATGTAGCAGACCTTGTCGAACGGCGCGTCCTCACGAATCTTCGCGACGGCGATCTCGGGCAGCACGGTGTAGTTCGAGAACGTCGAGCAGCCCATGTAGTGATAGACGGGCTTGCCTTCGAACGAGAAGCGGGAGGTGCCGTCGGGCATCAGGCCCTTGCCTTGCGTCGCGCGGATCGCCGTGCAGAGATTCGTCTTGCGCGACAGACAGGATTTGCACTGGCGACACTCGGGCGTGTAGAGCGGAATGACGTGATCGCCCTTCTTCACCGAAGTGACGCCCGGGCCCACGTCGACCACGACGCCGGCGCCCTCGTGACCGAAGATGCAGGGGAAGATGCCCTCGGGATCCGCGCCCGAGCGCGTGAATTCGTCGGTGTGGCAAATGCCGGTCGCCTTCAGCTCGACGAGCACTTCGCCGGCCTTCGGGCCGTCGAGGTCGACCGTCACGACTTCGAGCGGTTCCCCGGCCTTCCAGGCGATGGCTGCTTGAGTTTTCATGGGTGTGCCTTCTTCTCTCTCGATGTCTCTCGATTACCGATGTCTCTCGAATACGAATCAGTGGGTGCGGCCGCGGGAGAACGTGAACACAACATCGCGGGGTCAGCGATGTTGTCACTCTCACCGCGTCCGGACAACGCGTCCCGCGCCGGGACGGCGCATGGAAGCGTCCTTATACGGCACGAGGCGGTAGCGATGACACCTCGAATGCGCGCGAGCGCTGCCGGAGCAGCGATTCCGACACGAATGTGTCCCGAAAGCGTGACACTTCGTACCGCATTCGACCGTATGCTTGCGCCATGGCTACACCGTACGACGCACCGCTGAACCAAATCCGCTTTGCTATCGACCATGCCAATCGCACGACCGGGCTGGAGCGCATCGCCTCCGTGCGGGAGTGCTTGGGTGATGTGACCGACTCCGTGCTCGCGAGCGCCGCGCGATTCGCGCGCGAGGTGCTCTCGCCGCTCAATCCCGTCGGCGACCGCACACCATCCCGATGTACTGCGGAAGGAGTCGTGACGCCCCCCGGATTCGCGGATGCCTACCACCGGTTTCGTGCCGACGGTTGGGTTTCGCTTAGCGCGCCGGTCGAGGACGGCGGGATGGGTTTGCCGACGCTGGTGGCTGCGGCAACCGGTGAGATGTGGGCAGGTGCCAATCTGGCGTTCGCGATGTGCGCGGAAGTGGCGGTGGGCGCGATCGAGGCCCTGCGCCGTCACGCGCCGCCGGCGCTGCGCGAGCGGTATTTGCCGCCGCTCGTCAGCGGCGAATGGACCGCGTCGATGGCCTTGACGGAGCCGCAAGCGGGATCGGACCTCTCGACGCTGCGCACGCGGGCCGAGCCGGATCCATCCGGCGACGGGAGCTGGCGCCTGTTCGGCCGCAAGATCTACATCTCGTGGGGCGACCACGACTTCACGGACAACATCGTCCACCTCGTGCTTGCGCGCACGCCGCATGCACCCGAAGGATTGAAAGGCATCTCGCTGTTCCTCGTGCCGAAGCGCGCCCCCGGGGCCGGCGGCGCGCTCGCGGACAACGACATCCGCGCGATTTCCCTCGAGCACAAGATGGGCATTCGGGCGAGCCCGACGTGCGCGATGGCGCTCGGCGAGCGCGACGGGGCGCGCGGCTGGCTCGTCGGCGCGCTGAACGAAGGGCTCGCGTGCATGTTCACGATGATGAACACGATGCGGCTCGGCGTCGGCATTCATTCACTCGGCGTTGCCGAGCGGGCGCTGCAGCTCGCGCGCGCGCACGCGCACGAGCGGCGGCAGGGGCGCACGGCGGCCGGGCCGAATCGCACCATCGTGGAGCACGCAGACGTGCGACGCATGCTGATGCAGATGCGCGCGCTGGTGCAGGCCGCGCGCGGGCTCGTCTACACGACCGCGGCGACTCTCGATGTCGCCGCTCATTCTGAAGCGGGTGGCGAGGCGTCCTCTTCCGCCGGTGAGGGCTCGGGGCACGCGGCTCACGTGCGAGCCAGCCTGCTCACGCCGATCGTCAAGGCATGGGTTTCCGATCTCGCGGTCGAAGTCGCCTCGCTCGGCGTGCAGATCCACGGCGGCGCCGGCTACATCGACGACGCCGAAATCTCACAGATCTACCGGGATGCTCGCATCGGCCCCATCTTCGAGGGCACCAACTACATCCAGGCGCAGGACTTGCTCGCCCGCAAGATCATCCGCGATGGCGGCGTGTGCCTGAACGCACTGCTCGACGACATCGCGCGCGACGCCGCGGCGCTGCCTGACACGAGCACGCTGCGCGCACAGGTGATGACACATTGCTCACGCATTCGTGAGACCGCCGCCGACCTGGCGCGCGAATCACAGAGGGATCCCGATCTCGTGGGCGCGGTCGCGCACCATTTCTTGCAGTGGCTGGGCGTCGTGATCGGCGGCTGGCAATGGTGCTTGTATGCGAACGAGGACGCGGCCACCGCCGCGTTCTATGCCGCGCACATCATGCCTCGCGCCCTGATGCACGAGGCGATCGTGAGGAGCGGATCGGGCGCCAACGCGACGCTGGCGCCCATGAGTATCTAGGCCATCAGCATCTAGACTAGGACGCCGCGGACGCGCCGCGCAGCGAAGGCGAGCCCTCGCCTTCCGTCTCCGCTTGCGTGTCGTCCGGACGCAGCTTCAACAGGCTGACGATGATTGCCGCGCACAGCGACCCGAACGCCATGAACATCGCCACGTTCGCCACCGGCTGGCCGGCGTTGAACAGGAGGCCCGCGATGATCGGCGCCAGCACCGAACCGCCGCGACCCACACCGATCCCGAAGCCGGTGCCGCCGGCGCGGACGTGAGTCGGAAACGCCTGCGCGAAGATCGCGTACATGCCGACGATCGCACCGTTGGTGAAGAAGCCGGAGAACGCGCAGAGCAGCGCGAGCGTGTCGAGATTCGGCGGCGACCGCCCGAAGATGATGACGGCAACGGTCGACAGCACCATCGCCCCGATGGTCAGCGCCTTCACGTTGAAGCGCAGCGTGAGCAGGCCGAGCACGGCGCCGCCGAGCGCGCCACCCACGTTCGCCCACACGAGCACTCCCGCCGCGGAGGACGGCGCAAAGCCCATGTTGACGACGATCTTCGGCACCCACTTCAGCACGAAGTAGAACGTCGTCACGTGGAAGAAGTACCCGACCGCGGCGAGGATCGTCGTCATGATGAGCCCGGGCGCGAACAGGTCCGACGCGGAGCGCTTGCGCACTTCGGGCGCGATGGCGGGCAGCCCGGTGACCGTCGGGTGCTTCATGCGCGTGAGAATCCGGTTGATCTTCTCGAGCGCGCCCGCGGGTTGCTTGCGCGTCAGCCAGTGCACCGACTCCGGCACGAACGCCAGCACGAGCGGAATGAAAATCGTGGTGCAGAGGCCGCCGAACACGAATACCGAGCGCCACGTGTGATCCTTCAGCAGCTCCTTCACGACGAGACCGCCGAGCACCGCGCCAATCGGATAGCCGATCGCCATGATCGAGACCGAAAGGTGCCGCCGTTTCAGGTTCGAGAATTCCGCCGCCACGGCGTTGATCGCGGCGAGGAGGCCGCCGATGCCGAGGCCGGTCAGGATGCGCCAGAACGACAGGTCGTACATGCCCTTGACGGTGGTCGCCATGAACATGCCGCACGCCATGAGCACGAGGCAGCCGAGCATCAGGGGCCGGCGCCCGATCTTGTCGGCGAGCGGCCCGAGCAGGAGCGACCCGACCGCCATGCCGATGAGCTCCATCGACAGCACGAAGCCAAGCTGGGCCGGGTTGATGCCCCACTCGGCGGCGATGCCCGGGGAGGCGAAGCTGATCGCGAGTACGTCGAAGCCATCGAGCCCGTTCAATCCGATGGTGATGGCCACCGCGATGATCTGCAGCACGCTCATCGGAGCGCTGGACAGTGTTGCGCGCGGATCGGTGTTCACAGGTGTCTGCCCCCTCGTACCATCAAGTGACGTCAAAACCGGCGGAGGTTAGCACCTCCCCGGCGCCCCTTGCCCGTCCACCGCACGGCACGGCCACGGCCGGAACAGGCATGCTCAGCCGACGCGCGTGAGTTTCGCGAGCAGGCTGATGAGCTGGGCGCGCCCGCCGGGCCCGAGCGGCTCGACCAGTCGCGCCTCGTGGCGGGCCTGCGCCGCGCGTGCCCGCCGCAGCAATGCCTTGCCCGCGGCCGTGAGATACAGCGCGTAGGAGCGCCGGTCGCCGGCGGCGCGGCGCTCGGCGAGGCCGCGCCGCTCGAACTCGTTCAGCACCGCGACGAAGTTCGTCTTCTGAATGCCGAGCGCCGCACTCACCTCCGACTGGCGCAGCCCCGGGTTGGTCGCGATCACCGTCAACACCCCGAACTGCCCGGGGCTCAGGTTCAAGTCGGCGAGCTCGGCGATGAAGTCCGCGTACGCGAGCATCTGCGCCCGGCGCAGGAGATAGCCGAGGTAGCCATGCATCTTGCCCATGTCCACCTGCCGACCCGTGTCCGCCGGCCGTACCGCCGCGAATGCCGCGTCGGTACCGGCGCGCGCACGGCGCCGGCGGCTCGAGGCGCGGCGGCTCGGCGTGGGGGTGCGCGCCTCGCCCTTGGCGCCGCCCGAATTGCGGCCGGCTCCTCCCGAATTGCGGCGCGGCTCACGCACGGCGAAAGCGCTCGAAGAAGTCCGCCGGCAGGGACAGCGCGCGGATGCCGGCCGGATCGCAATCGCCCCATTCGATGCGTACGGCGCGCGTCATGGTGAGCATGCGTTACGCCCGCTCGATGAGCATAGCGATGCCCTGCCCGCCCCCGATGCACGCGGAGGCAATGCCATAGCGCAGCCCCGACCGCTGCAGCTCGCGCGCGAGCGTCACGACCAGCCGCACACCCGTCGCGCCGAGCGGATGGCCGAGCGCGATGGCGCCGCCGTTCACGTTCAGCTTCGCCTGATCGAGGCCGAGCTCGCGCGCGCACGCGAGCACCTGCGCGCCGAAGGCTTCGTTGATCTCGATGCGATCGATCGCCGCGAGGTCGAGCTTCGTGGCGGCGAGCAGCTCACGAATCGCCACGATCGGTCCGATGCCCATCACGTCCGCAGGCACGCCAACCGCGACGCAGGCAACGATGCGCGCGAGCGGCGCGAGCCCGTGTCGCTTTACGTATTCACCGGAGCCGACGAGCGCAGCGGCCGCGCCATCCACGATGCCGGAGCTGTTGCCGCCCGTCTGGACACCTCCGAACGCCGGCCGGAGGCGCGCCAGGATTTCGACGGACGTGGGTCGTACGTGCGTATCGGCATCCACCGTACGCGCGTCGCCGGTGAGCTCGAGG
>DASZSS010000474.1:0-2335 GCA_035548535.1 Steroidobacteraceae bacterium
CCAGCACGAGCGTGAGTAGTCGTGCAGTCCTGTCGCAAAGCCGATGCGCAGCTTCGAGTTCGGCAGCTGCATGGTGCCGCCCTCGGCCCAGGTGCGCACGCGATCGCCGACCGGCTCACCGATCACGGTGACCTTGTTGCCGCCGCGGTCGCGCACCAGCGCGAGGCTCACATTGCCGGCGGAGAAGGTCCAGGCGCTCGTCAGGACATAGACGTGCTGAATGGAATCCACGAGCCGCGGCAGACGCTTCATGAGCGATGCCGTCGTCGTGAAGTTGCCGCCCTGGTCGAAGCGCAGATCGAGCACGACGAAGCGCGGCGCGTGCTCGCGCACCTCGCGCTCGATGCGCTCGACGAACTTTGCGATGGGATAGCCGTCCGCGTCCTCGTTACTGCGGAACTGCGCGAAGTAGGTCCCATCCGCCGGCCAGTACTCGGCGCGAAACGGCACGCTGAATTCACGCAGGAACACCGGCAATGCCGCGTCCTGCGGAAGGAGAGCCTGCCAGCCTTCCGGTTCGGACTCGAAGCGTTCCGGCGAGAGGAATTCCACGCCCGATACGCCCGGGGCGTCCGGGCTCGGAGGGTCGGCGACGATTTCGACGTCGCGTTCGGCGCCATCGCGCCCGCGAACGTGTAGCGTCAGGCGATCCGCGGTGGTTGCGAGGCCAGCGGCATTCAGCAGCTCGGGCGATTCGAGAAAGAACGGCGCGGCGAACTGCTCGTAGTGATTCCGCGGCCCGCCGAAGTACCTGAACATCTCGTTCACGACGTCATCGGTCGCATGGCCGTCCAGGGCCAGCAGCTTCGCGCCGAGGAGCTCGACGCAGGCCGGGCGAGCACGGATGAAATAGTAGCCATCCGCGAACCGATAGACCCGGCAGGGCAGGCGGTTATGCCGCCGTGGCAGCCCGCCCGGGTGCACGCGCGAGTGCCCGTTGTCCGCAAGCGCAGTCATGCTCGCGATCGCCAGTTCGAACTGCGCGGACGAGAACGTGCCCGAGCGCGCTTCGTACTGCGCGAGCATCCGCTGCGCTCGAGCGCGCGCCGCCGCTGAATAGGTGCGATTCAGATCGAAGTAGTGCGCGAAGTACTCGAAGTCCTGGCGCTGCGCCGTCGCGGCGTCCACCGGGGGCGGAAAGTCCGCCTGCGGCGGGCTCGGATAAAAAGTGCGGAAGAGCGCGACGACGAGGCCGCCGAGCAGCAGCACGATGGCTGCGACCCCGATGAGCGTCCACTTGATTACGCGCCCAGCCCCCACGCCATACATATTAATGGCGCACGCGAGGGTTCCCGCGGCGAATGCGATCAGCCGTGTCGGATCGCAGCCGGATCGTGCAAGCGGATGTCCAGCATCCGATGCAGGCCCAGCGCGCCGGCCCGCGTGATGTCCACGGCCCGTGAGTCGCGCTGCCGGCGCAGCCACCCCCGCGCGAACAGATGCCGCGCGAGCGCAGCGCCGACGCGCCCGGCGAGATGCGGGCGGCGCTCGCTCCAGTCCAGGCACGGCCGGCAGAAGATGCGGCTCGTCGCTTGCGGCGTGCCCACGTCGATGCCGTGCGTGGCGAAGAACTCGAAGCCCGCGCTCGTGACTTCGCCACCCTCGTCATCGAGCAGCACGTAGCGCCGGGAAGCCAGCGCATCGGCGAGCGCGACGCCGAGCATGCCGGCAAGATGGTCGTAGCACGTGCGGGCTCGCCGCATGGCCGGGTCGATGCGCGGCGCCGGCACGGGCCGGCGCGACGCGGCGGCGACGGCCATGATGCCTTCGAGCATGTGCGCGACGAGCGGCGTTGCGAGCCGGTAATAGCGATGGCGCCCTTGCTTGAGCGCGGCCAGCAACTCGCCGCGAGTCATCTTCTGCAGGTGAAAGCTCGCGGTTTGCGGGGTGACGCCCGCCGAGCAGGCGAGCTCGAGTGCGGTTAGCGAACGGCCATCCATCAGCGACGCGAGCATCGCCGCGCGCGCCGGGTCGCCGACGAGCTGCGCCACGTTTGCGATCTCTAGAGTCATGGCAGCAGCATAGTTCGCAAGGCGGCGCAACGCTTCGATGCGGATCGAAGCGAGCGCGCGTGCGACGCGCGCGGTGCCGTACGCGCATGGCGCGCGTCCTCGAAGTGCGAACGTTGTGCTTGACAACGAACGCTCGTCTTGTCTCCGCGAGAAATTTCGCGCCCTCGCGCCGCGAGTGGGCCGCGAGAGCGACGTTGCGTGCGCGTCACGCACGCAAGACTTCGTCACAAATTTATACGGACGTGTGACGCAGTTACCACAAGCTCGACCCCTAGACAGATAGAGAGCCTTGCATCGTTTGCGGGACGCGTTCACGGCATAGC
>DASZSS010000475.1:0-5608 GCA_035548535.1 Steroidobacteraceae bacterium
AGCGTGTGCTCATTCATGCAGGCGCCGGTGGAGTCGGCAACGCGGCGATTCAGGTGGCGCTGCATGCGGGCGCTGAGGTATTCGCCACCGCAGGCAGCGCGGCGAAGCGCGCATTCCTGTCCTCGATCGGTGTGCACCACACCTACGATTCGCGCTCGACGGAGTTTGCCGACCAGATCCTGCGCGCAACGGGCGGTCGTGGCGTCGATGTCGTTCTGAATTCGCTGGCCGACGAGTTCATCGAGCGTAGCTTCGCCGCACTCGCTGCGGAGGGCTGCTTCATCGAGCTGGGCAAGCGCGGCATTCTGACGGTCGAGCAAGCCAAGCGGTTGCAGCCCCGCGCGCGTTACGTAGTCGTGGATCTCGGCGAAGTTTCGCCGCAGCAGCCGGCCCTGATCCACGAGATGCTCACGCGAATCGTCGAGCGTCTGGAGCAGGGCGTGTACGCACCGCCGCCCGTGACCTCGTTCGCGATGGAGCGCGCCACCGAAGCCTTCCAGCACATGGCTCGCGCGCGTCACACCGGCAAGATCGTGACGACGGTAACGGCGGCTCGCACACGGGACGTCGTGCGCTCCGACGCGACGTATGTCGTGACAGGTGGATTGGGCGCGCTCGGTCTCGAAGTGGCCCGATCGCTCGTGGGTCGTGGCGCGCGTCACATTGCGCTGATCGGACGCCGCGCGCCGGCGGACGCGGCCGCAGCCGTGATCGCGCAGCTTCAGCAGCAAGCGGGCGACGTTCGCGTGGTTGCTGCAGATGTCGCCGACCACGATGCGCTCGCGACAGTGCTCAGTGATCTGCGCAAGGAGATGCCGCCGATCCGCGGCATCGTGCACGCTGCGGGCGTGCTGGACGACGGCGTCATCGCTCAACAGACATGGGCGCGCTGCGAGCAGGTGCTCGCGCCGAAGGTACGCGGTGCCTGGAGCCTGCATCAGCTCACACAGCAGGATTCACTGGACTTCTTCGTGCTGTTTTCGGCTGCCGCCGGTCTCCTCGGCATTCCGGGCCAAGGCACGTACGCAGCGGCCAACGTGTTCCTCGACTCGCTTGCGGTGTTCCGCCGCCGCATGGGAATGCCCGCGACCAGCATCGACTGGGGCGCGTGGGACCAACTCGGCATGGCGCAGGCGGTAGACGCTGCTCGCTCACTCGCGGCGCGTGGACTGGGGTTCATGTCCATCACGCGAGGCATCGAAGCGCTGTGGCAAGCGATCGAAGACGATGCCGCTCAGCGCATCGTGCTGCCGATCGACTGGCAGCGATTCCGCGAGCGAGCTGGCAATGCACCGATGCCGTTGCTGTCGGAGTGCTTCGCAGAACAGCGGCACCAGGCAGCGACTGCGCCAGCCGCGCCGACAACCACGACTTCACGCCAGTCGCAGCCTTCGGCGGATCTCGCTACGCGGCTCGCGCAAGCGCCGGCACCGGCTCGCTATCGCATGCTCGCCGATCTGGTGCTCGCGCAGGTTCGGAGCACCATCGGGCTTGCCCCCGACCAGCCCGTCGATGAGCGCCAGCCGCTCCAGGAGCTGGGACTGGATTCATTGATGGCAGTGGAGTTGCGCAACGCGTTGGCGGCAATGACCGCGAAAACGTTGCCCGCAACTCTTGCTTTCGACTACCCGACGACGGAGGCGATCAGCCGACATCTGCTTTCCGTACTGATGCCCGAACATTCCGCGCCTGCGGCGCCGGTCGTGCGCAAGCACGTGGCGAGCGTGGGGCAGGTCACGGACGCAGACGTCGCGGCGCTTTCAGACGAGGAGGCTGCCGAACTGTTGTTGCAAGAGCTGGACGAGGTCGCCAGACAGTGAGCGCGCAAGAGAACACGCCAAACGCCGACACTGCCGCCGACGCGCTCTCGCCGGTGAAGCGTGCGCTCATCGAAGTGCGTGAGCTGCGGCGGCGCCTTGCGGCCTACGAAGCCGAACGGCACGAGCCGATCGCGATCGTCGGCATCGGCTGCCGCCTGCCGGGTGGAATTGTCGACGCGAACGGACTCTGGCAGTTGCTGAGCGCAGGGGGCGATGCCGTCACGGAAGTGCCATCGAGCCGCTGGGACGCGGATCGCCTGTTCGATGCGGATCCGGACGCGGCAGGCAAGATGTACACGCGCGCCGGCGCGTTCGTTGCGGACGTCGACCGATTCGACCCGTACTTCTTCGGGATTCCGCCGCGCGAGGCCGCAAGCATGGATCCGCAACAGCGCTTGCTGCTCGAAGTCGCCTGGGAAGCGCTCGAGGACGCCGGCTGCGATCCATCGCGCCTCGCGGGCAGCGACAGCGGCATCTTCGTCGGCATTGGCTCGCATGACTACGCGCTCCTGCAGGCCCGTGCCAACGCGCTCGCCGACATCGATGCGTATTTCGCATCCGGCACGGCGCACAGCGTCGCAGCGGGAAGGCTCGCGTACTTCCTCGGATTCCACGGCCCCTGCGTCGCCGTCGACACGGCGTGCTCGTCGTCGCTCGTCGCGATTCACCAGGCATGCGTGAGCCTGCGCAGGCGCGAGTGCCAGCTCGCACTGGCCGGCGGCGCAAGTCTGATGCTCACGCCGGATTACAGCGTGAACTTCTGCCGCGCGCGCATGCTGTCGCCGGACGGCAAGTGCCGCACATTCGATGCGGCTGCGAATGGCTATGTGCGCGGGGAGGGCGTCGCGCTAATCGCGCTCAAGCGTCTGACCGACGCTCAGGCTGCCGGCGATCGCATTCTCGCAGTCATTCGCGGCAGCGCTGTGAATCAGGACGGCCGGAGTACCGGTCTCACCGTCCCCAATGGTCCTGCACAGAGCGCGGTTATCCAGAGCGCACTGGCCGATGCGCAGCTCGAGCCGCGGGACGTGAAGTACGTGGAGGCGCATGGCACCGGGACGCCGCTGGGTGATCCCATCGAGGTTCAGGCGCTCGCGGCTTCGCTGGGGGCGGGCCGCGGAGACGACTCGCCACTCCTGATCGGCTCGATCAAGACGAATATCGGCCACCTCGAGTCGGCAGCCGGTATCGCAGGGCTGTTGAAGGTGGTGCTCTCGATGCAGCACGGGGAGATTCCCGCGCACCTTCATCTGACGACGCCGAATCCGCACATCGATTGGGCACGACTGCCCGTCGCAGTGACGACGACCCGGCGGCCGTGGCCCGAGGGTCGCAAGATCGCGGGCGTCAGCTCCTTCGGGTTCAGCGGCACGAATGCCCACGTCATTCTCGAGGAGGCGCCTCCAGCCAGCGCGGTGCCGAGTGCGATCGCGCCGAGCGCACTTTACGTGCTGCCCTTGTCGGCCAAGGACCAGCGTGCGCTCAAGGCACTCGCAACGCGCTACGAAGCGCATCTGGCATCGAATCCAGACGCGAACCTTGCGGACGTCTGCCACACCGCCGCCGTCGGTCGAGCCCATTTCAATGATCGCGTCGCGATCGTGGCTGGGGATGTCGCGGCCGCCCGCACAGAGCTCGGAAATTTCCTGCGGGGCTTCCCGTCTGCGCGACTGCATTCGGGTAGCGCGCCGGTCGCACCGCAGATTGCGTTCCTGTTCACTGGGCAGGGCGCGCAGTACGCGGGTATGGGTCGCGAGCTGTACGAGAGCGAGCCGGCGTTCCGCGAAGTACTGGATCGTTGCGCGCGAGCATTGGAAGGCGAGCTGGATCGGCCGCTGCTCGAAGTGATGTGGGGTGCCGCGAGCTCGCACATCGATCAGACGCGCTACACGCAGCCCGCGCTGTATGCGCTGGAAGTGGCGGTCGCCACGCTGTGGCGGAGCTGGGGCGTGGAGCCTTCGGTGGTTCTGGGCCACAGCGTCGGTGAGTACGCAGCGGCGTGCATCGCGGGCGCCTTCACCGTGGAGGAGGGTGCGCGCCTCGTGGCAGCGCGCGCTCGCCTGATGCAGCAGTTGCCCGCAGGTGGCGGAATGCTGGCCGTACAGGGGCCGAGCGATCGCGTGCAGGAGCTCGTGGAGCGCGCGCTCTCCAGCCGGAAGAGCGGTGTTGGAATCGCGGCGTTCAACGCGCCAGGCAGCATCGTGCTGTCGGGGGCGCAGTCGGCGCTGAAATCCGTTGCGCAGGATTTGGCAGATGCGGGACTCCGCGTGACACCGCTGCAGGTCTCGCACGCGTTCCACTCAGAGTTGCTGGACCCGATGCTCGACGAGTTCGAGCGCGTAGCGGGCGCCGTGCAGCACAGTGCTCCGCAAATGCGTTGGATCTCGAATCTGAGTGGCGAGGAGCTCGACTGGGATCGGTGGAACGGCAGCATGGGTCGCTACTGGCGCGAGCATGCGCGCCAGTCGGTGAAATTCGAGTCGTGTGTGCGCGCGGCGGCGCGCGCGGGCGCTCAGTTGTTCATCGAGGTCGGCCCGCATGGCGTGCTGGCGGCACTTGGACAGACGACACTAGGTGCGGACACGCTGGGATGGATAACGAGCCTGCGCCGTGGGCGCGGAGAGCGCGAACAACTGTTGGAGAGCGTCGCGCAGGTGTACGTGCGCGGCGTCGCGCTGGATTGGCAACGCTTCGCCGGCGCGAACCGCTATCGCAAGGTGGCTCTGCCGACCTATCCGTTCCAGCGCGAACGCTATTGGGTTTCGCTCGCGCAGACGCGTGAGTCGCCGACCGAACATACGCCTCGGTGGGAGCGCGCTGTTGCCGCGGGGCAGCGGCACGCCGCGTTCGTGCCCATCGACATGGATCTCGATTCGTTCCCCACCAAGTTCGCGGCGCTGGAGAAGCTGTCGCTCGCCTACATGCGGGAGACTCTGCGGCAGTTGCAGCTCTTCAGTCACGCAGGCGAGGCGCATACGGCGAGTGGCATCGTCGAGCGCGTGGGCATTCAGCCTGTCTATCTCCGTCTGATCGAGCGCTGGCTTGCGCATCTTGCGGCAGCCGGTCTGCTCGGAAGCCGTGGGGAAGAGTACGTGGCGACCTCGCCGCTGCCGCACGGCGATCTCGAGCAGGTGCGATCGGCCGCGAGCGAAGCGCTGCAGGGTTACTCCGAGATGTTCGACTTCGTGGACCTCTGCGGGTCAAAGCTCGCGGATGTTCTCTGCGGTCGCGAGAGTGCGCTCGAAACGCTGTTCCCGTCCGGCTCGTCGCACATCGCAGATGGCATTTATCAGCACTCCGTCGTCGCGCGGTACTACAACGAGATAGTGCGGTCTGTCGTACAGGCCATTGCTGGCGATGCGCAATCGCTCTCGATCCTGGAGATCGGCGCGGGAACGGGTGGCACCACGTCGCTCTTGCTTCCAATGCTCGATCCGGCGCGCTGTCGCTACGTCTTCACGGATGTCGGCAAGCTGTTCCTCGTCCAGGCGCGCAAGAAGTTCGCCGAGCACAAGTTCCTGGAGTACGCGCTACTCAACATCGAACAGTCGCCAGCCGAGCAGGGGTTCGCGGAGCACGCGTTCGATGTCGTGGTGGCGGCGGACGTGCTGCACGCCACGAGCGACCTCGTCCAGACCCTCCAGCATGTGCGGTCGCTACTTGCGCCGGGCGGTGTGCTGGTGATGCTCGAAGCCACTGATGATCCCATCTGGCTGGATGTCAGCATCGGCCTCGTTCGCGGATGGCAGAAGTTTGCGGACCCGATGCGCGAGAAGCAGCCACTGCTG
>DASZSS010000476.1:0-1740 GCA_035548535.1 Steroidobacteraceae bacterium
CTCTGGGGTTGAGGTGCTGGCCGGGTTTGGGCGTTTCCGGCGCGTTGCTGCGCGCCGCGTCGCGATCCGGGCCGAGCGCGCACGCTCGGTGCGATCGACCTGACGGCGCACGTTGACTCGCCTGTCATGGCCTGGGGCCTGGGCACGGTCGAGCTGACCGCAGCGCTGCATTATGTTTACGACGCGCCCGACGATCGCATCGTCTGGGATGCCGGCCACCAGGCGTACGCGCACAAGGTGTTGACGGGACGGCGCGTTCGCGTGTGCGCCAAAAAAGGCTCGCGCTCGCGAGCTGGGCCTGGCGAAACAGATTCGTGACTCGGCTCTTACGAAATCGTGCTCGCGGCCGGGCTCGGCAAATCGCTCGCTCGCAACGTTCGCGGCGTTGTCGCCGTGATCGGGCAGGTCGGAGCTGAGCTCCTCCTGGCGGGGTCCGCTCTTTACAGCCGCGCCGACAGCGCGCTACGCAAACACGACCAGCAAATCCTTCGCGTCGACGCGCATCTTCGGCCGTGCGAGCACTTCGGCCACGTGCCCGTCGGCGTCCGCGCGCACCGCCGTCTCCATCTTCATCGCCTCGAGAGTCACGAGCAGATCGCCGCGCGCGACCTTCTGACCGACCGTGACGCTCACCGTCGCAACGACGCCGGGCATCGGTGCCCCGACATGCTTTGCATTTCCCAGCTCCGCCTTCCGCTGCGGCGGGCGCTTCGCCACCTGGCTGCGATCGAACACGCGCACCGACCGCGGTTGGCCATTCAGCTCGAAGAACACGGTGCGCGTCCCGTCCTCGTGGGTCTCGCTGGTCGCGACATACCGCACGATCAGCGTCTTGCCGCGCTCGAGGTCGACGGTGATCTCCTGTCCCGGCTCCATGCCGTAGAAGAAAACCGGCGTCGGCAAGATCGACACGTCCCCGTACTGAGCCCGCTCCTGGATGTAATCGAGCCATACCTTCGGATACATCAGGTACGAGGCGACATCGTCGTCCGTCACCGGACGTGACAGCTTCTTCTGAATGCGTTCGCGCTCAGCGGCGAGGTCCACGGGCGGCAGCGCTGCGCCCGGCCGCTGCGTGAGTGGCTTCGCGCCCTGCAACACTTTGCGCTGGAGCTCACGCGGGAACCCTCCGGAGGGCTGCCCGAGATCACCGCGAAAGAGCTGCACCACCGATTCCGGAAACGCGATCTCCGCCTGCGGATCGAGCACCTTCTCCTTCGAGATTCCGCTCGTCACCATGAGCAGCGCCATGTCGCCGACGACCTTGGAGGTCGGCGTGACCTTCACGATATCGCCGAACATCTCGTTCACGTCGGCGTAGGCCTGCGCCACCTCGGGCCAGCGCGCATCGTCGATGCCGAGCGCGCGCGCTTGCTCGCGCAGGTTCGTGTACTGCCCGCCCGGCATGCCGTGCACATACACCTCGGACGTCCCCGAACGGATGTCGCTCTCGAATGCGGCGTACAGCCGCCTCACCTGCTCCCAATACGACGAGATCTGGCGCAGCTTCGCGGGATCGATGCCGGAATCGCGCGGCCCGAACCGCAGCGCCTCGACGATCGAGCCGAGATTCGGCTGCGAGGTGAGGCCGCTCATCGCATCCATCGCGCCATCGACCGCGTCGGCGCCGGCCTCGATCGCGGCGAGGACGCTCGCGGCCGCGATGCCGCTCGTGTCGTGCGTATGGAAGTGCACCGGCAGACCCACCTCTTCCTTCAGCGCCTTCACCAGCGTGTATGC
>DASZSS010000477.1:0-17389 GCA_035548535.1 Steroidobacteraceae bacterium
GCAGGTCGGGCGGCCGATCCGGCTACAGGCGGAAGCCCTCTACGGGGTGGATCAATACGACGTGGTTCTCATTTAACCCTCGATCGCGATGCCCCCTGCCGCGGCTTCCCGGAGACAGCGCATGACGCCTGACCAGGCGAACGACGGGAACGATCGGGCGGAGCCCGTGCAGGCGGCGAGGCTGCGCGGCCTCACGCGCTCGCTCGTGCCGTTCCTGCATCGGCGCGGCGTCCGGACGGCGCTGCTCGCATGCGCGGCCATTCTTGCGATCACAGGCACGGTCGTCGTCGCCTACGAGCTTGCGCTCGCCCGGGTGCCCGAGCACCGGGCCGCGTTGGAGCGGCTCATACGCGTGCAGACGGGGCTGGACGTGCGCTTCAACGAGCTGGGGCTGCGCTGGGGCTGGTACGGTCCCGAGGCCGTGTTCCGCAGCGTCGAGCTGGGCGAGCCGGGCCGCTCCAACGTCCTGCTGCGCGCGCCGGAGCTCATCGTCGGGTTCGATGCGTGGCGCACGATGCAGACGGGGCAGCTCGCCGCCGGGCGCATCACGCTCATCGCGCCCAACATCGATTTGGAGCGTCTCTCGCGCGATCAGCCCGCCGCGGCGCCGCGTGTGCGGGGACCCGGCGAGTCGGCCGGCGCGGCCGCCTTGGCCGCGCGCCTCCGCATCCTCGAGCGCTGGCGCGGCGGCCGCATCGATCTGCAAGGCGGCACGCTGAAGCTGCCCGACCCGAACGGCTTCGCGGATTCCATCATCGTGCAGGTGCGCCGCGCGTCGCTCCGGCACAGCGCGGGGGAGTGGAGCGGCTTCGGGCTGGTCTACCTGCCGGAGCGCCTCGGGCGCGCCGCTCGCGTCGTCGTGCAGTTCAAGGGCGATATCGCAGAGCCGCGCACGCTGAGCGGCGGGCTGCGCTTCGAAGGCATGCGGCTCGCGTTCGCGGGCGGGCGCGAAGTGCTGAAGGATCGGCCATGGCTGGAGCGCAGCCTGCCGGCGAGTGGCGCGGGCGACATCACGCTGCAAGTCACGCTGAAGACCGGGAAGGTCGACAAGGCCAACGGCCAGATCAAGGCGAGCGACGTTACGTTCGGCACGCCGCCGTGGCTCGATCCCGCCCGCGACGCGCAGGCGGCGCACGGTGTGCTGAAGCTCGAGTACCTCGCGGGCGAGTGGCGCTTCGCGAGCCGTCCGGGCGGCGCGCAGGTCCAGATCGAAGATCTCGCGCTCAGTCGCGAGGACAAGTCCGCGCCGCTGCCGCGCGTGGCCATCGAGATCGGCACGGGGCACGTGCACGGCGCGGTAGAATGCGCGCCGCTGCGCTCGGCCGCCGCGGTCGCGCGTTGGCTCGCGCCGCAGCTCGTCCCCGATGGCGTCGATCTCGAAGGCGCCGCGGAGAACATCGACTTCGATTGGAACGCCGCGCGGACCGAAGGCGAGCGCTTCGCGGCGAGTGCGCGCGTGGTCGACGGCGGTGTTGCCGCGCCGGGCCGGTTCGCGCTGCGCGGGCTGCGCGCGCGGCTGTCCGCGAGCGAAAGCCGTGTCGGTATCGAATTGGAGGCGCCGGCCGCGGAGCTGGAGCTGGCATCGTTCCCGGAGCAGCCGCTGGAAAGCCTGAAAGTCGCGTCCGTGCTCGCGATCACGCGCGCTGAGGCGGGCTGGCAGCTCTCGACCGAGCATCTCGGCATCGATCACGAGAGCGGCCGTTTGACGTTGAGCGGTACGCTGACGGGTGTCGAGGGCGGCGACGCACCGGTGCTGGAGGCGCACGTCACCATTCCTCATGCGGACCTCGCGAAGCTGCACGGCGCTCTCGGTGCGCAACTCGCGCAGGTGCTCGGGCCGATAGCGAGCCGAGTGACGGCCGGACGCATCGAGGACGCCAGCATCGATCTGGATGGCGACACGTCCAAGGGCACGCTGTTCGTGCGAGACGCGAAGCTCGCCGAGGACGATGTGTGGCCCGCGGCGCACGCGGCGCGCGCTAGGCTCGAGTGGAGCGGCTCACACGTGAGCGCCACCCTCGACGAAGGCCGCGCGGGCCCTTTCGATCTCGCCGGTGTGCAAGCCGAGTGGGATGCCGACGGTGCGCGCAACGCGCACTTCACCGGCCGCGCACACGCGCGCGTCGAGGAGGCACTTGCGTGGCTTCGGGAGCATCCCGAGCTGCAGGAGCAGGCGCCGCATCTCCAGGACATCGTGGCGCGTGGCGATGCGCTGCTCGATTTTGATGTCGCAGTTCCTGCGCGGTCGACGCATGCGGTCCGCAGCGCGCCGCCGCAGACGCGTACGCGAATCGCCGCGATGCTCGATGGCGTCGATCTCAAACTGACGAACGATCTGCCGCCGATCGAGTCGCTGCGCGGCACGCTCACGCTCGATTCGGGTCGTCTGCAGCGCTCGACGCTGAGCGGGACCTGGCTCGGGAGCCCGCTTACCCTGAAAGTGGCGGAGCGTCGCGATCGGCGCGGCAGCGTCATCGCCGTGCAGGCCCAGGGATTCGTCGATGCGCGCAAGCTCGTCGCGCTCTCCGAGCTGCGCGACTTGCCCGAGGTCCGCGGCGAGGCGGCATGGAGCGGCGAGTTTCTGTACACGGCCGCGTCGGCGGCACAGCCGGTGCGCTGGCAGGGACGGGCCGACTCGAACCTGATCGGCGTCGCGAGCGATCTGCCCGCACCCTTCGGCAAGCTCGTGCAGGCGACCCTGCCGTTGCACATCGAGATCTCCGGCACCACGGACACCACGGAGCTGCGCGCGAGCCTTGCGGAGCGCGTGCGCGCGGCGTTCGCCCTGCAGCAGCGCGGTGACACCTGGCAGATCGATCGTGGAGCAGTGCGCGTCGGCGGCGGTGCAGCGCTCCTTCCCCTGGACAACGTCATCGCGGTCGAAGGTCACCTGAAGCGGCTCGATTTGCCCGCCTACCTGATGGCGTGGGAGCAGGTCGCTCGACTCGCCGCCGCGGCGCCCGCCTCGGTGAACGTGACGGCCGACGAGCTCGCGATCGGCAGTCGCGTGCACCCGAATGCAACAGTGCTGGCGAACAGCGCCGAGGGCGGCACGGCGATGCGCGTCGAAGCACCATCTCTCGGCGTGCTGAGCGGCACGCTCGCGGCGCGCGCGCCGCGCGTTGCGTTCAAGAACGTGCAATGGACGCGCGAGAGCCTCTCGGGCGAGGGCGACGTGCAATGCGCGCCGGGCCTTACCTCGTGCAGTGTGAAATTCACGTTGAGCACCGATTCGGCCGCGCGCGCGCTCGCGGATCTCGGCTTCCGTCCCGATATCGCGGCCGCGAAAGGCACGCTGCACGGCGAGCTTGCGTGGGCGCCGCGCGAGGCGGGCTCCTGGCTCGAAACGGCTTCGGGCACCGTCGAGATGCGCTTCGAGGATGGCATCGCGCGCAGCGCGGTGAGCGTGCCCGGTCAGCCGTTTGCGCTGCTGACGGTGCCCGCGCTGCTGAGCGCCATGGCGAGCCCGGCAGGACCGGAGGCCTTGCCTGCGGACGAGCTGCGCTTCAAGCGACTCGCGGCGCAATTCGAGCTGCGCGGCGGTCAGGCGACCACGTCCGATCTGCACTTCGACGGCGACGCCGAGATCCTGATGCGCGGTCGCACGGGGCTCCTCGCGCACGACTACGATTACGAGGCGTGGGTGTTGCGCGGCGAGGAGCGCATCCCCGCGTCGCTGCGCCGCCTTGCCGCGACACCGCGAGTCGCCGCGGCCTGGATGGCGCTGCGCGAGTTGCTCGGCCGCGGCGGCGACGACGCGGAGCATTCGCACCTCGTGCTTCATTTGCGAGGCTCGTGGAGCGAGCCCGCGGTCAGCGTGGAGTAGTGTCCCGCCCATGAAAGTTGCAGCAATCCAGATGACGTCGGGCCCGGACGTCGGCGCAAATCTCGAGCAGGCCAGCGCGCTCCTGCGTCAAGCGCGCGAACGCGGCGCGGTGCTCGCCGCGCTGCCCGAGAACTTCGCGTTCATGGGGCTCAAAGATGCGGACAAGCGTGCGGTCGGCGAGGCCGACGGCAGCGGGCCCATCCAGGACTTCCTCGCGAGCATCGCGCGTGAGCTGAAGCTCTGGATCGTGGGCGGCACGGCGCCGCTCCGCGCGGGCGCCGATGGACGCGTCGCGGCGGCATCGCTCGTGTTCGACGAGCGCGGCCGGCGCGTCGCCCGCTACGACAAGATTCATCTGTTCGATGTGGACATTCCCGGCAAGGCCGAGACCTATCGCGAATCGGCGCACGTCGCGCCCGGTCGTGAGCCGATGGTGGTCGATACGCCGGCCGGCAAGCTTGGGCTGACCGTCTGCTACGACGTGCGCTTTCCGGAGCTCTTCCGCCGCCTGAGCGCGGCGGGCGCGCAGCTCTTCAGCGTGCCCTCGGCCTTCACCGCGCCGACGGGGCGCGCGCACTGGGAAACGCTGCTGCGCGCGCGAGCGATCGAGAACCTCTGCTACGTCATCGCGCCCGCGCAGTCGGGATTTCACCCGAACGGACGGGAAACGTACGGCGACAGCCTGATCGTCGACTACTGGGGCGCCGTCCTGCAGCGCTTGCCCCGGGGTCGCGGCTGCGTCGTGGCCGAGATCGACTTGAATCGGCAGAACCAAGCCCGCACTAGCTTCCCTGCCCTCGACCATCGTGTACTGTAGCTAGATGAGCCATTCCACCGATCTCGCAAAAGCCGCGGCCGCCGATCCCTTGAGCATCGCCCGCGACGTCATCCTGCGCCCGGGCGGTCTCGACGACAGCCGCCTGGACCATGTCTTCGGCGAAGTGATGCGGCACTCCGTGGACTTCGCCGACGTGTACTTCCAGCTCTCGCGCGAAGAGTCGTGGGCGCTCGAAGACGGCATCGTGAAGGACGGTAGCGCCAGCATCGAGCAGGGCGTCGGCGTGCGTGCGCTCGCGGGCGAGAAGACGGGCTTCGCGTACTCCGACGAGATCGTGCTGCCGGCGCTGGAGGAAGCGTCTCGCGCGGCGCGGGCCATCGCTGCGCAGGGCGGAGACGGACGGGTGCAGGCGTGGCAGCCGAAGGCCGGGCACAAGCTCTATCTGCCGGTGGACGCGACGGCGTCGATGCGCGACCCCGACAAGGTGGCGTGGCTCGAGCGCGTCGATCGCGAGACACGCAAGATCGATCCGCGCATCGTGCAGGTCATGGCCAGCGTCTCGGCCGTGCACGAGGTCGTGCTCGTGGCGAACAGCCAGGGCGAGCTCGCGGCGGACGTGCGGCCGCTCGTGCGTTTCAACGTCTCCGTCATCGCGGAACAGAATGGCCGGCGCGAGCAGGGCTACGCCGGAGCCGGCGGGCGATTCTCGCTCGAAGAGCTGGTGGCCGGCGAGCGGCCGCTGAAGATCGCGCGCGAGGCGGCGCGCCAGGCGTTGCTCAATCTGGAATCCATTCCGGCGCCCGCGGGCCCGATGACGGTGGTGCTGGGGCCGGGCTGGCCGGGCGTGCTGTTGCACGAGGCCATCGGCCACGGGCTCGAGGGGGACTTCAACCGCAAGGGCACGTCCGCTTTCGCGAACCGCATCGGCGAGCGCGTGGCGAGCGAGGCGTGCACCATCGTCGACGACGGTACCCTCTCGAAGCGACGCGGCTCGTTGAACATCGACGACGAGGGCACGCCGACTCAATGCACAACGTTGATCGAGAACGGCGTGCTCGTCGGCTACATTCAGGACAAGCTCAACGCCCGGTTGATGGGCGTGAAGCCCACCGGCAACGGACGGCGCGAGTCGTTCGCCCACGTGACGCTGCCACGCATGACGAACACGTACATGCGGCCGGGGCCGCACTCGCCGGAGGAGATCATCCGGTCCGTCGAGCGCGGCATCTACGCCGTGAATTTCGGCGGCGGGCAGGTCGACATCACCTCGGGCAAGTTCGTGTTCTCGGCGAGCGAGGCGTATGCCATCGAGAACGGCAAGATCGGCGCGCCGCTGAAGGGCGCCACGCTGATCGGCAACGGGCCCGATGTGCTCACGCGCGTGAGCATGGTGGGCAACGACCTGAAGCTCGATGACGGCGTCGGAACCTGCGGCAAAGAAGGGCAAAGCGTGCCCGTCGGCGTGGGCCAGCCGACGCTGCGCATCGACAACCTGACGGTCGGCGGCACGGGCTGAGCGTCGCCGACCCGCATTTCTCCACGAAACCAACGCGAATCCGGGTCGAGCGCCGCGCGCTCGACTTGCATCCTACGCGCGCGGATGAAAGCAGCAGTGCGCCTGTCGCGATGGATCGCGCATCCGCTTCGTCAAGCAGACGGCCGGGCACGTGCGATGCCCACCTTCCGGCATCCACAGTGCCCGCCGTCTGTGCGATGAATCGAAACGCGGTGATGTGACGCACGCTGCACGCAATGGGCGCAATGCGTCACGTGACGCACCAGATGGGCACGCCGGCGCGCGGACATAACGTTCGCCGCATGACGGAATGCCGTCTGCAGTCTGCGACTTCACATGACCGCTCGCGAACCTGTGATCCGTTCCACTCCGCGCCTGCGCGTAGGCCCGTAGTTTGCTCACCCGCGGTCCATGCGGACTGCAGATTCATCACCCGACGTTCCCCCGACCGACGAGGACATGACGATGCACGCCGAGCGCCTCAACGACACCGCGAAGTTCGAGTTGCCCAAGGATCTGGTTGCCGAGATGAGTCGCCGGAACACCGCGCGCACGGCCGAGTACTACCACGTCGAGGCGTTCAAGCCGTCCTTCTTCGGGCGCGTCGCGCAGTTGCTGACCGGCAAGCGCCGGTAACGCCGCTCCTGTCTTGCAAAAACCCTCCGCGGTCACAGTTTGCGACCCGGGGGGTTTCGGCGCAGCCAAGGCGTCGCTAGCATCCCCCCATGAGTGCGCGTGCGTACCGCGTGTCCAGACCGATTTACGAGGCACTGCCCTACATTTACATCGTGGGCGGCCTCGCGGCGCTCACGGCCAGCTATTTCCACGGATCGAAGGCGTGGAGTCTCGTGCTGGGACTGCCGGGCCTCGTCGGTGTGCTGGGTGGGTTCGTCGTCGTGCTGCGGCGGCGCGACTTCCGGCAGATGAAAGCCGACAACTACTTTACGGACGATTCGTCGCGGGACGAAAAGCCGTAGCTCGCTTCGGGCGGTTCGGCCGACGGCGGCATTCCCGGTAGCGTTTCGACGAAGGGCGCCCGCGCCCGCGGCAGCCGCTCATCGATGTAGATGAGCTCGTGCTTGCCGATCAGCACCACGTCCCCGTCGTTGAGGTAGTGACGGCGCACGCGCTTCGACTTCACGTAGATTCCGTTGGTGCTGTTCAGGTCTTCCACCACGCATGCCTGCGGCGTGGTGATCACCTGGCAGTGATGCCGGCTGACGAAGCGGCTGTCGATCTGGATGTCGTTGTCGGTGGTGCGTCCGACGATGACGCGCCCAACCTTGAGGGGGATTTCCTGCACCGTGCGCCCGTCCGTTGCGACGAGCAGTCGCCCGACGGGCTGGGACGCCGCGTCCGCCGCCGGCGTTGGTGGCGGCACGCCGATGATGCCCGTGGCCGTCGCGCTCGGACTGGTGGCGGAGTTGCCGTGACCATCCGCGGCGAGGCGCGCAGCCTGCTGCTGCTGACGCACCGAGTATTCGACCCACTGCAGCTCGTCGATGGCGCTCGCGACATCTCCCAGCGTCACCACGTCGCGATTCGCGGCAAACGCCGCCATCATCGCGGTATCGCACAGCGTGTTCACGAGGCGCGGCACGCCGCCCGTGTAGCGATAGATCTCCGCGTACGTGTCCTCCGCGAAAATCTGCCGATCGCCGGCTCCCGCCACTTCGAGCCGGTGCTGCATGTACGCGCGCAGCTCCGGGGCGCTGAGCGTCTGCAAGTGAAAGCGCAGGCGAATGCGTTGCGCGAGCTGGATGAGCTCCGGAGCGTCGAGCTTGTCGTTCAGCTCGGGCTGTCCCGCGAGGATGATGCGCAGGACTTTCTCCTTCGTCGTCTCGACGCCGGAGAGCAGGCGAATCTCCTCGAGGACGCGGAGCGAGAGGTTCTGCGCCTCGTCCACGATCAGCAGCACCTTGCGGCCGGCGCCGTGCTGCTCGATCAGAAAGTTGTTCAGGGTTGCGATCAGCTCGGCCTTCTTCATCTTGAAGGGCGAGAAACCGAACTGCACCAGCACCGCCTGCAGGAAATCCACGGCGGATACCTGCGTCTGGTTGATCTGCGCGACCACCACGTCGGCCTGGATTTCCTTCAGGAAGGACTCGATCAGGGTGGTCTTGCCCGAGCCGATCTCGCCGGTGATGACGACGAAGCCATCCGTGAACCAGATGGTCGACTCCATGTACGCCTTGGCGCGCGCGTGCTGCTTGCTCAAGTAGAGGAATTGCGGGTCCGGGCTCAGCCGGAACGGCAGCTCCTTCAGTTTGAACAGGTCCAGGTACATGAGTGCGTATAGTTCTGTTCGGGCCTGAGTGTGCTGCCCATCGAGCGCCTCCCGCGGGGTAGCACGTGGCGGGCGGGCCGTGCGCAGCAGGCGCGCCCGATATTACGGGATGGTCAACTCGGGGGCCAACTGACCCAGCAACCGCCGTGCCCGCCGGTCGCGGCGCGCGGCCGAGCGCTCGACCAGTGTCAAATGCCCGAGTTTGCGGCCGGGGCGCGGGGACTTGCCGTAATCGTGCAGGTGCAGCCCTTCCGCGGCGAGGACGGCGGCGCGCGCCGGCATGTTCCCGATCAAGTTGATCATCGCGCAGTGGCCGCGGGCGCGCGTCGCGCCGAGCGGCAGGTCGAGGATCGCCCGCAGGTGGTTCTCGAACTGGCTCGTCTCGGCGCCCTCGATGGTCCAGTGGCCGGAGTTGTGGACGCGCGGTGCCATCTCGTTCGCGATCAGCCGACCGCGCCGGACGAAGAATTCGATCGTCAGAATGCCGCGATATCGGAAATGGTCCAGCACGCGGCGGAGCGCACGGGCGGCCGCGCGCTGGAGCGCGGGCGAGCCGTAAGGCGCGCGCGTGAGTCGCAGAATGCCTTGCGCGTGCACGTTGCCGTTGAGCGGGTACACGACCACTTCGCCGCGCCCGCTGCGCGCGCCGATAATCGAGACCTCGTGCTCGAACGGCACCCTCTCTTCGTAGAGCAGCGACGCGTTGCCGAGCGCGTGCCACGCGCGCTCGATGTCCGTCGCGTGATGCAGAACGAACTGGCCCTTGCCGTCATAGCCGAGGCGGCGCGTTTTCAACACGCCGGGCAGGCCGATGCGGGCGACTGCCCGCTGCAGATCCGCAAGTGAATCGACGGCAGCCCAGCGCGTTGTCGGAATGCGTAGGCGTTCGAACAGCTCTTTTTCCTTCACGCGATCCTGCGCGGCCGCGAGCGCGGGAACGGGCGGACAGATGCGCGTGTCCTTCGGCAGCTTGCGCAGCGCTTCGACCGAGATGTTCTCCCAGTCGAAGGTGAGCACCTCGGTCTCGCGCGCCAGCCTGCCGAGCAGCTTCGTGTCCGTGAACTCGCCCGTGAGCTGCGGGGCGACTTGCCCCGCGGGCGCGTGCTCGGCCGGATCGAGGAACAGGAAATCCAACCCCAAGGGATAGCCCGCCAGTGCCAGCATGCGACCGAGCTGGCCGGCCCCCACGATGCCTACGGTCATTTGTGAGTCGGTGTCTGACGAGGATCGGGATGCTCGAGCACGCTCGCCGTCTGCTGCGCGCGATACGCGTCGAGCGCGGCCGCGATCGCCGGGTACTTGTTGCCCAGAATGGAGGCGGCGGTGAGCGCGGCGTTCGTCGCGCCCGCTGAGCCGATGGCGAACGTCGCGACGGGCACGCCGGCGGGCATCTGCACGATGGAAAGCAGCGAATCCATGCCGTTCAGCGCCTTCGACTGAACCGGCACGCCGAGCACGGGCAGCGAGGTCTTCGAGGCGGTCATGCCCGGCAGGTGCGCCGCTCCGCCGGCGCCCGCGATGATGGCTTCGAGCCCGCGCTGGCGCGCGGTCGATGCGTACTCGAACAGCAGGTCCGGTGTGCGATGAGCGGACACGATCCGCACTTCGTACGGGATCGCGAGTCTGTCGAGGGTCTCGGCGGCGGCGCGCATCGTTTCCCAGTCCGACAGCGAGCCCATGATGATGCCGACGAGAGGTTTCATTCGGGGATTGTAGCGCGGTCCAGCAAGGCCCGGAGCGCTCTGAACAGCTCGCGCGAGGCCGCGCCGCCGCTGCCGAGGCGGGCGCGCTCGGCCTGCGCGGCGGCGACGCGACGCAGCCACTCGGCCCGGTCCATGCCCGGCCGCCATTGCATCAGCTCGTCGAGCGCCGGCGCGCCCTCGGCGATCAGCCGGTCGCGCCAGTGCTCGACGCGCGTGAAGCGCTGGGTTTCACGCGCGGCGTGCTCGCTGCGCGCCGCGAGCGCGGCGCGAATGGGCTCGAGGTCCACGCTGCGCATCAGCTTGCCGACATATTGGCGCTGGCGCACCAGCCCACCGCGACTCTTGATCCGCCGCGCTTCGCGGATGGCATCGACGAGCGGCTCGGGCAGGCCCAGCGCGTCGAGATCGAGACTCGTGAGCTCGATGAGCGCTTCGCCAAGCTTCTGCGCATCGTGCGCGTTACGCTTGCGCTCGCTCTTGCTCGGGCCGCGGTCTTCGCTCTCGTCGTCGTCGGGAGTGTGGGACATGGCTACAATTATCGCATGCAGCCGCAGATCGAAGAGTTGAAGAAGGTCGTCAGCCTCGCGCTCGACGAGGCCCGCGCACGCGGAGCTTCGCAGTGCGAGGCGGACGCGAGTCAGAACCGCGGCCTCTCGACGACCGTGCGGCTCGGCGAAGTGGAGACCGTCGAGTATCAGCGCGACCGCGGCGTTGCGGTCACCGTGTACTTCGGCAAGCGCAAGGGCTCTGCGAGCACCGCGGATCTGAGCGCGCAGGCGGTGCGCGATACGGTGGAAAAAGCCTCCACCATCGCGCGCTACACCGCGGAGGACGACGCCGCGGGCCTCGCCGATCCCGAAGAGCTCGCGCGCGACATCCCCGATCTGCAGCTCGATCATCCGTGGGCGCTCGGTCCGGACGAAGCCGTGTCGCTCGCGCGCTCAACCGAAGCAGCGGGCCTCGCGGTGGATGCGCGCATCACGAATTCCGAAGGCGCCACCGTGAGCAGCCAGCGGGATGTGCGCGTCTACGGCAACTCGCACGGCTTTCTCGAGGGCTACGCGAGCACTTCTCACAGCTTGAGCTGCGTGCTGCTCGCCCAGGACGGCGACGACATGCAGCGCGACTACTGGTACAGCGCCGCGCGCAATCCGAACGCCCTGCAGAATCACGAGGAGATCGGGCGGCGAGCGGCGGAACGCGCGCTGCGCAGGCTCGGCGCTCGTCGGCTCACGACGCGCAAGGCGCCCATCGTGTTCGCGCCCGAGCTGGCGCGCGGGTTCTTCGGGCATTTCACCGCGGCAATCCGCGGCAGCGCGCAGTATCGCAAGTCATCGTTCCTGCTCGGCGCGGCCGGACAGCAAGTGCTGCCGGAGTTCATGCAGTTCGACGAGCGTCCGCACATTCTGCAGGGGCTCGCGAGCAGTCCGTTCGATGACGAAGGCGTCGTGACGCGTGATCGCGCGCTCGTGCGGAACGGCGTCTTGCAGGGCTACGTGCTCGGCAGCTACTCGGCGCGCAAGCTGGGTCTGAAGACGACGGGCAACGCCGGCGGCATTCACAACGTGCTCGTCAGCGCACCCGGCAAGTCGATGGACTTCGATGCGCTGTTGAAGCAGATGGGCACGGGACTCTTCGTCACCGAGCTGATGGGCCAGGGCGTGAATGGCGTGACCGGCGACTACTCGCGCGGCGCGAGCGGCTTCTGGGTCGAGAACGGCGCCATCCTGTATCCCGTGCACGAGATCACGATCGCGGGCAATCTGAAGCAGATGTATCGCGACATCGTCGCCCTCGGCACGGACGTCGACATCCGCGGCGCGATCCGCACGGGCTCGGTGCTGATCGGCGAGATGACGATCGCCGGCGAGTAGGCGTTTCGACCGCCGCTGTAGCGCGCCTTCGCTATGGCGCGCTCAGCAGGGCCACCGCCTTGTCGAGCCGGTCGCTATACGCCGCCAGCGCATTCGCCGTGATCGTCGCGTACTGATTCGCTTCGTCCCACCGATTGTCCTCGATCGCCTCGCGCACGCCCGGGACGGTCTTCACGCCATAGCCCGTGAGCAGCCCCGGTGCATAGATCAGGTGCTTGTACCACTCGCGCCCCGGCAGCCCGCGCGCATCCGTGAGCGTCTGCTCGATCCCTTGCAGCAGCGCGTTCAGCTCCTTGCGCTTGCCCGCGCTGAGATTCCCGGCGAGCGCCTTCGCTTGCGCCTCGTCATACGCTCGCGCGCTCTTCTTCAGCCGCGTGACGGCATTGTCGAGCGGCGCCAGATCGAGATAGGGCACCTCGGGCTCGCGCTCCGGCGGCTGCACGACGCGAGTGGGATCGGCCGCGAGCTGGAACGCCTTGCGCTCGAGCAGCTGCGCGAGCTCCTCGGATTTCCTGCGCTTCTCGTCAGCGAGCTGGTGGATCTCGTCGACATAGCCGCTCACCGTCTCTGCAAACCCGCCGAACTGATGGGGCAGCACGTCCGCGTTCGCCATCCGCAGAACCGTGCGGCCCGCGGTTTGCGCCTCGGCGATGCCGTACGCGAACGTCGGGTCGCCGAAGCGCACGTAGTGCTCGAACGTGTCGTACTTCGAGTGATACACGCCGTTCTGGTCGGCTTCGCCGCCGTACTCGATGGCGAGCGACGCCACCCCGAGGTGCTGCAAGAACGGCGTGTAGTCCGAGCCCGACCCGAGCGCGCCGATCGGCAGATCGCCGCCGGCCGCGGCTTTCTTCGCGATCTTTTTCAGCTCCTCGCTCGCACCTTTTTCGTAGCCCTGCACCAGAATGCGCGCACGCAGCCGCTCCTGCGCGCTGACCCCGGTCTCGGGATCCCTCACGCTGGCCGCCACCTCGTTGAGCAGTCGTTGCAGGGAGTGAGCTCCGCAGGCGTTCAGGAAGCCGCGCGTGTTGGTGTCCGAGTTGATGTAGAGCACGGCCTTGCGCTGCAGCTCCGCCGCGTGCGCTTCCGCCCATTCGGTCGAGCCGAGCAGACCGGGCTCTTCGCCGTCCCAGCTCGCGTAGACGAGCGTGCGCTTGGGCTTCCAGCCCGTCTTCAGCAGCGCGCCGATCGCTTGCGCCTCGGCCAGCATGGCGACGTGACCCGAAAGCGGGTCCCACGCGCCGAATACCCAGCCGTCGCGATGGTTGCCGCGGATCACCCACTCATCCGGGCTCTCCGCGCCCGGGATCTTCGCGATGACGTCGTAGAGCGGCTTCAGGCTCCAGTCCGACTCGATCGCGAGGTGCACCTTCGCCGGTCCAGGCCCGATGTGATACGTGATCGGCAGGGCGCCGCGCCACCGGCCCGGCGCCACGGGCCCCGCCAGCGCGGCGAGCAGCGGCTGCGCATCGGCGTAGGAGATCGGCATCACCGGAATCTTGAGGATCGACTTCGCCAGGGATCTCGGCAGGCGCTTGGCGTTCTTGGTGGCGCCCACGCCGGGCGTGAGCGGGTCCCCTGCGTACACGGGCATGTCGGCGACGGAGCCGCGCTGCACGCCCTCCGACGGGCGCCAGCCGCCTTTCGGGTAGACGTCGCCCTCGGAGTACCCATCGTCGGCAGGATCGGAGTAGATCAGGCAGCCGACCGCGCCATGCTCCCACGCGAGCTTCGGTTTCAGGCCGCGCCAACCCGCGCCGTAGCGCGCGATGACGATCTTGCCTTTCACGTCGATGCCGCGCCGCGCGAGGTCCTTGTAGTCGTCCGGCATCCCGTAGTTCACGTAGACCAGATCGGCCGTCACGTCGCCGTCCGCGCCGTACGCGTGATAGGGCGGCATGGCGTCGCTGCGCGCGGAGGTCGCGTCGCCTTCGACGGGCGGCTCCGTGAGGCTCGCCACGAACTTCGTCGGCGCGACCAGCTCCAGCGTGTGATGTTTCAGCGTCGGGTAGAGCACGTCGAACTGCTCGATTTCCGCGCTCCAGCCCCACGAGCGCAGCTGCGCGGCCACGAACTCCGCGTTCTGCTTGTTGTGAGGCGCGCCGACCTGATTCGCCTCCGAGGACATCTGCTTCAGCCAATCGCGTAGCTGCGCGGGATCGAGCGTGCTGTCGAAGCGCTGCTCGAGCGCCGCCTCGCTCGCCGCCCCGGCGGCCGTGAAGCCGATCATGCTCGGCGCTTCGGGGGTGCTCGCGGCCGCTGCGGCACAGGAGATGAGCGCCGTTGTGGCAACGAGAATCCATCGTGAATCGAGTTTGCGGTTCATGAAGCGTCTTCCCTCAAGCCGGTTCTTCGATCAGATCGCGCAGCGTGCGGCCGGCACAGCACTCGCGCCAAGCCGCCTCGAGGCGCTGGCCCAGACGGTCCACGCCCGGCAGCTCGACGCCGCGCGCGGCGAAATGCCCGCTGCGTTGATTGCGCGCAACTTCGAGAATCTCCTGCACGGAGATGCGGCCGATGTCGCGGCCGGGCACGAACTCGTCGTCCTCGGTCGCGATCAGCAGGCCGGACTTTTCGAGCGCCGAGGCGATCTGCGCGACCGCCACTCCCGGCAAGCCCAGCTCGGACGCGAGGCGATTGATGGTCCAGCGCGGGCCGCCCTGGATGTGCGTGCGGCCGACGAGGTACATCGCCCGCATCGCGAGCTGCTCCACCTCGGCGCACGAAAGCCGCACCTCCTGCAGGCCGATGCGCAGGTACGTCGGGTTCTGGATGTAGAACGAGAGCTGGGTGCCCGCGAGCAGGATGAGCCAGCCGAAGTACGTCCAGAGCAGCGCGGCGACCATGAACGCGAAGCCCGCGTAGACGATCGTCAGACGGATCGAGACGGCGACGAAGGCCGTGAAGATCTTGCCCACCGCGGCCCACAGCACGCCCGCCGCGAGCGCGCCGATCAGCGCGGGACGCCACTGCACGCGCGTGTTCGGCACGAACATGTAGAGCACCGTGAAGAGCGCAGTCACCATCACGTACGGTGAAAGCACAATGAGCACGCGACTGAGCTGTTGCGCGAGCGGCAGACTCGAGAGCTGCGAGCCCAGCGGCCCGCTCACCGCCGCATGCGACAGGCCGATGAAGCCGACGAGCAGCAGCGGCCCGATGATCAAGAGGCTCATGTACTCGGCGACGCGCCGCGCGAAGCTGCGCGGCTGCTCGACGCGCCACAGGAAGTTGAAGCTGTCCTCGACCTTCTTGATGGTGCCGAGCAAGGTCCAGATGAGCAGCGCGAAGCCCACGGACCCGACGAGTCCGGTGCTGACGCGGTCGGCGAACTGCATGACGCGCTGGGTGATCTCCGAAGCGCCGCGCGCGCCCATCGGGCGGAAGAATTCGTAGATGACAGGCTCGAGGTCGCGGTGCGCGCCGAAGCCCTTCAGCACGGCGAAGGCGAACGCGATGAGCGGGATCAGCGAGAGCAGCGTCGTGTAGACGAGGCCCATGGCGCGCAGGTTGATGGCGCCGCCCCAGAGATCGCGCACGACGGCGTAGGGGTAACGCAGCACGCGGAGCAGCACCGCCATGGGACGCGTGCCCATCGAGGCCGGCCCGAAGAACACGCGGTCGAGGAAGCTCCAGAAGCGCACCCACATCAGCCCATGATACCGTCGGGTCCGCATGAGCCGCACCCGCGAAGGCTTTCCCGAGCGCATCGTCTGCCTGACCGAAGAGACGACGGAGACGCTGTACCTGCTCGGGGAGGAGTGGCGCATCGTCGGCATCTCGGGATTCACCGTGCGCCCGCCGCGCGCGCGCCGCGAGAAGCCGAAGGTCTCGGCGTTCACGAGCGCGAAGATCGAGCGCATCGTGGCGCTGCGGCCCGATCTGGTGCTCGGATTCTCCGATTTGCAGGCGGACATCGCCGCGCAGCTCGCGCGCGCGGGCATCGAGGTGCACGTGTTCAATCAGCGCAGCGTCGCCGACATCCTGCGCACCATCCGCGTGCTCGGCGGCATGATCGGCTGCGAGGCGAAGACCGATGCGCTCGTCACGAAGCTCGAGGCGGGTCTCGAGGCGATTCGCGCGCGCGCCGCGGGATTGCCGCGCCGGCCGCGCGTCTACTTCGAGGAGTGGGATGAGCCGCAGATTTCCGGCATTCGCTGGGTTTCGGAGCTGATCGGGATCGCGGGCGGGGACGATTGCTTCCCGGAGCTCGCGCGCGAGCCGCTCGGCAAGAACCGCATCATCGCGGATGCGCTCGAAGTGCCGCGGCGCGCGCCCGACATCGTGCTCGGCTCGTGGTGCGGCAAGAAATTCCGGCCGGAGAGCGTCGCGGCGCGGCCCGGATGGCAGGACGTGCCGGCCGTGCGCACGGGCTTCCTGCGGGAGATCAAATCGTCGCTGATCCTGCAGCCTGGGCCGGCGGCGTTGACCGACGGCGTGACCGAGATCCAGAACGTGATCCTGGAGTGGTCGCGCGCCGGCGCGCTCAGCTGATGCCGCGGCGCTCTTTGATCAGCTCCCACGCTTCGATGATCTGCTGCGTGCGCTCCTTCGCGTGCTCGATCATCGACTCGGGCAGGCCGTTCGCTTTCAGCTTGTCGGGGTGATGGCGGCTCAACTGGCGCCGGTACGCCTTCTCGACCTCCGCGTCCGTCGCCGTCGCCGAGACTTCGAGCACCTGGTACGCCATCGTGAGCTGCTGGGCGCCGTTCGCCGCCTGCTGCTGTTGCGAGTCGCGCCGGAAGTTGCCGCGCTGCATGCGCAGGATCGCCTCGATCTGCGCGAGCTCGAACTCGGAGAGCCCGAGCGTCGCGGCGACGCGCTTCACATATTTCCGCGCGGGGCCTTGCAAGTTGTTGCCCGCGAGGGAGGCGCGCACCTGAATCTCGACGAACGTGCGCACGAGATCCGGCCGGCCCGCAAAGGCGCGACGCAAGGTCGCAAGCTCCGCGGCCACGTCGAAGCTCGGCTGCTTGCCCTGCGTGAATTCCTCGATGGCGACCGCCACCTGCATCGAATCGAGTCGCAGGGCCGCCATGATGCCGCGCGCGGCCGCGATCTCCTGCTCCGAGACGCGTCCGTCGGACTTGGCGATGTGACCCATGATCCGGAAGGTCGAGCGGAAGAATTGCTCGGCCACTTCCGCCGGCGCGAAGGCGGGACCGCCCGCGGCGGGCTCCTCTTCGGCCGACGCTTCGTCGAACAGGTGCCCGAGCAGCGCGCCAATGGCCGCGCCCGGGACACTGCCGACGAGCATCCCGACGACTCCACCGAAGACTTTCCCCGTCCAGCGCATCATCGTTGCTATAGTACCAAGACCCCCGTCCGGCTCCGGCTCATCATGGCGACGCCCACCGTCCACCGTACCGCGCTTCGCGGCTTGCAGAAGATCAACGAGGGCAAAG
>DASZSS010000478.1:0-4759 GCA_035548535.1 Steroidobacteraceae bacterium
ACTGCTTGGAGTCGCCGCCTTTCCGATCGGTGTGCTCCTCGCGAGCGCGCAGATGCAGCATGCGGCGCTGGCTCGCGCCGTGCCCATCGCCGCGAGTGCCGTCGTCTTGATCGCCGGCGCGATTCAGTTCACGTCCTGGAAGACCCGCCAACTGGCCTGCTGTCGCGAGGTGCCGATGTGTGCCTGCACGGCGCACACGGATGCCAGCGCCGCCCTGAAATACGGGTTCCGGCTCGGCGTCCGCTGCACCTGCTGCTGCGCTGGCCTGACGGCGATCCTGCTCGTCACCGGCGTGATGGACCTGCGCGCGATGGCTGCATTGACCGTCGGAATCACGCTCGAGCGACTCTTACCGTCGCGGATGCGTGCGGCTCAGGTCATCGGAATCGTGACGGTCGCGGCAGGGCTGGCCCTGCTCCGCTCGGCTATTGCTGGATGAGATTGCCGGCCGCGCCGCCCGTGCCCTGCGTGGACTTGTTGAGGTTGCCCGCAAACTCTTTCGGCTGCCGACCGGTGGCCGCGACGATGTAGCCGCGCAGCAGGTTGACGGTCGAATCATGGCGCACGTGCTCCGGCTCGAGGAACGCACGCGGATGGCGACCGACGGCGTAGTCAATGGGCGCGAGCCCAAGATGATCGAGCGGCTCGAGCTCCGCGCCGTCCGCGACGAGCGTCGCCACCGTGTGATCCCAACCGAGCGAAGCCGCGCTGTGCAGAGCCGTCAGACCCTGCACATTGGTGCCATTCACCTTTGCGCCCGCCGCCTTGAGCAGCTTCAGGCAAGCGACGGCGTCGTCGTCCGTCTTATAGCGGCCGCGAGTGGGATTGAAGCTCTGCCCCATTCCCGCCGCCGCCATGTACGGGGTCACACCCGTGGCCGTCGGGAGATCCACCATCGCGCGGTACTTCAGCAGCAGCGCCACCGACTTTGCATCGCCGATCTTCGCAGCGACGAGCAGCGGGGTCGCGCCCGTCGAGATCACCTGGTCGCCACCGCGATCGTATACGCCGTTGCGATACGGCGGTCGTAGCTTGAGTTGCGCGTTCGGATTCGCGCCGGCCTTCAGCAGCAGCTCCGCCACGTCGTACCCGGTGAGACGATCCGTCGACGGCAGATCCGGCCGGCCGCCGCGCGGCAGCGTGTTGAGATCGATCGCCGAATAGAGCGGCGTGCGGCCCCAGAAATCCCATTTGTTGACGTCGGCACCCTGCGAGATCAGGTATGCCGCGAAATCGAAGCGCATGTTCGTCAGCGCGAGATTCAGCGGCGTCATGCCGTCGGGATCGGCGAGATTGATATCCGCCTTCGCCTTCAGCAAATGCTTCGCGCATTCGATGCAGCCTTCGCGGGCCGCATACAAGAGCGGCGTAAAGCCGCCGTGATTCATGTTCTTCGGGCGACCCTCCGCCGTCACGCGCCGCTGCCAATCGCGCACGACACCGCGCGCATTCACGTTGGCGCCGTGCTTGATGAGCAGCGCCACCATGTCCGGCTGACTCTGCGCGGCCGCCCACATCAGTGCCGTCTGCCCGCCCCACTGCTCCACCGCATCGATCTTCGGCTTGTAGCTGAGGATGACCTTGGCCGCTTCGATCTCACCGGTGCGCGCCACGGCCATGAGAGCGGTCTGCCCCTCGGGATTCGGCGACTCGACGTCCGCGCCGGCCTTCAGCAGCAGCTTCAACACCGGCGCGCTGCCGATGGTCGCGGCTTCCATCATCGGCGAGGAGCCGTAGTCGTTCGAGACGTTGACCTCGGCCCCCTTCTTGATCAGCGCATCGACCAGCTCGACGTCGGCGTAGTGCGCGGCCCAGTGCAGCGCCGTCGTTCCATCGACATCCTTCGCGCGCACGTCCGCGCCTTCCGCGATGAGCTTCATCGCCGCGGCATGATCCTTCGCTTCCGCTGCGGCGATCAGCGTCCCTGCCGGCGCCGCCCACGCGGCGCCCGCGGCAAGAGAGCACAGTAGCAGAGCCGCGACGCGAGCCTTCATCATGAATCTCAAACCTCCGCGAGCACGCCCGTGCTATTGCCGTGCGACTGGACGTCGATGCCGGCGCGTTGCAGGAGCGTGAGCCACAGATTGGCGAGCGGCGTGTCCTGCGGGTAGTGCAGGTGCTGTCCGCCTTTGATCTTGCCGTAGCCATGGCCGAACACGGCAATCGGCAGCGGATCGTTGTTGTGCAGGTCGCTGTTGCTCATGTTCGAGCCGTACACGAGGATCGAATGATCGAGCAGCGTGCCATCACCATCCGGCGTGCTCGCCATCCTCTTGATGAAGCGCGCGTACGCCTCGCTGTGATACGTCTGCACCTTCGCCAACCGATCGAGCTTCGCGGGATCGTTCTGGTGATGCGACAGCGGGTGGAACGCGTCTGGCACGCCGATCTGGTTGTACGTGCGCATGCTGACCTCCTTCGCCATCATGAAGGTGGTCACGCGCGTGATGTTCGCCTGATACGCGAGCGCGATCATGTCGAACATCGTGTCGAGCGTCTTGCCGAAATCCTCCTGCACGCCCGAGGGCGCGTCGGGCAGCTTGATCCCGGAGTTTTCCTTCTCCTTCTGCTTCTGCACGCGCCGCTCGATCTCGCGCACGGAGTCGAGGTAGTCGTCCACCATTGCCTGATCGGCCGTGCCGAGCCGGCGCTTCAAGTCCGAAGCGCTCTGCGCGACGTAGTCGAGAATGCTGCCGGTCTCTTCGATGATGGAATGGCGCTCGGCCGCGTTGTCGCCCTGGCCGAAGAGTCGATAGAACGCCTTGCGCGGGTTGTGCTCCATCGGCAGCGGCTGCGTCGGCGTGCGGAACGCGACCGTGCCGCTGTAGCTGCAGCCGTATTGCGGATCGCATGCGCCGCCACCGCCTTCGCCAGCGAGCTCGATCGAGGGCAGCGTCGTGTCCTGTCCGATGTGCTGGGCGGCCACCTGGTCCGCGCTCGTGCCCCCGTGCGGCGCCTGCTGACCCGGCGGCGGCGCGACGCAACCGAGCCACGTGCCCGCGATGATCGCGTGCGGGCTCGGGCTCTCACCGGCCTTGTTACGCAGGCCGGTGACGACGGTCATGTGCTGCTTGTACGGCTCGAACGGCTTCAGGATCTGCGGCAACTCGAAATTCGTGCCGGTCTCCTTCGGCTGCCAGCGCGCCATCACCGCGCCGTGCGGAAAGTACGTGAACCCGATGCGCGGCCGCGGCGCCGCCGCGGTGCTCGCGAGCGCCGTCGCCGCGGGAATCATCGCGTCGAGCAGCGGCAGGCTGATGGCAAAACCCATCCCGCGCAGCACGGTGCGGCGATCGAGATGCTTCTTGGTGATGAACATGGCCATAGCCGGATTCCTCTCGTCCTAACGCTGTGCGATCTGAGCCGTCTGGCTCGCAGGAGTCTTCTCGTCCTTCGGAACCTGGCGCATCTGGAAGGGCGCGCTGTTCACGATGTTCATGACGATGGACGAGAAGCGGTAATTGTCTTTCGCGGCGGCACGCACGATCGCGCGCACGGTCGGCATGTCGTGATAGTCGACGGTGCGGCCCAGCGCGTACGTCATCAGCTTCTCCGTCAGCGTCTGCACGAACTGCTCGGGGTTCGCCATCAGCGCGGTGCGCAAGGAATCCGGTCCGTTCACCTGCGTGCCGTCCGGCAGCTCGCCAGTCGCGTCGATCTCCGCGCCCGCCATGCGATCTTTCTCGCGCCACGTCCCCACCGCGTCGAAGTTCTCGAGCGAGAAGCCGATCGGATCGATGATGCCGTGGCAGGAGAAGCAGCTCGATTTCGTCCGATGGAGCGCCATCTGCTCCTTCAGCGTCTTCGGCTTCTGACCGGGCTTCGTGTCCTTCAGCGCTTCGACGTTCGGTGGCGGCGACGCTGGCGGCGTGCCGTTGATGCGCTCGAGCACCCACGCGCCGCGCAACACGACGGACGTGCGGTTCGGATACGAGGTGAGCATCAGCACGCCGCCCTTGCCGAGCAGTCCCCAGCGCTTCGAATCCCGCAGCACGACACGCCGCCACTGGTCACCGCGCACGTCGTTGATGCCGTAGTGGAGCGCGAGCCGCTCGTTCAGGAACGTGTAGTTCGCGCCGAGCAGGTCCATGACGTTGTGGTCTTCGCGGAAGATGCTGTCGATGAAGAGCTTCAGCTCGGTCCGGAAGTCCTCGCGAGGATCGCCCGCATACGGGAAAAGATTCGCGTCCGGATCAATCTCGGTCAGGTGGCCGACGTTCAGCCACTGGAACGCGAAGCTCGTCGTGAGCGTGATCGAGCGCGGGTCCGCCAGCATGCGCTTGACCTGCGCCTCGAGCACCCGCGGATCGCGCAGCTTGCCGGCCACGGCCAACTTGCGCAGCTCATCGTCCGGCACGGTGCTCCACAGGAAGAACGACAGGCGCGAAGCGAGCTCGAGATCGTTGATGCGATATATCGAGCCGGGCTGCGCCATCTGCGGCACGGGCTCGGCGCGATACAGGAACGAGGGGCTCGCGAGAATCGCCGTCATGGCCCGGCGAATGCCGACGTCGAAACTGCCACCGTCGGGCGCATCGTGACCCGCCTGATAGAACTTCATGAGCGCCGCCTTCTCGGCGCCAGTGATCGGCCGGCGGAAGGCCTGAGTCGCAAGACGGGTGATGATCTGCTCGGCGCACGCAGGCTCTTCCGCGGGCGCGTGCGGATAGCACGAGAAGATGCGCTTGCGGCTCGGCGTCTCGCTCATGCCCGTCACCTTGAACGGGCCTTTCACCTCGAACGACGCCACCTTCAGCAC
>DASZSS010000479.1:0-19331 GCA_035548535.1 Steroidobacteraceae bacterium
GCGCGGTCCACCTTCTCGGCGCCGACCTGCGTCGTCGACAGCTCGTTGACGCGGCTCGCGAGCAGGCGCGCACGAATGTGCTCGTTGCCGCCGAAGAACGTCACCGGCCGCGCGTACGCGACCTCGAAATCGACGCCGCGAGCGCGCGCTTCCGCCGTGTTGATGTAGAGGTTGTACACGGTGGAGATGAATCCATCGCTGCCGCGATCGATGTAGCTGCAGAGCTGCGTGGCCCCGAGCCGGCATTGATCGACGATGGCCTGCGCGCCGAGCTGGCCGATGGCGCCCGCGATCTTCACGTCGTACGCATCCACCGACATGCCGAAGCCTTCGAGCCACGTCGGCTGATACACCACGCCGAAAGTGAGCGTGTCGGCCTTCTCCGGATCGACGTTCGGATTGCCGCCGGCCACGACACTGATCGCGTACTGCACGCTCGAGCCGGACTCGGGGTCGACCACATTGCCGGGCCCGCGCGAGGTGTCGAAGCGCTCCGACAGCGTCCCCGCGCGCACGTCGCGCGAGCGCGTGAGCCGGAAGCGCACGTCGCTCGTCGCCGCCCAGTCGAGGCCCGCCTTCCACGCCCACACACCGCCGCTGCCTTCGTAATCGGCGAAGCGCACGGCCGTGTTCAGATTCAGCGCTTGCGCGAGCGGCTTCTCGGTGAGCAGCGGGACTTGCATCTCGGCGAACGCTTCTTTGACCTTGTAGCCGCCGCTCGGCGCGGCCGAGGGACCGCGCTCGAAGATGTTGGAATTCCCCGAATACACGGCCGGCAAGCCACGGTAGCCGAGCGACGGCCCGTTCACGGGCATATCGAGCTCGTGCAGCTCGACCGGGTACACCGCCTGCACGAACGACTCCTGCCGCCAGGAGGCGCCGAGCGCCAGGGACACCGGTCCTGCCCAGTTCTCGAAGGGCGCGCCCGAAATCGAGACATCCGCGACGTGCTCTTCCACCACCTGATGCTGCGAGACATCTTGCGTGATCCAGTCGATCGCCGCCTGCGACGGCGAGCCCACACCGAAGATGTTCATCGGCACGCAGCCGTTGCCGGGATGGGTGAGCGTCGAGTTGCAGACGATCTGCCCCGTCACCGGATCCTTCACCGCATCGATCGCCTGGTAGATGCGATCGAGGCGGATCGCATTGTCCATGTTGATGTTCGAGGTCGTGTGGCCGTACTGGTAGTAGCCGTCGAGCTTCCAGTCGCCGAGATCCGCCTTCACGCCGGTGGTCACCGACCTCAGGATGTTCTGCTGCTCGATCGCTTTCGACGCGCCGTAATCGAGATCGCCGGCACGCCCCAGCTTGAACGACGATCCCACCGGCATCTGCGAAGCGATGGATGCCGGCAGATACGCATTGTTCCAGTAGATCGTCGCGGTCCAGGTTGCGAACTGGCCGCCGGCGGGCGGCGAGAGGTATTGCGTGTCGCCCGAGCCATAGAGCCCCTGCAGGAAGAGCGACACGTGATCATTCACGTCGAACGTGAGATGCGCAAAGGCGCTACCGCGCGAGGTGTCCGGCGTGAAGTAGTTGTACCAGGCGAGATCCTGGCCGTCGCCGCCGACCTGCGCGCTCGTCGTGAAGTCCGCGCCGCGCACGAACGGCGCTGGAACGCCGCCGGGCAGAAACTGAGTCCAAGTGAGCGACGCCGGCGCACCGCCGGCCACTCCGGTGATGAGCCCGCCTTCGGTGAATTGCGTCGAGCGCACATTGGAGCGCGTGATGCGCGTCGGCTGCCCCGGCTGGCCGGCGAGCGGATTCGAGATCACGCCCTGGCTCTGCTGCCAGTCGCGCCGCGTGGCATCCGTGATCGGATCGGCTTTGTAATAGTCCACCGCGGTGATCAGGTGCAGGCGCTCGCCGATCGGGATGCCGCCGGCGAGTGACACGGTGTAGTTCTTGTTGTCGCCGAGCTCGGTGACGCCGCCCTGAATGTCCGACTTGAAGCCCTCGAAATTGGTGTCGAGGATGAAATTGACGACACCGCTCACCGCATCCGAACCGTACGCGGCGGACGCACCGCCGGTCACCACTTCGACGCTCTTGACGAGCGCATCGGGCAGCAGATTGACGTCGAGCGTGCCCTTACGCGTGGACGCGACGACGCGGCGTCCGTCGAGCAGCACGAGCGTGCGGTTCTGGCCGATGCCGCGCAGATTCAGAATGCTGGCGCCCGACGCGCCGGTCCAGCCCGACGACGGCGCGCCTTCCGGGACCGCGCTGTTGACGAACTGCGGCAACTGCGTGACGGCGGCGGCGAGCGTCGTCGGCGCCATCACGTGCAGGTCGTTCATGTTCAGCGCGGTGACGGGCGTTGGCGTCGTCATGCCATCCCGCTGAATGCGCGAGCCGGTGACGTGCACCTCCTCGATGGGCGCGGAGGCCGGTGCGGTGCCCGGTGCCTCCTGCGCGAGCGCGGCACCCGTCATTCCGAGAGCCAATGCGAAGGCACAAGCGTGCGCGTGCTGCGCTCGAGCGCCCCGCGCCGTGTGCATCAATGCCGAGACCGTTCGACTTACGGTTGTCATGGACCCCCCTTGATTCGCGAGAAAAAAGTGTCAGCCGCCGCGCAGTTGCTCGAGCAACGCGATGGTCGTCGGCTTCGCTTCCGGCGGATGCGTTGCCAGAAACACGCCGCGCGCCCACACGAGCGGTGTGCGGCCCTGCTTGTCGGCGACGTCGAGCTTTGCGCCCTTCTCCACCAGGAATCGGATGATGTCGTCCGATCCGCGATTGGCTGCGCCGTGAATCGCTGCGAGACCCATGTCGTTCGTCGCGTTGACGTCGTTGCCGAGCGATTGCGCGAGCTTGACGGCCTCGAGCAGCGCTTGCGGTCCCTCGTCGTACGTTTGTGCAACCGTCCAGTTCACACCGGCTGCGGCCATGAGCGGCGTCGTGCCGTTGAAGGTCGCGATGTTCGGGTCCGCGTGATACTCCAGCAGCAGGCGCATCGTCTTGACGTCACCCGCGAGCGCGGCGCGCAGGAACGGCGTCTGACCCGTGAAGTCTACCCACGAAAGCGAGCCGAGCCGGGTAATCCAGCGACGCTGCGGCGGATACTCCTTGGTGCGCGCATTCGGATCGGCGCCGTGCGCCAGCAATGTCTTGATCAGCGCGAAGGCGGCTTCGCGATCGACGCCGTTGTCGCGAGTCGGGCCGGGCACGTCGAGATTGCGGATGTCGACGGCGGACCAGAGCGGCGTCTGCCCGTACCAATCGGAAACCTTCACGTTCGCGCCGCGCTCGATGAGCATTTGGGCGAGCTCGATGCGGCCGTTGAGGATCGCCATCAGAAGCGGCGTGACCCCGTCCGCATCGGCCTTCTCGATATCGGCACCGGCGTCGAGCAGGAGCCGCGCGACGTCGATGTGACCTTCGCGAGCCGCATACAGCAACGGTGTCTTCGCGCCCGGCGTCGGATCGCGCTCGCCGCGCTCCGGCCAGCCGCCGCGGATGATGCCGGCCCCCTTCGAGCCGCTGTTGGAGCTCAGCAGGCGGAACTTCGGCGTGGGCCCGATGCGGGTTTGCGCGTTGACGTTTGCGCCGCGCGCGATGAGCAAGCGCGCAATATCTGCGTGACCGTAACGCGCGGCGACCATCAGCGGTGTCTGGTGATATTCCGGGTCGGAGGCGTCGACGGCTGCGTGCTTCTCGAGCAGCGCCTTCACCGCGTCGAGATTGCCGGCGCGCGCGGCCATGATGAGACACGTCTCGCCCGTGGCATCCGCGGAGCTCGGGTCGGCGTGCGCCGCGAGGAGCAGGCGAATCATCTTGACGTCGACGTTGTCGATCGCGATGTGCAGCGGGCGCACGCCATAGCGGTTCGGGCGATTCGCGTCGGCCCCGGCTTTGAGCAGGAGGCGCGCGGTCTCGTGATCCTGCATGCGCACGACCCAGTGCAGCGCTGGCGTGCCGTCGGCGCTCGGGGCGTTCACGTCGAGAGCCTCGTTGGCGTCGCCGTGCCCGCTCGCCTTGCCGCCGCGGATTGCGCTCGCGCGTTGCGCGAGCAGCGCGCGCACCGCCTGCATATCCCCGCGTTCCGCCGCTTCGGCAAGCGCCCGGCCCATCGAAGTGACTGATGCGTTCCCAGCCAACGGCGCGGATGCGCCGAGCGCCGGCGCGGCGACAGCCTCGACCTTGCCCGCAGCGCCAGCGGGCGCGATGCCGGCCGCGAGCAACGCGAGCAGTGCGCCAGCGCCGCCGAAGCGCGTCATCCGCAGCATTGCGAGTGGCGATCGCATCAAATATCCACCGCCCCGGTGCTGTCGCCGAACGACTGATCCGGTACGCCGAGCTTCTCCAGCAGCGCAAGCAGCAAATTGGAAAGCGGCGTCTTGCGCGCCACCTGGATGTGTCGCCCGCCCTTCAACTTGCCCGACGCACCGCCCGCCACCACGATCGGCAACGGATCGTGATCGTGCTGATTGCTGTTGCTCATGCCGCTGCCGTACATCGTGATCGAGTGATCGAGCAGCGAGCCCTCGCCGTCCGGCGTGTCCTTCAGCTTCTGCACGAGATACGCGAACGTCTTGACGTGGTACTGATTGAGCTGAGCGAGCTTCGCTATGTTTTCGGGGATGTTCGAGTGGTGAGACAGGTTGTGGAACGGATCGCGGATGCCGCTCGCCGGATACACGGCATTGCTCACTTCCTTCGCGAACATCAGCGTCGTCACGCGCGTAACGTCCGCCTGCCATGCGAGCACTTGCAGGTCGAACATCAGCTTGATGTGCGTATCGAAGTCTTCGGGAATGCCCGCCGGCGCCGTGGGCAGCTTCAGCCCCTGCGGCACCTGCTTCGCGGCCAGCGCGATGCGCCGCTCCACCTCGCGCACGTCGGTCAGATAGCGATCGAGCCGTGCGCGATCGTTGGCCGGCAGCTTCCGCTGCAACGAAGCGACCTCGCCCGTAATGGAGTCGAGCAGACTCCGCGCCTCCGCACGCCGCGCGGCGCGTTCCTCCGCAGTGCTGCCGTCGCCGAACAAGCGCTCGAACACCACTTGCGGATTGTTCTCCATCGGCAGGGGCGACTTCGGCGTGTGCCACGCGATGGTGTTGCGATACGCGCAGGAAAGACCCGCGCCGCAGCTCAGACTGCCATCCTCGATCGACAGCTCCAGCGAAGGCAGCGGCGCGTCCTGGCCGATGTGTTTCGCCGCCACCTGATCGGCGCTGATGCCGAGCTCCGCTTCGGAGCCCGTCCCCGGCTTCGCACCGGTCAGATAGACCGCGGACGAGCGCGTGTGATTCGCGCCCGCGGAAGCATCCTGGCCGTATGCGTTCGGCAGAAAGAGCCCGCTGATCACGTTGATTCGCTCGCGGAACGGCTCGAGCGGCTTCAACGTGTCCGAGAACTCGAATCCGGTGCCGACTTGCGCCGGCGTCCACTTGCTCATCACCGCGCCGTGCGGCACGTAGATGCAGGCGAAGCGCGTGCGCTGGAGCGCCGCCGCGGCTCGTGCGACACCCGCGGGGATCATCGAGTCGAGCAGCGGCAGCGCGAGCATCGCGCCGGCGCCGCGCAGTACGGCGCGCCGCGAGAGATGCCGTTTCGTCAGGATGTTCATGACGCTTTGCTCTTCAGGTGGGCTGTAGCTCGATCCCGAGACCGAGCGGATCACGGAACCGCAGGTTGTGCTTCGCGGCTCCTTTTTCGATGCGCGCACCGAGCTTCGTCAGCTCCGCGCTCACGTGGCGCCGGTCGAAGCGCTCGACGCGAATGCCGATGCGATGGACGCGCGGCGCCTCGCTCGCTTCGGCCGTCTCGATGCCGAGCCGCGTGCCCGCGATCTGGAACCACGCCGCGTGCGCGCGCCGGCTCGCCTCGCGTCCGAAGAACTTGCGATAGAACGCCAGCGCCTTGTCGACGTCCGGCACGTGCAGAACCACTTCCTGCAGTCCGAGCGGACGAACGAGCGCGTCGCCCTCGACGATGCGCCCCGCCGGTTCCGTGGACTTGGCCAGCCCGCCCGGCACGCTGAGAAGCTGCAGCCCGATGCCGTCGGGGTCCGGGATGATCCCGAACTTGCCGGCGGGCAGCCCTGCCGCCTTCAGCTCCTCGGCCATTGCGGGGCCGTCGTAATTCTCGACGAGTGCGCAGAAGTGATCGAAGAACGCGTGGGACTGGTTCGCGCGGCTGCCGAGCGCGAGATAGCCGACGCCGAGCGTCACGTAATAACGCAGCGGCGGCTCTTTCTCTTTGTACAGCTCGGGATTGAACAGCCGGCCGTAGAACTTGCCAGCCGCCGCCACATCGGGCACGACCGTCCCCATGTGCTCGAGGCCCGTCGTTCTCAGCGGCAATTGCGAGCCGGCCGCGGGCGGGGACGCCGGCGCGCTCGCGGCCTGCGCACGCAGCAGCTCCGGCGCCCACGGCAACAGCGCCGCGGCACCGATGCCGCCCAGCACCTGTCGGCGGGAGAGCGTCGCTTCAGCGTGCAGCGCTTGCGACTTGCGTAGCGGGTTTTTCATTGACGGCGCTCTTTGCTTTGAACTGAAAGGGCTCGCTCATGACGATGCCGAGCACGATCGCGGAGAAGCGGTCGTGCTCGCGATGCGCGTTGCGCACGATGGCGCGGATGGCGGGTTGATCGAAGTACTCGATGCGCCGGCCGAGCGCATACGTCAGCAGCTTTTCGGTGAAGCTCGTGACGAACGAACCGGAGCGCGCGAGCAGTGCCTCGCGCAATGCCTGCGGGCTCGAGAGCGGCGTGCCATCAACGAGCTGACCGCTCGTGTCGATGGGCGCGGCGCCATCGTGATCGCGCCAGCGGCCGACGAGATCGAAGTTCTCGAGCGAGAACCCGATCGGATCCATGACCTGATGGCACATCGCGCACGAGGGATTCGTACGGTGCCGTTCGAGCCGCGCGCGCACGGTCGTCGGCTGCTTCACGTCTTCCGCTTTGAGATCGGCCTCGACACCCGGCGGCGGCCGCGGCACGGGCGCACCCATGAGGTTCTCCATTACCCACGCGCCGCGCATGACGGGCGACGTGCGGTCGCCGACGGAGGTCACCGTGAGAATGCTGCCCTGGCCAAGCAGGCCCCGCCGCGGCGAATCCTTCGGCAGGGACACGCGCCGCATGTAACTGCCGCGCACGCCCGGGATGCCGTAATGGCGCGCGAGACGCTCGTTCACGAACGTGTAGTCCGCATCGAGCAGCTCGAGGACGCTGCGGTCCTCCCGCACGATCGTCGCGAACAGCAGCTCGGTCTCCTGCTGGAATGCTTGCCGCAGGTTCTCGTCGAAATCGCGATCGGAGGGCTGCGCGTTGCGCAGCTCGCGCAAGTGCAGCCACTGGCCGGCGAAGTTCTCGACCAGCTCGCTCGAGCGCGGATCGGCGAGCATCCGTCGGACTTGCTGCTCGAGAACCTGCGGATCGCTCAAGCGATTCTCGCTGGCCACTTGCAGCAACTCGTCATCCGGCACCGTGCTCCAGAGAAAGAAGGAGAGGCGCGAGGCCAGCTCGAGGTCGGAGATGCGATAGATCGCGCCGTCCGCGACGTCGGTCCGGTCCGCCTCGATGCGGTACAGGAACTGCGGATCGGCGAGCAGTCGCGCGATGCCGTGCTGAATGCCCGTCTCGAAGTCCTGCTGCTGCCGTCCGGCGTCGTAGAACTTCATCAGCGTGTCGACGGCGGGATCGGTCGGCTGCAGCGGCCGGCGGAACGCATGCGTCGCCAAGTGTGTGAGGATCTGACGCGCGCACGATGTCTCTTCGCTCGCCTCCTTCGGATAGCAGACGAAGATGGCGCGCCGGCTCGGCGTATCGCCCGGTCCGGTCGCGTTGAACGGGCCGTTGATGACGATGCTCTCGACATCGTCCCGGCGTGGCGTGGAGCGCGCATAGAGGTCGTCGACGCCCACCCAGCGCCGCTGCTCGACCAAGGCCACCGCGAGCGTTTGCGGGCCCGCTTTGACGCGGATGCGGAATTTGCGCGGATCCGGAACGTCGACAGGCTCGCCGTTCAGCGTCACGTCGAGGCGCGGCTCGGGTCCGCCCGCCGGGCCCGCGAAACGAAAGCCCGTGCCCGCGAAGATGCGAAACTCGTACTCCGCATCCAGCGGGAAATTGTGCGTGACGCGCATGCCGCCGCGCGTGCCGAGCGGCAGTCCTTCGATGTGTTCCTGTTGCGAAAGGCCCGGCGGCGCGGCGTACTTCACGAGCGTGGGCTGCATCGAACGATCGCCCACCGCCCAGCGGCTGATCTTCATCGCTGCCGAGATGTAGCTTTGAATGAGCGTCGGCGACACGCTCAGCACGTCCGCGATGTTGTCGAACCCCTCCGCGGAATCGTCGGCGGGCAGCAGAGTGCTCGGGTCGATGCGCAGGCCGAGCACGTCGCGAATGGCGTTCGCGTACTCCGTGCGATTCAAGCGATGCAGCGACTTCGTGCCGGGGTACGGCCGTACCGTCGAGACCTTGTCTAAACGCGTGGCGAGCTCGCCTGCGAAGTCATCGAGCACGGCGCGCTCGGGACGCGGCTTGCCGGGAGGCGGCATCATGCCCGTGCGCAGCTTGCGGATGGCCTTCTCCCAGGTCTCCGCATCGCTCGCGATGTCATCGGGGCTCAGCGCGTCGAAGGCGATGCCGCCGGCCCAGTCCGTGGTGTTGTGGCACTCCGTGCAGTACTTGCCGAGCACGCTCCAGTGTTTCGGCGGCGCCACGGTGCTCGACCGTACCGCCGTTTCGCCGGACGCGCTCGGCGCGGCGAGCGCGACGAGCGCGCATGTGAGCGCCGCGCAACTACCCGCCGCCATTTTCCAGACGAAGCGCATTCGACAGGATTCCCCCTCAGGTCGAGGGGGCACTTGTTACGGAGGCCGGCGCGCGCGCGGAAGTCTGAAACGGTTAGATATCATGTTAATAACGTTCCGACTGACGGTCGCCGACGGCTCGACGCGCCTTATCGGCCCGCTTATGCTGCCCGCGTGATCGAGGTGGACCCGGAACGCGTTCGACGTCATCTCGCGAAGCTCCTGGTCTCGGAGCAGCTCGGCAAATCCGAGACCAGCCGCCGGCTCGCGAGCTATCTCGTCGAGCGCGCGTTGCGCAACGAGGTGCCGAAGGAAACCGAGATCGCACTCGACGTCTTCGGCAAGGACCCCTCGTTCAGCGGCGCGGAGCAGTCGATCGTGCGCGTGTCGGTGCGCACGCTGCGCCAGAAGTTGGCGGAGTACTACACCGGGCCGGGCCGTGACGACGAGCTGCGCTTCGAGATTCCCAAGGGCGGGTATCGACTGACGGCGACGCTGCGCGAACCGCCGGCGCCGGTGGTTGCGATGCCGGCCGGTGCGGTGGCGAACGGTGGTGTCCCACCGAACGTCGCGATGGCGGGCAGCGCCACGATGTCACCGGGCGCCCCGATGTCACCGGGTGCCGCGATGTCGTTGAGCGGCACACTTGCCGCGGCCGGCGGAATGTCGCCAGCCGGCTCGATGGCCGCGAGCAGCGCAACGGCGTCAGGTACCGCGATCTCGTCAGGCGGCGCGATGCCAACGCGCATTGCGAACCCGACAGGGGGCGCGAATCCGCTGAGCGGCGCGTTGCCGGCAGACGGTTCGATGCCAGCGGGCGCCGCAACGGTGGCAAGCACCGCGATACCACCCAGCGCGACGGCAGCGAGCCCGATTCCAGCAAGCGCCAGCGCGCTCGCCGCACCAACCGACGCACACAGTCCGTTCCCGCCGCTCGCGAACGCTGCAAGGGGGCCCGGCGACGCAGCGCTCCGCTCGCGACGGCTGACGTGGGTCATGACAGCGGCGCTCATGCTCCTCGCCGCGTCGCTCCTTTTGAATATCTACCAGTGGAACAACAATCACCCGACCCCCGCCGACGCGGTGCTCGCGCAGGTGCGTGCAAGCTCTGTCTGGTCGGACATCGTGAGGAGCAATCGCCCCCTCACGATCATTCTTGGCGATCTGTTCATGTACACGCAGATCGACCCGAAAACGGGACGCACGGTCACCGTACGCGATGCCGGCATCAATTCGAGCGAAGAGCTGCGCGCGTTCCTCGCGAGCAATCCGTCCTTCGCGACCGACCGCGGTCAGCGCTACGTGACGATGATCCAGAAGACCGTCGCGGTGGGCATGGCCTCCATCCTGCGCATCGTGGATCGCCCCGGACGCCACATCGAGGTGGCGGCGCGCGATGACGTGCCGGTCGATGAGATCCGCAACAACGACGTCATCTATCTCGGCCCGCTCGTACGGCTCGGGCCGCTGACGGGCCACTACGAAACGCGGTCGCGATATCGATACAGCGCCGCGGGCCCGGCCATCACCGACGTGTCCACCGGCAAGGTGTTCCTGCCGGAAGGCGCGCTCGGCGGGCAGCACCTCGATTACGCGCTCGCCGCCAAGTTCATCGGGCCCACCGGCAACCACATCATGATCTTCACGTCGGGCGCGCGGAACGCGGGGCTGCTCCAGATCGTGCGCACGCTGACCTCGCCCGAAGGGCTCGCAAATGTAGAGCAGCGGCTGCGCGCCGAGCTCCCCGGCGCGACAAATTCATTCGAAGCGCTGCTGACCGTGACGGGGTTCAAGCAGACCGATCTCGCGGCGGACATCGTGGCGCTGCACGCGCTGCCGCCGGCGGCGGCGCCGCACTTCCAGAAGACGGCCGCCGCGGGCGGCTGATCGCCTCAAGCGGCGAAGAATCGCACCGGCAGCTTCGCCGGCCCGTGACCGATGGTGGTCATCCAAGGCTCGGGCTCGCCCGCGGGCTCGAAGCGCTCGATGTGCTCGACGACGGCGCCGAGCAGGGCGTCCGCTTCCAGACCGGCGAGCACGCGGCCGACGCACGAGTGCACGCCGTACCCCCAGCCGACGTGACCGCGGTTGTCGCGTAGCACGTCAAAGCGATCGGGGTCCTGCCACCTGCGCGGATCGCGGTTCGCGGCGGCAAACATGAGGCCGCAGCGCTCGCCCTTGGGAATGACCACGCCTTCGATCTCGACGTCCCGCATGGTGATGCGACCGGCCATGCGCGACGGCGAATCCCAGCGCAGGCTCTCCTCAAATGCGGCGCGCACGAGCGAGCGGTCCTTGCGCACCAGTTGATACTGGTCCGGAAACAAGCAGAACGCGCGGATGGCCGTCGCCATCGTCATCACGGTGGTGTCGGCGGCGGCGGAAAGCAGAATGCCGACGAGCAGCTTCGCCTCGTCGTGCGTGATCTCGCCGCGATCGGCGGCCTCGAACATCTGCATGCCGAGGCTGTTGGGTGCCAGGTTCTCGCGATTGCAGCACTTCGTCGCCCACTCGATGACCGGCCCCGTGTCCTTCATGGCCTCGTGGAACAGCTCGTTCATCGGGCCCATCGTCGCCCACACCATGTGACCGAACGCGTACATGTGCTCGCGCCCCTCGACGGCCACCCCGAGCAGGTCCGGCAGCACCTTGTACACGAACGGCTGCGTGATCTCGGCCACCGCGTCGATCACCGTGCCGCTCTTCTCCTTCACGCGGCGCACGAGCGCATCGGCGTCGGCGCGGAACGCTTCCGACATCTTCGACAGCGCGCGCGGCGACAGCGCGTTCGCGATGACCGCGCGCACCTGCGTGTGACGCGGCGGATCGTCCGTCAACAGAATCTCCGGGCGGACCGAGTTCGGGTCGTGCCACGGGCGCGAGGTCGACGAGAAGGACTTCCAGTCCTGCAGCCCCTTCGCGACGTGCTCGTACCGCGCGATCATCGTGATGTTCTCGCGCGCGAGCTTCACGACCGGCGCCGCTTCGCGCAGCGCGTCGTCGGCGGCGCGCGCGTTGCGGACCGCCGCCGCGTTGAAGAGATCGTCGTGGCTGACGTAAGCCGTTGCCATGTTCACTTACTCCGCGCTCGCATGCCGAGCTACTCAGTGCGCAGCTTCCACGCCTTGCCGTCGCGCACGAGCCAGCCGGACGTTGGATCCGCGAAGTGACTGCCGATGATGAGCGTGTTCGTATCCGCGAAACGATCGACGAATGCCTGGCGCGTGCGGCTTCCCTGATCCTTGTCCATGTCGAAGTTGCCGTGGCGCTGCGGATCGATGAACTGGATCGGGTGATGGAGCATGTCGCCCGTGATCACCGCTTCCGCGCCGCGTGAGCGGATCAGCACGCTCACATGACCGGGCGTGTGCCCCGGCGTCGGGAACAGCGAGACCTCGTCCGTGATCCGGTGCTCCGGGCCGATGAAGTCGACCAGCCCGGCCTCGATGACCGGATCGATCGAATCCACCATGTGCTCGAAATCGTGATAGCCGCCCGTGTTCCGCAAGTGCACCCAGTGGTCGTACTCCTTCTTACCGAAGAGGTAGCGCGCGTTCGGGAACGTCGGCACCCACTTGCCGTTCACGAGATGCGTGTTCCAGCCGACGTGATCGAAATGCAGATGCGTGCACATCACGGTGGTGATCGACTGCGGCGGATAGCCCGCGGCTTCGAGGTCCTGCAGGAACGTCGTCTTCAGGTTGCAGAACACGTCGTACTCGCGCTTGCGATCCGCTCCGATGCACGTGTCGATCATCACGTTCTTGCCCTGCGAGCGCAGCACGAAGCACTGGAACGACAGAATCATGAGGCCTTCGGGCGTGGCGAAGTGCGGCCGCAGCCACTCGAACTGCTTCACGTACTCGGCATCGGCATCTTTCAGCAGCATCCAGATGTGATCCTGGAAGCCGTAGATCTCCGCGATGCGCACCACCTCGACGTCGCCGATCCGCCACTTCTTGATGTGCTCGACAGCCATGATGGGTTCTCCGGTAACTGAGCTCAGGCCGAGCGCCGCGCCTCGGGCGCGGGCTCGCGGCGCGCGTACGGCAGATCGATGGGCTGCGGCGCGGCGATGCCGCGAATCATGTCCGCAGCCTTCTCGCCGATCATCACGACGGCGGCATTCGTGTTGCCGCCCACCACGCTCGGGAACACCGATGCGTCGGCCACGCGTAGCGCCTCGATGCCGTGGACGCGCAGCTCGGCGTCGACCACCGCATTCGCATCGCGCCCCATCCGGCACGAGCCACACGGGTGATGCACGGTGGCGGAGGCGCGCCGGATGTATTCGATGAGCGCCGAATCGTCCTGCACGTCGGGGCCGGGCTGCACTTCGGTGGCGCGATAGCGCTCGAACGACGGCGCGTGCGCGATGCGCCGCCCGATCTTCAGGCCGCGCAACATCATCGCGACATCATCGGGATGTCCGAGCAGGTTCGGGTCGACGACCGGATGGGCCCGCGGATCGCTGCTCGCGAGCGTGACGCGCCCGCGTGCTTTCGGATACAGGCCGACGACGCTGATCGCGTAGCCGTGCCCGAGCGGGAACGGAAACGTGTTCGGATTGCGGCGCGCCGCCTGAAAGACGATCTGCACGTCGGGCCGCGCAAGCTCCGGCAGCGTGCGGATGAAACCCGTCGCTTCGAACACGTTGCTCGACAGCGGCCCCGTGCGAAACAGCGCGTACTCGAGCAGGTTCAGGATGTCGCGCGGCGCGGCCTTCCACGAAATGCCGTACGACTCGCTGTTCGACATCTCGAGCAGCACGGCGATGGCGAGATGGTCGTGATAGTTCGCACCGACGCCCGGCAAGTGCTGTTTCACCTCGATGCCGTGCGCTTGAAGCGCGGCGCCATCGCCAATGCCGGAAAGCATCAGCAACTGGGGCGACAGCACGGCTCCGCCGCACACGATCACTTCGCGGCGCGCCGTCAAACGTCGCGTGCCGCCGTCCACCAGCACCTCGACACCCGTCGCGCGCCTGTTCTCGATCACCACACGCGCGACGCGCGCATGCGTGAGGAGCCGCAGATTCGGGCGCGCGAGCGCGGGCTTCAGATACGCGGTCGCGGTGGAGACGCGGCGCCCCTTCGCCATCGTGCCCTGTCGCTCGCCGTAGCCTTCCGAGGTGGGGCCGTTGAAATCCTGCGTGCGCTCGTAGCCCATCCATGCCATTGCCGCGAGAAAGGCGGGCGTCATCGGGTTCGGGCGCTTCACGAACATGACGTTCATCGGCCCGCCTTGGCCGTGATACGGCGAGCCGCGATACGCCTCATTGTTCTCGGAGCGCAGGAAGTACGGCAGCACCTCGCGATAGCTCCAGCCGGGATTGCCGGCGGCCGCCCAGTCGTCGAAGTCCGTCGGATGGCCGCGGAAATACACCATCCCGTTGATCGAGCCCGAGCCGCCGACCACGTGGCCGCGCGGAATCGGAATCCGGCGCCCCTTCAGGTGTGCTTGCGGCGCCGTCATGAAGCGCCAGTTGATGGCCGGCGTCGCGATGGCGGCGCCGACCGTCGCCGGGATGTGAATGAACGGGTGGCGATCGGGCGGGCCCGCCTCGAGCAGCGCGACGCGCACGTCCGGCTGCTCGGACAGCCGGCTCGCGATGACGCAGCCGGCCGTGCCTGCGCCCACCACGATGTAGTCGAAGCTTTCCGCGCCGTGCTCGGTCATGACTCGCTGCCGATCCCCCTCGTAGGCGAATGCCGAGGGACTGTAGACGAAAAGCGCCGCAAGGCGCGGAGCGCGCAACGACCTGCGTCCGAGCAGCGGCGGATCGGAAGCGTCCCCGCACCAGATTCCCGGAGCCTCGCGGCGGCCGTTGCAGGGCTGCAACGTGGCTTGGCCGCGCCGAGGGACGTCGCCTCGAGCGAGACGCTCACGAACGTCGGCGTCACGCAAAGCCCGATCAGGCGCTGTCCACGACCTTGACGTCCTCAACTTCACGGCCCGGGCTTTGCGGATGGTGCCGGCGCCTGTATCCGCAAGCCGACACGTCGGGCCCATTCGGTTAATTCGCCCGCTCCGGCGCGCGCTCGCGTGCTATTCCTCGGGCATGGCGGCGTCAGAGCACATCCTGCTCGAATCGGATGAGCGGCAGGTGCCCCATCCGCGGTGCTCGAAGAAGGTTCACGCTGGCATCGAGCTGCACAGCCGCCTCAGGCGCCGCACGTTGCAGCTCCAACTCATCGACTACTACTTCCTCGTGGTGCGCTCGTATCGAGGGCGCGCCATGGTCGCGGAATACGTGCTGGACCTGCGCTTCGTCGATGCGACGCTCGCGTGGTCGAAGCACCTCGCTTCGCGCTGGCTCCTCGCCGCATTGGCACTCGGCACGCTCGGCGTGGCGATCGCGCTGCGGATCGAGGGCTCCGCGGCGCCGACGGGCTGGCTCATCGCCGCCGCAATCGTCTCGACCGCGGCCATTGCGGCGGCGGTGGTCGGCGTCTATCGAACGACGGAGACCCTCTCGATGCACAGCGCCCACGGACGCGCGCGACTGTTCGAGTTCACCGCCGGCCTCGGCGTGAAGAAGGCGTTCGCCCCGTTCACGCGGAAGCTCGCCGCGCACATCGAGCTCGCCACGCGCGCACGCCGCCGGGCGCGCTCGGAGCATCTGCGAGACGAGATGCGAGAGCACTTTCGACTCCGCGAGCATGGCGTGCTTTCGGCGGAGGAATACGAGGCCAGCAAGGCGCGCATCCTTGCCGCGCATGAGCCCAGCGATGTGCCGGACCGCCTCACTGCCGCGGAGCGCCGTGCCGCGAGGCTCGCACCGAAAGCGGAAGGCGGCTGGTACTGAGCGGCTCTCAGCTCGCGGCGTTCTGTAGCCGAGCGATTCGCGCCAGCGCGGGCGGGTGCGAATCGTAGAACGCCGAGTGCAGCGGATCCGGCGTGAGCGTCGACGCGTTCGCGCGATAGAGCTTCACCAACGCCTCGGCCAGCGCCGCCGCGCTCGAATTCTTTGCAGCGAAGTCATCGGCCTGGAACTCGTGTCTTCGCGACCACCAGGCGCCGAGCGGCGTCAAGAAATACGTGAACGGCGAGACGACGAACATCGCGAGCAGCAGCAGCGCGTGCGAAGAAGGCAGCGGCACCCCGAGCGCTCTGAAAATCTCGGGCTGCCGTGCGGCCCACGCAAGCAACGCGAGCGCCAGGAACGACACGATGAGCGACAGCACGATCCGCTGCCGCACGTGCTTCAGGCGGAAGTGACCGAGCTCGTGCGCGAGCACCGCCTCGACTTCGGCGCCGCCGAGCCGCTCGAGCAGCGTGTCGAAGAACACGATGCGCTTGTTCCTGCCGACGCCGGTGAAATAGGCATTGCCATGCGCCGAGCGGCGCGAGCCATCCATGACGTACACGCCTTTCGAGGCGAAGCCCGTCCGCGCCAGCAGCGTTTCCACCCGCTGCTTGAGCGCTTCATCGGTGAGCGGCGTGAACCGGTTGAAGAGCGGCGCGATGAACCGCGGAAAGGCCCAAGTCAAAGCAAGCGAGAACACCGTCCACGCCGCCCACGCGTAGAGCCACCACCACGGCCCGCCGCGATCCATCAGCAGCAAAGCGCCGATCACGAGCGGGCCGCCGAGCACCACGCTCAGCACGACGCCTTTCACGAGATCCGTGACGAAGAGCTGCGGTGACACCCGGTTGAAGCCGAAGCGCGCCTCGAGCCGGAACGTACGCCACAGCGAAAACGGCAGATTCAGCAGCGCCAGAAGGAGCATCACCGTGCCGATCACGAGCGCGCCGTGCCAGGGCTGCGCCAGTCCTGCTTTCTGCCAGAGCACGTCGATGGCCGCGATGCCGCCGCCGAGCGTGAAGACGAGCCGCAGGAACGCGTCGAAGAGCGTGTCTATCCGGCCGAGCTGCGCGCGGGCGACGGTGTAGTCCGCCGCCTTCTGTTGATCCGCGAGCTCAACCTGATTGCGAAACAGCTCCGGCACGGCGTCGCGGTGGGCGCGGACCGCGGCGATCTGCCGTGAGGAGAGCCAGAGGCGCGTGATCATCTCCGCAATCACGGCCAGGACGAAGAGCGAGGTCAGCCATTGCATTCCGAGATGGTGCGCGAATTGCGCGCGTCGCGGAAGATCAGGACCGGCTTCTCCGTGACGTGCGGCCGCTCGGCGCGCGCCAGCGCGGCGTCCACGAGGTGCCGGTGCGGCGACTTGTCGCACACCGGATCGGCGTTCGCCGCGTCCCCGGTCATGAGATAGGCCTGGCAGCGGCAGCCGCCGAAGTCCTTGGCCTTCTCCGGACAGCTGCGGCACGGCTCTTTCATCCAGCCGTCGCCGCGGAAGCGGTTGAAGGCCGCCGAGTCGCGCCAGATCGATGCAATGCTCGAGTGGCGTACGTTCGGAAAATGCATGCCGGGAAGCATCCGCGCGGCGTGGCACGGCAGCGCCGTCCCGTCCGGACTGATCGTGAGGAAGATCGAGCCCAGTCCGTTCATGCACGGCTTCGGGCGCTTCTCGAAGTAGTCCGGCACGACGAAGTAGACGCGAATGCGCTCGCCCACCCGCTTGCGAAACGCGTTCGTCACCGCCTCCGCGCGCTCGACCTGCGCGCGACTCGGCATGAGCTGCTCGCGGTTGTGCCACGCCCAGCCGTAGTACTGCGTGTTGGCGAGCTCGACGTAATCCGCGCCCATGCGCTCGGCCATGTCGAGGATCGCGGCGGTGTGGTCGATGTTGAGCCGGTGGAGCACGACGTTCAGCACCATCGGATAGCCATGCCCCTTAATCAGCGCGGCGACTTTCGACTTCAGCTCGAACGTGCGCGTGCTGCTCAGGAAATCGTTCATCTCGCGCGTGCTGTCCTGGAACGAGAGCTGGATGTGGTCGAGCCCCGCGTCCTTCAGGGCACCGATGCGCGTTGCGTTGAGCCCGACACCGGAGGTGACGAGATTGGTGTAGAAGCCGAGCGCGTGCGCCTCGGCGACGATGACCTCGACATCCTCGCGCATCAGCGGCTCGCCGCCCGAAAGGCCCAGTTGCACCGAGCCGAGCGCGCGCGCTTCACGCAGCACGCGCAGCCAGTCGCCGGTCGAAAGCTCGTTCGTCGTGCGCGCGAAATCCGTCGGGTTGTAGCAGAAGGCGCAGTGGAGCGGGCAGCGGTAGGTCAGCTCCAGCAGCAGCCACAATGGGGGCCCCACGGCAGCGGCACGCCCCGGCACCGGCCCGGCGGCCTGCGTGACCGGGCCGTCGACGTCCGCGGGCGGCGCCTCGATGCTCATTGACGAAGCTCCAGCCATCTGCGCTCCACCGCGAACGCGACAAACGCGCTCACGTCCTGTTCGAGGCCTTCTGTCGCGAACGCCGCTTCGAGGTCCGCGACGATCTGCGCCATCGTGCGCGCGCCGTCACAGCGCTTGAGAATTTCGCCGGCGCTGCCGTTCAGCTTCACCATGCCTTCGGGATAGAGCAGCACGTGCGCGTTCTGCGCCGGCTCCCATTGCAGGCGGAATCCGCGGCCGATGGCCGGCTTGGAAGTCGGTTGGATCATGTTGCGTACCGTAACGCCATGGCATCGTTCATTTGCCACAGCACGTCGAGCTTGAAGGTGAGAATCTCGAGCGCACGCTCCTGCGCCGCGCGCGTGCGGAAGTGGTTCAACGTGAAGTCGAGACCGAATTCCACGTCACGCCGCGCGATGCTCACGCGGCTCTGGAAGTACTGCAGGCCCGCCTTGTCGATCCACGGATAGTGCTCGGGCCAGCTCGCAAGCCGTTGCTTGTGAATCTCCGGCGCGAACAGCTCGGTCAAGGACGAGCACACCGCCTCCTGCCACGGTGCGCGCCGCGCGAAATTCACGTACGCATCGACCGCGAAGCGCACGCCCGGCAGCACGTCCACGAGACTTTCCGTGCGCGCGCGAGAAAGGCCGACGGCCTCGGCGAGGCGCAGCCACGACTCGATGCCGCCCGCATCATCGCCGTACCCGTCGTGGTCGAGAATGCGCTGCACCCAAGCCCGCCGCACGGCGCGGTCCGGACAGTTCGAAAGGATCGCCGCGTCTTTGATCGGAATGTTGATCTGGTAGTAGAAGCGATTCGCGACCCAGCCGCGAATCTGCTCCGGCGTGGCCTTGCCCGTGTTCAACAGGATGTTGAAGGGGTGATGGATGTGATAGCGGCTGCCGAGCGCCTGCAAGCGCGCTTCGAATTCCGCGCGACTCCAGGGCGCATCCGTCTCGGTGCCCCGTGCGAACTCAGCATTCACAGCACGATCTCCAGGCCATCCGCGGCGACCTCGACGCCGCGACGCGCGAGCTCCGCGCGCGGCTCGGATTCTTCGTCGAGGATTGGGTTGGTGTTGTTGATGTGGATGAGCACCTTGCGCGTCGCGGGCGGCAGCCGCGCGAGCCACTCGAGCATGCCGCCGGGCCCGGTCTGCGGCAGATGCCCGATGTCGCGCGCACGTTTGCGCGAGATGCCGAGCGCGATCATCTCGTCGTCGGTCCAGAACGTGCCGTCGACGAGCACGACGCTCGCCGCGTTCATCGCGCGCCACACCGGCTCGTCGATGGCGCCGAGCCCGGGCGCGTAGAGGGCGGAC
>DASZSS010000480.1:0-9264 GCA_035548535.1 Steroidobacteraceae bacterium
CAAGAAGTATCTGGCCCGTGCGGTTGCGCAGTGCCGGTGCGCCCGCTGGGATCGATGACGCGCCGACATGCCCTTGGATCACACACCCACCCCTGCGCTCGCTGAAGAAGCCGCCCACTGGTTGGTCGAGCTCGAGGAGCCCGGCGCCGAGGTGCTGGGCCGCTTTGCCGCCTGGCTCGAAAGCTCGCCCCGCCACATCGAAGAGTTCCTCATGGCCGCAGCAGTGTGGAAGGAGTTCGATCACTTCGACGCCGAGCGCCGCTTCGACATCGAGCAGTTGCTCGCGGCTGCACGCAGCAACGTTCGCCCGCTCGCTGCCGCATCGACGCCGGAGCCGGTAACGCGCGGCCGATGGCGCCCAGCTCGCGTCGCGGCGTTCGTCGGCATCGCCGCCGCAGTCGTGGTGGGGGTGGCGCTGTGGCTCTTTGCGGGCAACGCGCCGCAGACGTACGCGACCACCCGCGGGGAGCAGCGCGCACTCAAGCTCGAAGACGGGTCCGTCGTGTACCTGAACACGCAATCGCGCGTGGAGGTGGTGTACGCGAAGACAGCACGTACCATCCGTCTGCTCGAGGGCGAAGCGATGTTCAATGTCGAGCAGGATGCGAACCGGCCGTTCCGCGTCATGTCGGGACCCGCGGTGATCCAGGCCATCGGCACGCGCTTCAATGTCTACCGGAGCGACGCGGGCGCGACGGTCACGGTGGTCGAAGGCGTGGTCCAGATCTCTCCGAACGTCGCCACCGCATCTCGTCCCGCCGGCCCTTCGCGCGCCGGGCAGACGCGAGGTGCTCCGACGGACGCGCTCCCCGGCCCCGAGCGCCTGGCGGCCGGTGAGCAGGCGCGCGTCTCGCCGCGCGGTGAGGTCGTCAAGCGCAGCGTCGCGGACCTGGCGCAAGTGGTCGCATGGCGCGAGCGGCGGCTGGTGTTTCGCGGCAATTCGCTGGACGACGTCGCGACCGAGTTCAACCGGTACAACGCCCTTCAGATCCACATCGAAGGAGCAGCCGTGGGCAGCAAGCAGATCACGGGCGTGTTCGATGCGGACGATCCTCGCTCGCTGCTTCAGTTCCTGGAACGGGACCCGGCGCTCGCCGTGACCGAAGACGGTCAGAGCGTCACCGTGCGCGAGCGATAGTCTTCCTAACATCGCGGCAGAGGTGCTCGACGCGAGTCCGAGCGCTCGCCTACCATCGAGCGCCATCGCAAGGAGCTCAGGTGACCGATTGCCGCGCCTTTTCCGGCCGCCGCGCCTTCCGCCTTTTTGTTGCCGACACTGCCCGGGACCACTACCAATGAACCATCGTCTTGCGACCGTCGCGAGTCTCGCGTTCGCGGCCCTTTTGCACCTCGACACCGCCCATGCCGCCGATTGTGAGGGGCTCACCGCGCTGAAGCTCCCGCACACGGAAATCACGCTGGCGCAGAGCGTGGCAGCCGGCGCGTTCCAGCCGCCGCCCGGCGCCGCCGCGCCCGGCACGCCGCCCGCGGCGTATTCGCACCTGCCGCCGTTCTGTCGCGTCGCCGGAACGAGTCGGCCGACCGCCGACTCGGACATTCGCTTCGAAGTGTGGATGCCCGCGTCCGGCTGGAACGGCAAGTTCGTCGGTGTGGGCAACGGGGTGTGGGCCGGCTCCATCACGTACTTCTCGATGGTGGAGCCGCTCGCGAAAGGCTATGCCACCGCGGCGAGCGACGATGGGCATCAGGGCAGCCCACTCGATGCGAGCTTCGTCGCGGGTCACCCGGAGAAGCTCGTCGACTTCGGGCATCGCGCGCCGCACGAGATGACCGTCGCCGCGAAGGCGATCGTTGCCGCGTTCTACGGCAAGAACGTGAACCGCTCGCTGTTCGTGAGCTGCTCCACCGGCGGGCGCCAGGGGCTCATGGAGGCGTATCGCTACCCGCGCGACTACGACGGCATCTCGTCGATGGCGCCGGCCAATCCGATGACCACGCTGATGGTGAGCTCGTTGTGGACGGGCTACGCCACGCTGAAGGATGCCGCGAGCCACATTCCGCCACCGAAGTTCGCAGTCGTTCACAAGGCCGCCGTGGCGGCGTGTGACGCGGATGACAGCGTGAAGGACGGCATCATCTCCACGCCGCGCAAGTGCCACTTCGATCCGTCCGCGCTGGCGTGCAAGGGTGGCGACGCACCCGACTGCCTCACCGCCGCGCAACTCGCCGCGCTGCGCGCCATCTATCAGGGGCCGCGGAACGCACGCACTGGGCAGGAAATCTATCCGGGCTTCGAGCCGGGCAGCGAGATGATGTTCCCGATCCAGACCACCGGACCCGAGCCGTTCGGCGCGGCGACGACGTACCTGAAAAGCCTCGTCTTCAAGGATCCGAGCTGGGACTTCAGGCGCTTCGACTACGACAAGGACGTGGCGCTCGCCGTGCAGACGGGCGGCGCGCAGCTCGACGTGCCGCCCACGGGTCTCGAGGCGTTCTTCAAGGACGGACGCAAGCTCCTGCTCTCCCACGGCTGGGCGGACGGCCTCATTCCGCCGATGAGCACGGTGAATTTCTACACCGCGCTCGCGCAGCGGCTCGGGCCCAAGAAGACCGCCGCAGGCACGCGCCTCTTCATGATTCCGGGCATGGGCCACTGTGCCGGCGGCGATGGCCCGTTCGTGTTCGATGCGATCACGACGCTCGACCAATGGGTCGACAGCGGCAAGGCGCCCGAACGCATCGTCGTGAGCAACCCACCGGGCGCGCCCGTTCGCACGCGGCCCCTCTGCCCATGGCCGCAGGAAGCGGTGTACTCCGGCACCGGCAGCACGGACGACGAGAAGAGCTTCAAGTGCGCGGCACGATCGCCATGAGGCCGGCGGAGATCGACGCACGCAGCCTCACCAATCCGGAAACGTTTCTGCGCGAGGTTGCCGAGCCCTGCAGACCCGCGGTGATCCGCGGGCTGGTGGCGGCGTGGCCCGCCGTGCGAGCCGCCGCAAACTCCCCCGCGCACTTCAGAGACTACGTCTTGCAGTTCGACGCGGGCGGCCAGACGGAGGTTTTCGTCGGCGAGCCGCGCATCGCCGGCAAGTACTACTACAGCGACGATCTGCACGGCTTCAACTTCTCACGCTCGCGGATGAGCGTCGCCGATGCGCTGGACAGCATCATCGCGACGGCGGGCCGCGCGGGTCAGCACTCGATGTATGTCGGGTCGCTGCCCACCGACCCCTATCTCCCCGGCTTTGCGGCTCAGAACGCGCTGCCGATTCTGAGCACCCAGGTCACGCCGCGAATCTGGTTCGGGCACGCCTCGAACGTCTCGGCCCACTACGACACCTTCGACAACGTGGCCTGCGTGGTCGCGGGCATGCGGCGCTTCACGCTCTACGCGCCGGAAACCATCGGCAGACTGTATGTCGGGCCGCTCGATCACACGATGGCCGGCCAGCCCGTGAGCCTCGCGGCGTCGGCACCGGCCGATGACGAGCGCTATCCGCTCTTCCGCGAAGTGAGAGAGCAAGCGCTCGTTGCCGAGCTGCATCCCGGCGATGCCATCTATGTGCCGAAGCTCTGGTGGCACCAAGTGGAAGCAACCAGCACGTTCAACGTGCTCGTGAACTATTGGTGGGACGCGTTCGCCATCGGCCGGGATGCGCCTTCCGTCGGCCTGCTCCTCAGCATGATCACCATCGCGGAGCGGCCGCCGGCGGAACGGCAGGCGTGGAAGGCGTTCTTCGATCATTACGTGTTCCGCACGAACGGTCACCCGCTCGCGCACCTCCCGCCGGATCAGCATGGCGTGCTCGGGCCGCTACAGCCGGACAACTACGAGAAGATCCGCGCGCGCGTAATGCATCTGCTGCGCGGCGGATGAGCCCCAGCGACCGATCTCGGCGGTGACGATCCGCTGAGTGCGACTCTTCGTCGGCGAACTCCATGCTCCATCTCACGCGACGCTTCTTCCTGGCCGCCGCCGCAGCCGCTTCGGCGTTCCCTTGGCCATCGCCTGCGCGCGACCGCAAAGTCGGCGCGCGTGAACGACTCTGGTACGCGCGTCCCGCGGCACGTTGGGAGGAAGCGCTGCCGATAGGTAACGGCCGCCTGGGCGCGATGGTATTCGGGCGCGTTGCTCAAGAGCGGCTGCAGCTCAACGAAGACACACTGTGGGCAGGCTCGCCCTATACGCCGGACAATCCCGAAGCGCTCGAGGCCATCCCCGAAGTGCGCAGACTGCTGCAAGCGAAGCGGTATCGGGAGGCGACCGCGCTCGCGAGCGCGAAAGTCATGGCGAAGCCGCTTCAGCAGATGTCGTACGGAAGTCTCGGGGATATCTTGCTCACCTTCGCCGATGCGGAGGTGCCCACGCATTACGAGCGCTCGTTGGATCTCGCAACCGCCATCGCGAGGACTCGCTACCGCACGAACGCGGGAGCCGTCACGAGGCACGTCTTCGCGTCGAGCCCCCGACAGGTCATCGTGATGCGACTCGCTGCGCCCAAAGGCAAGCTCAGCTTCGATCTCGCATACCGCGCTCCGCGGCGCGTCCAGTACACGTCGCCCGAGGACCGAGGGCTTGCGACGCCACTCCCTGCGAATGGACCGATCGACTGGCTCGCGATGGAATCCGCGGGTGAGCTGCCGCCGGATGTACGCGCCTCCGCGGACGGCGAGGCATGCCTCCTCATCATGGGACGTAACGAGGCCGGGCCCGAAACGCCCGCGGGCCTTACGTTCGCGCTACGCGTCAAGATCGTCGCCGACGGGCGCGTCGCCGCCGAGAACGGCCGCATGTCGGTTCGCGATGCACGAACGGCAGTGCTGCTGATCGGCGCGGCCACGAGCTACGTCAGCTACGAGGACGTGAGCGCAGATCCCGTTGCGATCGTGAGACGTCAGACGGACGACGCAGCGCGAGAGCCGTACGACGCGCTCGAAAGCGAGCACATCCGCGAATACCGAGCGCTGTATGCGTCCACATCCATCGAGCTTCCGGCGACGAGCTCCGCCGAGAAACCCACCGATCTGCGTATCGCCGCAGCCGAGACGTCCGACGATCCGGCGCTGGCGGCGCTCTACTTCCAATTCGCGCGCTATCTGCTCATTGCGTCTTCGCGTCCGGGATGTCAGCCCGCGAATCTGCAGGGCATCTGGAACGAAGGCGTGAATCCGCCCTGGGGCAGCAAGTACACCATCAACATCAACACGGAGATGAACTACTGGCCCGCCGATCCCGCGGGGCTCGGCGCGTGCGTCGAACCCTTGCTGCGCATGGTGGAGGAGCTGGCGGTCACCGGCGCCCGAACCGCCAAGACGATGTACGGCGCGCGCGGCTGGGTCGCTCATCACAACACCGACCTGTGGCGCGCAGCGGCGCCGATCGATGGTCCGCTCTGGGGACTGTGGCCGTGCGGCGGCGCCTGGCTCTGCAATGCGCTCTGGGATCACTACGACTACAGCCGCGACGAGCACACCTTGCGACGCCTCTATCCCCTGATGCGCGACGCCTGCTTGTTCTTCCTCGACACGCTCGTCGAGGACCCGGCGGGCCGCGGCCTGGTCACCTCGCCCTCGCTCTCGCCCGAGAACCTGCATCCATTCGGAAGCGCCCTGTGCATCGGCCCCGCGATGGACAGGCAGATCGTCCGCGACCTCTTCGCGCACACGATCGAAGCGGGCAAGACGCTCGGGCTGGACGCCGAGCTTCTCGCGCAGCTCGATGCGACCGCGCGCCGTATCGCACCCGATGCGATCGGTAAGAGCGGCCAGCTCCAGGAATGGCTCGAAGATTGGGACGACATGGCGCCCGAGCCGCACCACCGGCACGTGTCGCACCTCTACGCCGCTTACCCGAGCAGTCAGATCAACGTGCGCGACACACCGGCCCTGATCGAGGCCGCGAAGACGAGTCTGCGGCGGCGAGGCGATCTTGCCACCGGCTGGGGCACGGCGTGGCGGCTCTGCCTGTGGGCGCGAATGGGCGAAGGCGATCACGCGCACGCGATCCTGAAGACGCTGCTCGGCCCTCAGCGCACGTATCCCAACCTGTTCGATGCGCATCCGCCGTTCCAGATCGACGGCAACTTCGGCGGCGCGGCGGGCATCCTGGAAATGCTCGTGCAGTCCTGGGGTGGAGAGATTCGCGTGCTCCCCGCGTTGCCGAGCGCCTGGCCGAGGGGCGAAGCACGAGGAATTCGCGTGCGGGGCGCGATGAGCGTCAGTCTCGGATGGCGGCGGCACACGCTCAAATGGCTGGAGCTCACCGGTCCGCCGCGGCAGCGCGTCACGCTACGCTACGGCGGCACCAGCAGAGTGGTCGTGCTCGATGCGCGCGGCCGCTATCGCATCTAGTCGGCGCAACCGGACTCAAAGCACAGATTGCGGCTGAAGAACGGCATGACGTGATTCTGAAACCGGTCCGCCACCGCGCTCGTGTGCGTGCCGCTGTAGATCTCGAAGCTGTTCTGGATTCCGTACGCGTCCAGAACGTCGTGCAGCTTGCCCGTGTCCGTCTTCAGCCCATCCTGATCGCCCACGTCGAGCGCGATGCCGTGATAGCGCCGCAGGCTCGCGGCGTACTGGTCGATGAAGGCGAGCGGCGCGTTCGCGGCCCACTTGGCGAGCACCTCGGGGTGCTCGACGCCCTGCTGCGTGGGCAGGTCCAGATAGAGCGGCGGGCTCTTCGGATTCGGCGACCAGGCGGCGGCAACGGCCAATTGCGCGCGAACGCGGAACGGCAGTTGCGCCGAATCGGCCGGCGTCGCGAGTTTTTCCACCGCCTGCGCCGCGTCCGCCGACGCGGCGGCGCGCGGGGAAAGACAGCACGGGCTCATGATGTAGAGGCTGCCGAACACATCGGCGTGCTTCATGCCGATGCGCGTGGCGCCGTAGCCGCCCATCGAGTGGCCCACGAGACCGCGGCTGCGCCGCTGCGGGAGCGTGCGGTAGTGCGCGTCCAAGTAGGCCACCACGTCGCGCGCGATGAACGTCTCGAAGTCGCCCGTCGTCACCGAGCTCGAATACATCGAGCCGTTGTGCATCGTCTTCGAATCCGGCAGCACGACGATCATCTCCCGCGCACCCTGCGCGAAGGCGCCTTCGAGCGTCTGCGGCAGGTGAATCTCGTGCGACCACTGTTCGGCACCGATCGAATAGCCGTGCAGCGCATACACCACCGGATAGCGGCGCCGCTTTTCTTTCTGGTAGCTCGGCGGCAGGAAGACGAGCGCGTCCCGGTCGACGGCATCCCCCTCGAGGTTGCCCTCGAGCGCGGTGCCGTGAATCTTGATGTGCTCCACTGTCGCGGGCTTTGCGCCGGGAACTACGGGCGGCGCCGGGGTCTGCACCTGCGCCGACAGCGGCGCGCCCGCGGCGGCAGCGACCGCGACCATCAACCCACTAAGAAATTTCTCTCGCATCATGAACCCTATTCTGGCAGCGACACCGCGCGCGGCATGGAGAATACGGTGGCAGCGGACGGCACGCCCGTCCCCGGCTGTCCCGAGCCGACGCTGACGCGATACTCGCCCGCCATGATCTGCCGCGCGCCGTCGCGCGTGACGAAGCTGAGGTCGCGCGGCGAAAGCTCGAGCGAGATCGTCTTGCGCTCACCGGGTTGTAGCGCGAAGCGTTGGAAGCCGCGCAGCGCGACCCGCGGCGCACCCTCGAACGGCGGCGGCTGCAAATAGAGCTGAGCCACCTCCTCGCCCGCGCGCTTCCCGCTGTTCGTGACCGTGGTTGTTACCCGCACTCCGTGCTCCATGTTGCCATCGACAGCGCTCACCTGCAGCGGCCCGTATTCAAAGCTCGCATAACTCAGCCCGTATCCGAACGGATACACCGGAGTACCCGCGAAGTAACGGTACGTGCGCCCGGCCATCGAGTAATCGCTGAACGGCGGCAGGTCGGCCACGCTCTCGTAAAACGTGAGCGGCAGGCGACCGGCGGGGCTCACCGTGCCGGCGATCACGTGAGCGACGGCCAGCCCGCCCGCCTGTCCCGGATACCACGCCTCGATGATCGCGGCGGCATTCTCGTTGGCCCAGGCGAGGTTGATCGGACTGCCGTTCAGCAGCACGACGATCAGCGGTTTGCCCGTCGCCTTCGCCTGCTCGAGCAGCTTGCGTTGATCGCTCGGCAGATCGAGGGAGGTCCGGTCGCCGCCGGAAAATCCCTCGAGGTCGATCTTCATCTCCTCGCCTTCAAGGTCCGACGTGAGCCCCACGGCGGCCACGATGACGTCGGCGTGAGGGGCGGCCGCGGCGAGATCGGCGTCGGCTTGCATCGAGACCCGTTTCCATAGCAACTCGGTGCCCGCGAGACCCCCGTGGGCTTCGGCCGTGATGCGGATGGGATAGCGGTGTCCCTTTTCCAGCGTCACCGAGGCGAGCTTCGACAGAGCGCCCCACCGCACCTGTCCCGGCTCGGTCAAGCGCTTGCCGTCGAACGTGAGCTCGCCCGAAAACCCGCGCACGCCGATGCGATATGTGCCCGAGACCTGCGGCACGAGAAATCCGGTCCACACGACTTTGTAGTGATCCGACAGCTGCGGCAGCGTGTTGCCGCGACCCGCCACGCCCGGCTCGATGCGGCTGACGCTCGGCGTGCCCTTGAACTTCATCTGCCCGGTGATGCGCGAATACTCCTCACGCGAAGCGAATCGGCTCGGAATCGCGCCTTCTGCCTCGTAGTAGTCCGCGCGCAGACCGGGCTTGCCATCCGGAGACCGCAGCACCGCCGTCGGCACAGGATCCCCGTCGGTGATCGAGGGTGACCAGGGCAGATGCGTCACCGTCACGCGGGGCAAGGCCCGCCGCAGGCCGTCCACGATGGATATCGGTGGGCTCGAAAGCGAGCCCGAGTAGTTCCCGCGCAACACGCGCGTCGAGTCCCCGTGGGGCCCGACGACGAGAATCCGCTTCACGCCCGCGAGCGGCAGCACACCGTCGTTCTTCAGCAAGACGATGCTCTCTTCGGCCGTCTTCAGCGCGAGCGCGTCGTGCTCCGCCGACGTGATCGAAGCCGGCGGTGTGTTCACCTGGGGCCGGTCCACCACGCCCGGCAGATCGCCCGTGCGATAGCGCGCCGAGAACAGGCGGATCAGCGCGCGATCGATGTCCTCCATGCCGATCAAGCCGCGCTCGTAGGCCTCCTTGTATCGATTGGCAAGGCCGCCGATGTCCGAAAGCGTCGCCGTGTTGCACTCGTTGTCGACGCCAGTCTTCAAGGCCACCGCAGCGGCAGCCGCCGCATCCGGCGCGTACTTGTGATTGCTGCTGATGTCGCGGACCGCATCGCAAT
>DASZSS010000481.1:0-20514 GCA_035548535.1 Steroidobacteraceae bacterium
GCGGCCCGCCGGTCATCCCGATCATCCGCTGCGGATCGCGATTGTTCTCCTGACACAGATAGTCGAAGGGCTCGTTGCCGGCCGACCATCGCAGGTTCCAGCCGCCCGACCACGTCTTCGTGTACGCGCCCGGATCGTCGATGGTCGCCTCGTAGCGCAACTGATCGAAGGTCGGACGCGAGATGCGCTCGGTCAGATGCAACTTGCTCGTGTGCGGCACGCCTTCGCGCGTGAGCCAGAAGCGCTCGTTGAAGCCCACCGTGTCCACGACGAGCGTGTCGCCTTCCCAATGGCCGATGGCGTCCCCGTACCACGACGGTTGCAGATCCCGCGGATGCTCCTTTCGGTCCATGTGAATCTGCTGCCAGCTATGCGGCGAGCCCACACTCAGCACGAGCACTTCCTGCGTCTCCGGCAGATCGAGGATCTCGATGCCGTACGGCGTGTGCCAACGACGCGGGCCGCCCGAGGGCTTGCAGCGCGTGTGCGGGTCTTCCGCCTGGCTCTCGCGCTTCATGTACTGCGCGCGCGCCCACGGCTGGAACGGCACCTGATCGACCGTGAGATTCGTCGCGAGGCTCGAGGGCGGCGTGATCTTCTTGCCGGTCTTGCTGTCGATGTTGAAGAAGATCGTGCCGTTCGCCGGCCCTTCCCAGTTGCCGACATCGTCGGGCGTGCCGCTGAAGCTGATGCGCCCATCCGGCCAGCGCGGCGCCGGCTTCGCGGCGGCGGGGGGTGCGCTCCCGTCGTCCTGCGCCAGCACGAGCGCGGAGCCCGCGAGGCTGAGCGTCAACACAATTGGCGCGATCGTTCGCATGCGTTACTGACCCTGCTTACCCTGCGTGCTGCCGACGGCGACCGGCGCCGCGCCAGCCGGCTTCGGCGTGCCCGTCAGTGTTTGCCCGCCGGATGTCGCCGCACCCAGCACTTCGCCCGTGCTCTTGCGCGTGACCTTGCGCGCATTCGCGTGATGGCTGCCGTCGCGCGCGAGCCAGCCGTCGATCACGACGGTCTCGCCGATGGTGAGACTGTTTCGCTTCCAGCCCGCCTTCTGCAGCATGTGCGGCGGACCCATCTCGAAGCCCCAGTTCGTCACCGCGCCGTTCTTGTCCTTGACGTCGATGAAGAGATACACGTGCGGATTGGTCCACTCGAGGCGCGTCACCACGCCGATCATCGTCACGGGCTTGTTGGAATCGAACTCGGCGCCGAACGAGTGGTGCGCGTAGCCCGGCACCACGGCCGCTGCGCACAGTGCGGCCGCCGCGGCGAACACTACGTTGCGCAGCGTGCCGAGCCGCATTGTCTTCGTGAACATCATCGCTCTCCTATGTACGACCGGTTTCGCAGAACTGCTCGGGGATGTCGCCCGGCACCCAGCGCAACGTCCACGACGCTTTCCACGGCCGCGTGTAGGTGCGCGGATCGTCGATCGTCACCTCGTACTCGAGCAGATCGTGCGCGGGGCGCTTGAAGCGCTCCGTCAGGTGCAACGCTTCGGTGTGCGGCAGGCCGCCGTTCGAGAACCAGAACCGCGTGTTGAAGCCGATGGACTCGACGACCAGCGTGTCGCCCTCCATCTTGCCGACGGCATTGCCGTAGAAGGTGCCCACGACTTCGTCGGGATTGGGCGGCGTGCGGCCATCGAGATAGATCACGCGCCAACTGCGATTGCCTCCGCCGAACAACAGGTAGACGCGGTTGTAGTTGCGATCCTGAATGATCCGCACGCCGCCGGGCGTGTGCATCTGACGCGGATTGCCGGGGCCGATGCATTCGCGCATCGGGTCATCCCGCAAGCCGTTCCGCTGCCGATACTCGTAGAGCGCGAGCGCCCACGGCTGGAAGGGCGCGACCTTCGGCGCATCCGCGATGTTCGCGAGCCGGCCCTGCGCGTCCATCGCGACTTTCACGCCGTCTTCGACCAGCCCGCTGACGGAGGGCGAGTCCCAGTACCCCTTCTCACCCGGTGCGCGATCGAAGCGAATCAAGCCGTCCGCGAAGCGCGGCGCCGGCGCATTCGCCGCGGCATCGGCGGGCGTCGACGCGGCGCTCTGCTGCTGGCATCCCGCGGCAAAGGCGCTCATTGCGAGGAGACTTGCGACTGCGATGACGGCTCGCATGGCTATTCCCGCACCATGCGGACCGGCACGCTCTTGCCGCCCTCGGTCCACGTTCCCGCGATCGCGCGGTTGTATGCGCCGAGGTTCTCGAGCGCGCCCTCGAAGTGAATCGGCTTGCCCCGCGGCGGCCGCGCATCGATCGATACTTTCCAGCCCGCGGGTGTGAGCGTCGCCTCGCTGATCTCAACTGCACTCGGACCCGGATTGATGACACCGGAAATCTTCGTGCCGTCCCACTGCAGCACCATGACGATGGTCTCGGGCACCTTGCCCGCGCCCGCGCGCTCGCCGCGCCACGTCCCGTCGAGTGGAAATCCTTCCTGCGCCAGCGCCACCGCGGCGCCAAGCAACACCAGCACCAACCCGATCCGCATCGGTCCCCCTGCTCCCTAAACCGTGTCGATCTTTTTTCCTGGTGCAGCTGAAATTAGCGCGACGCCAGCGGCGACCGCCATAGGTTTTCGGCGCGCGGCGCTTAAATGTTTCCCACAAAGCTAGTAGTCGTAGTAATAGTTAGGGGTCGGCTCAGGGGGCTTGGAGGGAGCGGACGTGAGCACGCGGATACCGATCGATCGGCAGCGCGCGGAATTCCTGCGCAGTTGCCGGGCGCGCATCAATCCGGCGGATCTGGGGCTGCCGGTACCGCAACGTAAGCGCACCGAAGGTCTGCGACGCGAGGACGTCGCATCACTCTCGGGCGTGAGTGTTTCCTGGTACACGTGGCTCGAACAAGGTCGCGACATGCGCGTCTCGGACGAGGTGCTCGACCGCATCGCGCAGACATTCAAGCTGTCCGAGGACGAGCGCATCTATCTCTTCTCGCTCGTTCAGCATCGACCGCCGCGCTTGCCGCGCGAGCCGCATCTCGAAGCACCGCCCGAGATGGTGCGCATGATCAACCGCGTCGAAGTGCCCGCGGTCGTCATGAACCTGCGGTGGGATGTGCTCGCGTGGAACCGGCTCAACTCGATCATCTTTCGCGACTACGCCACGACACCCCCGGCGGAGCGCAATCTCGTCGAGATCCTCTTCACGCGGCAGTCCTACTACACCGAGCCCGCCGAGTTCGAAAAGATGGCGCGCCGCGTGCTCGCGAAGCTGCGCGTCGACTACAGCAAGTCGGGCGGTGACCCGCGCTTCGAGGCGCTCATTCGCCGGCTCGAGATGCTCTCACCGGTGTTCCGGCGCGTCTGGCGTTCGCCCGAGATCAACGTGCGCTCGTATGGCATTCATCGCTTCCGGCACCCGCAATTCGGTGAGCTCGCGTTCGAGCACACCTCTTACGTGCCGGACGGTCATCCCACCGTGCGCGTGGTGCTCTGTACGCCCGATGACGAACCGACGCGCCGGGCGGTCGCGCAGGTGCGCGACGAGATTGCTCGCTCCGATGTATCGGCCGCGGAACAGGCGGCCGCGACTAAATGACTGCGCTCGCAGGCGCTATCGAGTGCACTCCCGGACGCAATAGGCACCGCCGTCGTCCGGTCAGAGGCACTGTGCGGCGTGCGTCGCGCACGCGACATGGGCGAAGCTTGTCGCGCGACAGGTACGCACTGTCTGAAGGGTCCAATGAAAACGGTCGCGGCACACCGCGCGAGGGGCTGCGACTCACGAAATCGACGCCAGCTCGGCGTGTCGGTATCCGACTGATTCACCGGATGGCGCGTGCGATTTTTTCGGTAGGCGAAATAGTCGCTCTCGTGGCTATGCTGCTAGATTACGTGCAGCGAGCAGGGGCTTTTACGAACCAACAATAGAGGGGCTCATGTCACATCGAATCCACCCGTGCGTGCGCGCAACGCTTGCGGCGGCGCTGCCGCTGGTGAGCTCGACAGTCCTCGCCCAGGAGTTGGAAGAGGTCGTCGTCACGGCGCAAAAGCGCGAGCAGAACATTCAGAACGTCCCGATTGCGATCAGCGCGTTCACTGCCGAAACGCTGCAGGACAAAGGCGTCACGGATCTCCACTCGCTGAGCAATCTCACGCCGAACGTGAACCTCGATGCCGTTGCGCCCTTCTCGGGCGACTCGAACGTGCTCTCGGCATCGATTCGCGGCATTGGCCAGGACGATTTCGCATTCAACCTCGATCCCGGCGTCGGCGTATATCTCGACGGCGTGTATCTCGCGCGCACGATCGGCGCGAACCAGAACCTGCTGGATGTCGAGCGCATCGAGATCGCGAAGGGCCCGCAGGGCACGCTGTTCGGTCGTAATACCATCGGTGGCGCGATCAGCATCGTCACGCACACGCCCGGCACGGAGCGGCGCTTCACCGCGCAGGCGACGACCGGCCGCTTCGATCGCCGCGACTTCGCGTTCACCGCGGACTTGCCCGTGTCGGACAAATTGCTGACGAGCCTCACGGGCTCGTGGCTGAAGCGCGATGGGTACCAGGAGGTCATTCCATTCCCCTCGTCCGTCCCCTTCGCGACGGATCCGGTGCGCGCGTATCCCAAGGCCGGGTACGACACGTCCGACAAAAACGGCGGCATCGATCAGCAGGTGCTGCGCGGCAAGATCCTGTTGAATGCCTCGGACAACTTCTCGCTGACGATCGCGGGCGACTGGCAGCATCAGGACCAGTCGGCGACCCCATCGACGGTGCTGAGCGTGCAGAACACGCCGGCAAACATCTTTGCCTTCCTCTACAACACCTGCATCAGCAACTTGCCTGCGGCGCTGAACGATCCGGTGAACGGTCCGGCTGCGTTCATCAGCCCCGTCGTGACGAACACGACCACAGGCGTGTGCGGACCGCGCGCCGTGGTGCCGGGCATCTCGACGGGCGGCCCGCCGCTCGCGGGTGCGGGGTACGTGAACGGGCCGGGCGGCAATCTCCTCCTGTCCAATGCGCCGCGCATCTACTGGAACTTCGAGAACACGCAGACGGGCAGCATCGACAAGACCTACTCGAACGGCGTGAGCTTCGCGAAGAACGACATGTTCGGTCTCGCGGTGACGGGTGACTGGTCGCTCGGCGGGGACCTCTCGTTCAAGTCCATCACCGGCTATCGCCAGATCAACTGGCGCGTGGGCGTCGACCTCGACGGTCTGCCCGAGCAGATCCAGGAAGTGACGGACCATCAGCATCAGTACCAGGTCTCGCAGGAATTCCAGTTGAACGGCAAGGCGTTCAACGACCGCCTGAACTACGTGACCGGTCTGTATTTCTTCAAGGAAAAGGGCTACGTGCACGACTACGTGCCGTTCGAAGGCATTCTGTACGTGTTCGACTACCAGAACGACGTCGACACGAAGTCGTACGCGGCGTACTTCCACACGGACTACAAGCTGACCGAACCGCTGACGCTGACCATCGGCGGTCGCTACTCGCGAGAGCAGAAGAAGTTCATCGGCGGTCAGGCGGATCTGAACGGCTTCACGTACAAGATCAGCGGTTGCAACCCGCCGAGCGATCCGGCGAATTTGCATCTCGATCCCAACATTCCGGCGGGCGTGACCTGCCAGCAGGCGCTCGGCTTCCCGGTGGCGGACAATCCGCTGCGCTACTTCCCGACCGGCACGAACGAGCAGACGTTCGACGTGTTCACGCCGAAAGTCGGCCTGCAGTACCAGTTCACGAGCGACGTCATGGGTTACGTGAGCTGGTCGAAGGGCTTCAAGTCCGGCGGCTGGACGACACGCCTCTCGCAGCCCATCCAGGCCGGCGACGAAGCGGAGTTCGGGCCCGAGTTCGCGTACACCTCCGAGCTCGGCCTGAAATCGGAGCTGTTCCAGCGCCGCCTGCTCATCAACACCGCGGTCTTCTACACGGACTACAAGGGCATCCAGCTCAACTTCCAGGAAGGGGCCTCACCGGTGCTGCACAACGCGGGTAACGCGCGCATCAAGGGCATCGAGCTCGAGTCGCAGGGCATTCTCGGCGGCGGCTTCTCGTTCACGCTCGCGGCGGGTTACATCGACGCGAAGTACACGAAGATCGCACCCGAGGCGCAAATCCCGATCACCAACAAGCTACCGAAGACGCCGCGCTACAAGTACACGATCGGGCCGAACTACGACTTCTCGCTCCCGAACGGCGCGGGCATGCGCTTCTCGGTCGACTACACGCGCACCGCGGATCTGTTCAACGATTCGTTGAACACGCCCGAGCTGCATCGGCCGGCGACGAACGCACTCGGCGCCTCGATCCACTACCGCGGTCAGGATGAGCGGTACGAGATCGTGCTCGGCGGTACCAACCTGACGAACGACCGCTGGCTCCAGAGCGGCTCGATCAACCTCGCCGCGGGCGAGAAGGTGGGAACGTACAACCGTCCGCTCGAGTGGTACCTCACGGGGCGCATCCGCTTCGGCCAGTGAGACGGCCGGCGCCGCGGTTCGGCATGGCGTCGAACCGCGGCGCGCTCTTTAGCCCAGCGCGCCTTGCTCAGCTCAGTGGCGACCGCGACCGAAGCGGTCGCCGCCGACGCGCAGTGAAGAGATGCGGTCGTTCCACGTGTTGTGGCCGGCGGCGATCCGCGTGAGATCCGGGATGTCCTCCTCGACGATCAGCCGCTGCCCCTGAAAGCCCGCGTCCTCGAACACCGCCACGCGCGTGCCGCCGAAGGTGCGAATCGAGGAGATCGCATCGTTCCAGCCGATCTCGCGCAGATCGTAGACCTCCTCACCCGCGTCGAAGCAGCGCGAATTGCCGCGGAAGCCGACGTGCTGATACACGCACACGCGGTCTTCGCGCCGCTCGCTCGCCCGCTGCCGGTTGCCGAAGCTCGCGCGATCCACGCGCAGCGAATCGGTCTCGTCGTTCCAGCCGCGCGGCAGATTCGTCGTGCTGCTGTCGATGACGAGCTGCCGCCCCTGAAACCCGGGATGCTCGAACAGCGTGATCTCCGCGCGCCCGAAGATGCGCACGGACGAAATCTGATTGCGCAGATTGCCGAGGTCGGCGACGTCCTCGCCGATCCCGAAGCAGCGCTCCCAACCGCCGTAGTCCGCATGCTCGTACACGCACACCTGGTCGCGGCCCGGCCGGTCCTGCGACCGCGCGTCGCGCGGCGCCGACACGGCAAGCGCAATCAGGGCACATAGGCTCAGCACGAGAGAGGCCGGTCTCATGAAAGCTCCTTTCGAATCAAGGGGCGGCGAATGTACCGAAGGGCGGCTGAGCAAAATCTGAACGGTGCCCGAATCTGCCCGAATTGCGTCACCGCGCGGACCGCATCGGCTCGCATTCTGTGCGCCAGTTCCCGCTCTGCCGAGGCGCTTGCCATGCACACCGATTTGCGAGTCTGGCTTGATCACTTCGAGTATCACGCGGACCGCCGCTGCGCTCTGCCCGAAGGGCCGCCGGACGATCTCACGCCTTACGAGCGGCGCCTCATCGGCCGCTCGCTCGCGAGCTTCCAGCTCGCGGAGCAGATCGACGGGCCGAGCCTGATGCGCGCGGCCCGACGCTACGAGCAGGAGCACGACGCCGCGCCGCTCGGCCAGATCGTGGCGCTGCTCGTGGCCGAGCAGAACCATCACGCCGCGCTGCTCGCCGCGTTCATGAAGCAGCATGCCATCCCCCGCCGGCGCGCCGATTGGATCGACCGCGCGGCACGCCGCGCTCACGGGCTCATGGGGTTCGAGCTGCAGATCGCCCGGCTCGTGAGTGCGAAGCTGATCGGCAAGGTCTACTACCGCGCGCTCGAGGCCGCGACGGGCTGCAGGCAGTTGCAAACGCTCTGCCGCATTCTGGTGGCGGATGAGCTGGCGCAGGTCGGCTTTGAATCGGACCTGCTGCGCGAAATGTATGCGCGCAAGACTCCTCTCGCGCGCGCGGCTCACGCGACCGTGCACCGGGTGTTTTTCGTCAATGCAGCGCTGGCCGTGTGGCTCGGTCACAGTCGCGTGCTGCGTGCCGCCGGCCATGGCGCACGCAGTTTCGTGAGCGCGTGCCTGGCTCAGTACGCCTTCTATCTGGATGAGCCGCGGCTCGACGCACCCCGGCGGATCGCACGGGACATCCACGAAGACGCTCGCCTTCCCGGCTAGCCACGCGGAGCCTCGCCGCTGTCGCGGCGGCACGCTATGATCCTTCGCACCCGCTCATACGCGGCGCGCGGAGGGCATGGATATGGGTCGACGGCACTCGCTCCCGGATTCATCCAAGGAACGCGACGAGGAGGCATCCCGCTGGCTCGACAGGCTGTCTCGCGGCCTGGACAAGGAAGACGGAGCCGAGCTCGCCAGGTGGCTCGCCGAGCGCGCCAATCGCGCCGCGTTGCTCGACAAGGCGCCGCCCTGGCAGCGGCCGGATCTCGTCGCTCTGCTCACCCAGCTATTTCCGGACGGCGCCGGGCTCGCCGAGCCGCCGCGGCGCGGGCGCAGCGCCGTCTCGATGGGCGTCACCTTCTTGGGCGCGCTCGCGATCGTGGTCTTCGGCACGCTTGCGCTCATGGGCCGCGATCCCTCCTCGCTGTTCAGCGAGGCGACGGCGGCGCCCAGCGGCACTCTCCACAAGACCTTTGTCACGGCGGTCGGTGGCCGGCAGGAGATCACGCTAGTCGATCACAGCAAGATCACGCTCAACACCGGCACGCGCATGACCGTCGCCTTCACCCCGCACTCGCGCGATGTCAGCCTGTATTATGGTGAAGCAAGCTTCGACGTCACACCCGACCCGGCGCGTCCCTTCAACGTCCACGCCGGCAAGCGCGACTTCCAGGTGCTGGGCACGCGCTTCAACGTGCGCGTGCTGACGCCGGAGAACGTCGAAGTGACGGTCACCGAGGGTCAGGTGAAGGTGCTCTATGCTCCACCGCGCTGGCCCGAGACGCCTGCCAAGCGGCGTGAAAACCTGAGTTATGGTGAAGCGACGCTCACCGCCTTCGAAACGGCGCTGGTCGAGCCCGGCTATCAGTCCGTACGGCCGCTCATGGGCAGCGAGCTCGAAACGCGGCTCGCGTGGCAGCGCGGGATGCTCGTCTTCGACGGCGCGGCACTGGAAGACGTTCTCGCAGAGGTGGAGCGCTACACGACGACGAAGTTCGTGCTCGCGGACAAGGTGCTCGCGAACGTGCGCATCGCCGGCTCGTTCCGTACCGGCGACGTGAACGGGTTTCTGCACGAGCTGCGCGAGAAGTATCACGTGGACTCACGAGGGAACCCGCAAGGACGCGTCGTGCTGAGCGCGTTGCAGACGCTGTAACTCTTCGGGCCCGCAAGCGGCCGCCCGATGCGCGTTCGCGTTCAACGGCGGCGCGGATGCGTTCGCGCTATGCCGTGAGCGCGCGCTCCATCAGCGCTCCAAGATTCAGGCCGACCGGCAACGTGCCGAGCGCGCCCGGCGCACCGTCCGCAATCCGCGAAGCGAGGAATGCTTCGGCCGCGGGCGAGCCGTGCTCCAGCAGAATCGCCGCCTGCACGGCGAGCGCGATGCGCTCCGTCGTGCGCCGCGCGCGGGCTTCCGCTTCATTCGCGTCGGTCAACTCCGACTCGAGCGCACTCACGTAGCGGTCGTAACGCGGATCGCTACCCTGCGCCCTTCGCAACAGTCCGAACAGAGCCTCCATCGCCGGCGCCTCGCGCGTGAGCGCGCGCAGCACATCGAGACACATGATGTTTCCGGAGCCTTCCCAGATGGAATTGAGCGGCGCCTCACGGAAGCGCCGCGCGATCGGCCCCTCTTCGACATAGCCATTGCCGCCGAGCACCTCCATCGCCTCGGTCGCCACGAGCGGCGCGCGTTTGCAGATCCAGTACTTCGCCACAGGCGTCAGCACGCGGCGGAGCGCCGCTTCGACTTCATCCTGCTGGCGATCGAACGCGCGCGCGAGCCGCATCGTGAAGACGGTGGCCGCCTCGCACTCGAGCGCGAGATCGGCGAGCACGTTACGCATCAACGGCTGATCGATCAGCAATCGTCCGAACGCGCGCCGATAGCGGCAATGGTGAATGGCCTGCGCGACGCACTGATGCATGATCCCCGTCGAGCCGATTGCATTGTCGAGGCGCGTGTACACGCCCATTTCGAGGATCGTCGGCACACCGCGCCCTTCCTCGCCGACGAGCACGCAAGAGGCCTCGTGAAACTCGACCTCGCTCGACGCGTTCGAGCGGTTGCCGACCTTGTCCTTCAGACGCTGCAATCGAAATGAGTTCAGCGCGCCATCCGGCAGCACGCGCGGCATGAAGAAGCACGACAACCCGCCGGCTGCCTGCGCGAGCACGAGAAAGCCGTCGCACATCGGCGCGGAGAAAAACCACTTGTGGCCGGTGAGTCGATACTCGCGACCCGGTCCGGCGGCCCCCAGGGGAGCCGCGCGGGACGTGTTGGCGCGCACGTCCGAGCCGCCCTGCTTCTCGGTCATGCCCATGCCGATGAGTGCGCCGCGCTTCTTGTGAATCGGTAGCCGTTGCGGGTCGTACTCCCGAGAGAGAAGCCGCGGCAGCCACGCGGCGAAGTCGTTCGATTGGCGCGCGAGCACTGGAACGGCGCCATACGTCATGGTCGCCGGGCATTGCGTGCCATTCTCGACCTCTGCCCAGAGCATGTACGCAGCGGCGCGCGCGACGTGCGCACCCGGCTCGGGCTGGGCCCACGGCCCCGTGTGCAAACCGTCCGCGACGAGCTTGCGCATCAGCTCATGCCAAGCGGGGTGAAACTCCACCTCGTCGCGGCGATTGCCGAAGCGGTCGACCGTCTTCAACACAGGTGGGTTGCGATTCGCGGCATCGCCGAGCGCGAACATTTCGGCCGTGCCGAAGCGCGCGCCGCAGTCCGCGAGCCGCTCGTACGCCGTCGGCCCACCCTCGCGCGCAAGGGCGTCCACTAGCGCCGGATAAGAGGTGAACAAGTTGTAGTCGACCAGGTCGGGAGACTCGTTGGTCATGCGGCACTCCTTCGGCGCAGGCCGCGCGCTACGGCCACGGCAACGTCCTGGTCTCGCTGCCCGCGCTTGCGTACGGCGCCGGCAAGCTTCAGCAAACGGCGGAACGTGGGGCACTCCATATGGCTTGGCGCCTTGCAGACGGCCGCGTGGCGCAAGCCGTCGCGCATCGCGGAGAGGCGCCGGATCGTCCGGTCGAGCTCGTCGGCCTTCGCGTTCAAGCCGGCGCGATCGATGCGCAGCTTGCCGTCCGGAGCGATCATCTTGGCGATTTCGTCGAGCGAGAATCCAGCCGCCTGGCCGAGGGCGATGAACGCCAGCCGCTCGAGCACGCGGGCATCGAACGAGCGCCGCAGGCCGCGCCGGCCGATGGACGTGATGAGTCCCTTCTCTTCGTAGTACCGCAACGTCGACGCCGGCAATCCCGAGCGTCGTGCGACGACCCCGATATCGAGCGTCTGCATCTCTTGACCTCAAGCGCACTTGAGCCCGTAGAGTGTGCCACGCATTACACCGGAGAAGCGAACATGACCGCAGCAAATGAGGCGAACCAGGACCAGGTGAAAGCGTGGAACGAGACGTCGGGGCGCGCGTGGGTGGAGATGCAACGCCCGCTCGAAAGAATGCTGGCGCCGTTCGCCACGCTGCTGATCGAAAAGGGGCTGTCGGACTCGACGCGGCGCGTGCTCGACGTCGGATGCGGCTGGGGCGCAACGACCTTCGCGGCAGCGCGACGGATCGGGCCCGGTGGCTCGTGCGTCGGCGTCGATGTCTCCACCCCTCTGCTCGAGCTCGCGCAGGCGCGGGCGCGCGAGGAGCACGTCACGAATGTGTCGTTCGTACGGGCCGATGCGCAGACGCACGCGTTCGAGCCAAACGACTTCGACGCCGTGATCTCGCGGTTCGGCGTGATGTTCTTCGATGACCCGATCGCCGCGTTCGCGAACATCAAGCGCGCTGCGCGGCCCGGGGCGGCGCTGACGTTCGTGGCCTGGCGCAGTCCGGCCGAGAACCCCTTCATGACCGCGGCGGCGCGCGCCGCCGCGCCCATCCTTTCCTTGCCCGCGCCCGACCCGAATGCGCCGGGTCAATTCGCGCTTGCCGATGCCGGTCGTGTGCGCGAAATCTTGCAGAGGAGCGGCTGGAAGCACGTCGAGCTGCGTCCCATCGACATTCCCTGCACCGTCGCCCAGAGCGACTTGCTCGAGTATGTGACCAAGCTCGGTCCCGTCGGCGCAGCGCTACGAGACGTGACGGATCCGGAGCTGCGCGCCCGAACCGTCAGCGCAGTGCGAGGAGCGTTCACTCCCTTCATTCACGACGGCGAGGCGCGCTTCGATGCGGCGTGCTGGCTCACGAGCGCGCGGGCCTGAGCGGCTGGACGCTCGGCATGTCACGGTCGCGCGCGACCCGCCTGCGGTTATCGCAACACCCGGCAAACGGGCCCTCAGGCCGGAGCCGGCGGCGTGTCGAAGCGGTAAGCCGTTTCGCGCAGCGACGGCTTCGCCGCCGCGAAGTTGGTGGCGAAACGAGTGAGCGCCGCGTACGGCTCGATCGGCACTGTCACCCGAAACGACAGATGCTCGATCAAGCAGAACAATGACATCTCGAACACGCTGAGATCGCGCGGCGCAGGCAGCGCGCGCAACGCGGCGTCGAGATTCGCGTCGAGCCAGCGCAGGGCGCCCTCGAAGCCCGCACGCATCTTCGCGAAATACACGTTCTCGGCCGGCAGCTTGCCGATGCCGGTGCCCATGATGATGTGAACCTGCGCCGTCATCGCATGCCACACCATCTCTTGCGCGTTCCGCGAGAGATCGTCACGCAGATCCTCGGGCCACACGATGCGCGCCGGTCGTGCCGCGCGCTCGGCGATCACGCGGCAGATGTTCAGCGCCCCGAATACGACGCCCTGCTCCGTGCGCAAGATCGGCAGCTTCAACGCCGGATTGCCGGCATACACTTCCGGCCCGAGCGCGCGCATGTCGTAGATGGGAACCAACTCGAGCGGCACCCCCAGCTCCCGCGCGAAAATGCGCGGCAGACGCGTGAAGTGCGAGCTGTTGCGGCCGACGATCTGCATGCGAGCTAAGTTGACTCAATTCGGGGTCGTAGTCCATATGACGTCATGACGAGCACGGCTCGGGTTCCGACACGGGAACGAGCCAGTCATCGAAAATTTTTTCCGAATGCACCTGCGGCCACCCGCCGGTGCCGAAGCGCACGGCCGCCTGCACATCGGCGGATCGGGATTCATCGGCACGCATCGCATCCTGCAACCGCTGGGCGCCGGCTATTGGCCTTGCGCTCGCGGCTCGCGAAAGAGATAGTGCTCGAGCTCGGCAAGGTGAAGAACGACACGAACGCCAAGGCGGCGGCGGCTCGGTTGGATTCCGCGTCCGAGCGAAGAGGCAGTCGTCGCCACCGCCGAGAGTCTCGTGCGGCTCGGGCTGCTGGACACGCATCGACTCCGGAAGGTGGACTGAAGCCGAATGAGCTCCCCACAGCCGTGCAGAGCGCTTCGCGAATACGACGAGATCACCGCGCTCGTCGGCGAGCAGTTCTACGACCGCACGTTCCGCGGCCTCGATTGGCCGGCGCGCGTCGCGCACTACCGGACCCAGGTGTCCTGCGGCGACTCCGATACGGCGCTCGCCGCGCAGATCAACGCGCTGCTCGCCGAGCTGCGCGCCAGTCACACGGGGCTCTACACCAGGAAGGACCTCGACTACTGGGCGTTGCAGTCCATCTTCTCGGGTAACCTCGATGCATTCCCCATTGCGTCATCGGGCATCTGGCCGAAACGTATCGGGGAAGCGCAGTACGCCGCCTACGTGCTCGAGGACTCGCCGGCCGCTCGCGCCGGGGTGCTCGCGGGCGATCTGCTCGTGAGTCTCGATGGCGAGCGGTTCGATCCGCTCGGGTTCGATGCACAACGAGAGTCGACGCTCGTCGTGTCGTCGGATGGTGTCATGCAGCGGACCGTGCGATTGCGCGCGACATTCGAGAGCACGCAGAGCGCCTTCCTGCGGGCGTCCATCGCATCCGCGCGCGAGATCCGGGTCGGCGCGAAGCGCGTCGGCTACTTCCATCTCTGGGCCGGCACGAACCCCCGCTTCCTCGACGCGCTCGACTCGGCGCTCGCCGGCTTCGCGCGCGCCCGCGTCGACGCGCTCATTCTCGACCTGCGCGGCGGCTTCGGCGGAGCCGGGCTCGAGTACATCGAGAGCCTGAAACCCGGCAAACCGCTCGGCGGCGTACCGAAATACGTGCTGATCGACGACGGCGTCCGCAGCGGCAAGGAATGGGTCGTCGCCGCCGTGCGCCAGCGGAAAATCGGCACGCTCGTCGGCTCGAAGACCGCCGGCGCGTTCCTCGCCGGCCGCGCCAATGAGCCTTGCGAGGGGAAATACCTTCTGTACGTCGCGACGGCCGCGTTCGCGCCGGACGGGATCCCGCCCATCGAAGGCCTCGGCGTGCCGCCGGACGTCACCGTTCCGGCATGCCGCGTCTACTGCGGCGGCCACGATGCACCGCTCGAGAAGGCGCTCGCGCTCATCGGCCGAGCGTGATCTCGAACGCGACCTGCCCGGGTCCTTCGTTTGCTCCGCATGCGTGCCCCAGGCGAACGGAGGACATCACGATGCCGCTGACCGTCACCAGCCCGGCTTTCGCCGCGAACCAGCGCATTCCTCAGCAGTTCAGTCGTGATGGCGGCAACATGTCGCCGCCGCTCGAATGGCGCGACGAGCCGCCCGGCACGCGCAGCTATGCGCTCATCGTCGAGGACCCGGACGCGCCCAGCGGCATGTTCCGGCACTGGGCCGCGTATGACATCCCCGCGGACATGCATCGTCTCACCGAGGGCGTAGGCTCACGCGATCAGGGCGCCGGGCTCCAGATGGCGGTGAACGACTTCGGCAACGCACGCTACGACGGACCGCAGCCCCCGCCGGGTCACGGCACGCATCACTACCATTTCCGCTTGTTCGCGCTCGACGTGCCGAGCCTCGGCGTTCCGCCGGGTAGCGATATCGAAGAAGTGCTCGAGGCGGCCGAGGATCACGCGCTCGCCGAAGCCGACTACGTCGGTACCTTCGAACGGCCGTCCTGACACGAGCCGCGGGCGGCACTCACTCGCGGGATGGCTCACTCGTCCGGGATGGCTCACTCGCCGGGATGGTAGGTGCGCTCGACGTGCCCCTGCAGCTCGGCGGGTGAGAAGTACACCGGCCGCAGGTTGCCGTCCGCGTAGCGCTGCACTTCGTCCACGAAGTGCTTCGACTCGGGGTGACCGCTGGCACCGCCCGCAGTCACCGCCCACGCGCGCACCGTCGGACCGAACTCGACCACCGCGACGAAGCTGTTGCCCGAAGTCCCGTAATAGCGTTTCGTGCCCGGATAGCGCTTCGCGCCGAACGAGGCGAGCGAGCCCCACTGCGAGGAGGTAAACGGCACAGGCGTGCTCGGCTTCGCGTCGTCGAATGTCTGCACGATTGCGCCGTCGTTGCGCTGGAAGCGGTTGATCTCGCCCCACGGCACGGCCGCGCTGCCGAAGTCGAGCGTGAGCCGGTCGACCGCGTCGGTGAGCGCAGCGAGCTTCTGCTCGTCCGTCGTCCGGTCGGCCATGTAGTCCCACACGGAGAGCCCGGCCGCCTTGGCCGACGGAGCGGCGACGGCCCACAGCGCCTCACCGAAGAACACGGCGAGCGAGGTAGCCTTCGAGTCGAGGCTCCAGCGAAAGTCCCACGCGCGCAGCAAATCGGCGGACGCCGCGAGCTTCTTCTTCCTGGTATCGCCCGCGGGCAGGCGATCGTAGGCGTTGATCAGCAGCGGCACGAGCCGCGCGAACGCCGTGAGATACGGATCGAACGCGGCGTCCCGCAGCGTCTCCGGCGTGAAATCGCGTCGCGCGTTGAGCACGCGCTCGGCGTGCGGGCCGCGCGGGTTCTCGCCCGCCTGATCCATATAGCGCGGGAATTCTGCCGCCTTCGGGCTGTCGGCGCCGGCGGCGGTCCAGGGCCAGTTGTTCGTGTTCATCACCCAGCCGTTCTTCGGGTTCACGACGTGCGGCAGGCTGTCGAGATCGTGCAGGCCCTTCCAGTCCGTCGCTGGATCGCTGCCGTCCACGGGATTGCGATAGTCGAAGCGATCGTCGCGCACGGGCACGAACTGCGGATGCAGATAGGCGATCTCGCCCTTCGAATCGGCGAACAGCGTGTTGTTCGAGGAGTTCGCTTGGGCCTGCGCCACTCGCAGAAAGCCCGCGTAGTCGTGCGCCTTGGTCCGCAGGAACGACTGCTCGAGCGCCTCGACCGGCTTGTTCATGAGCGCGAACGCGATCCACTTACCGCTTTCCTGACGCACGATGGGGCCGTGGTGGGTCGCGAATGTCGTGAACGTGCGCGTCGCCATCGAGCCGTCCTGCTTGCGGTAGGCGAGCGTGACGTTCTGCTGCGCCACCGGCCGCCGATCCTTGCCGTAGACATACCAGAGGCGATCGTTGTCCGCGTGCACCGTCTCGGCGAACTCGTCGACGTTGTCGACGCCGCTCGAGGTGTGCATCCAGCCCGCGTGCTCGTTGAAGCCCTGATAGATGAAGAACTGGCCCCACGTCGCCGCGCCGTACACGTTGAGCCCTTCGTCGCTCGTCACCTGCAGCTCTGCGCGGAAGAAGAAGCTCGTGTGCGGATTGATGAGCAGCAGCGCGTGTCCGTTCTTCGTGTGGCTCGGCGCAATGGCAAACCCGTTCGAGCCCGCGGGCTCCTGGAACACAACGCCCCGCTCGATCGGCGTCAGCGCAAGCGGTTGGGCGCCGCGCTGGCGGTCGTCATAGAACGCCTGCAACTGGCTGAGCGGGACGCGCTCGATGTCCCCGCCGATGCTGCCTTCGCTGAAACTCAAGGCCATCCACGGCTCGAAGTGCGTGAGCACGCGCGGATGCACATCCGGATGCGTCTCGATGTAGTAGTTCAAGCCCGCAGCCCATGCGTCCATGAGTTTCTTCAGCCACGCCGGACTCTTCGCGTAGTCCTGCCGGAGCGTGGCGTGATTGATGAACAGGCGCTGACGCAAGTCCTGCCAGATGGCGCCCTCGCCCTCCGCCTCCGCCAGTCGGCCAAGACTCACGAGATAGTTGGTTTCGATGCGGTTGAAGTCATCCTCGGCTTGCGCGTACATCATCCCGAAGACGGCGTCGGCGTCCGTGTGAGCCCGCACGTGCGCGATGCCCCAATCATCGCGCGTGATCGTGACGCGCTGAGCCTGAGCGGTGAGCGGAGTGCTGTCGGAATACGCCGGTAGAGCGGCGCCGCACGTCGTGACGAGCAGCGCGGCCGCGAGCAGTTTGAGGTTCATCGCTCGTATACTGACATTCGGAGAGCCGTTATGAAACGCAGCACGGACAGAATTCTGACGACGCACGTCGGCGCCCTGCCGGGCCCGCCCGACGTATGGGAAAACCCGGACGCGAACCCCGCACGCCTGCGGGACGAAGTGGCCGCCGTGGTGCGGTCCCAGCGCGAGGCCGGTATCGACCTCGTCAACGAGGGCGAGCTCACCAAAGGCGGCAACTGGGTCACGTTCATCAACAAGCGTCTGAGGGGCTTCGAGGAACGGCCGTTGCGCGCCTCGCGCGAGCTGCTCATGGGAAGCAAGGATTGGCGCGAATTCGACGGCTTCTACGCGGCGGCCATAGCGGGCGGCACACTCTTCGAGCAGACGCGCGCGGCCCCGAATCAGACGCGCCTCTGTGACCACGTCTGCACGGCGCCCATCGTCTACACGGGCCGCGAGGCGCTACAGCGGGAGATCGAAACGCTGCGCGCGGCGCTGGGAGACCTCGACGTCGGCAACGCGTTCCTCACATCGACAGCACCTGCGAGCATCGAGGCCGGGCGGCTGAACGAGTACTACCGGTCGGAGGAGGAGTACGTCTACGCCATCGCCGAGGCCCTGCGCACGGAATACGAAGCGATCGCCGCGGCGGGATTCGTCGTTCAGATCGACGACGCGTGGCTCGCCGCGCTGTGGGACCGCATCGGCGTGCAGATGGGGCTCGAGGCGTACAAGTCATTCTGCATAATGCGCGTCGAAGCTCTGAACCACGCGCTGCGTAACGTGCCCATCGAGCAAGTGCGCTATCACCTCTGCTGGGGGAGCTGGCACGGGCCGCACGCGTACGACATTCCGCTTTCCGACATCGTGGACGTGATGCTCTCGGTCAAGGCGCAGATGTATCTGTTCGAGGCGGCCAACGTGCGGCACGAGCACGAGTACCGGGTGTGGGAGACGGTGAAGCTGCCTGCCGGCAAGATCCTCGCGCCCGGCGTGGTGAGTCACGCCACGGCGTTGATCGAGCATCCGGATCTCGTTTCCGAGCGCATTCAGCGGTTCGCGCGGCTCGTGGGCGCCGAGAACGTCATCGCGTCCACCGACTGCGGGCTCGGCTTGCGCTGCCATCCGCAGATCGCGTGGGCGAAACTGAAGGCGCTGTCCGAGGGCGCGCGGCGGGCATCCGCGGCGCTGTGGCGATAGCGCGCGCTCAGCGGGTCCGCAATTTCCGCCCCTCGAGATGCGGGAAGAATCGCGCTTCGAGCTCGAACGGTGACAGCGGCGTGGAGAGCAGAAATCCCTGCACTTCGTGACACCCGCGCGCCCTCAGCCACTCGAGCTGCTCGACGCGCTCGACGCCTTCCGCGGTGACGATGAGCCGCAGGCTGTCCCCGAGCGACAGAATGGCATTGGCAATCGCGGCATCGCCCGCCGAGCGATCGACGTCGCGCACGAAGGCCTTGTCGATCTTGATGCGGTCGGGCGGAAAGCGGGTGATGTACGCGAGCGAGGAGTAGCCCGTGCCGAAGTCGTCCAGCGCGATCCGGCAACCGAGGCGACGCACGCGCTGCAGGGCGCTCTGCACCGTCGTGGAATCCTTGATCAGCATCGACTCGGTGATCTCGACCTCGATCAGCGACGCCGGCACGTTCGCCGCTTTCGACTCCGCCTCGATGACTCGCGCCGGGTCGCCGTGCAGCAGCTCTTTGCCCGAGCAGTTGATTGCGATCGGAATCTCGAGGCCCCGATCGAGCCACGCGCGCAATTGGCGGCACGCGGCGCGCACCACCCAACCGCTCATGTCGAGAATGAGCCCGCTGTCCTCGGCGATCTCGACGAAGCGATGCGGCGAGATGTCGCCGTACTCCGCATCCCGCCAGCGCAGCAGCGCCTCGACACCGACGATGCGATTGTCGCTCAGCCGGAACTTCGGCTGATACACGAGACTGAGTAGATCGTGGTGCACGGCGCGGCGCAGCCGGCCCTCGAGCTCGAGCCAGTCGCGCATGCGATCGCTCATCGACGGCGTGTACGCCGCCATCGCGCCCGTCGCGCCACCGGCTTTCGCCTGATACATCGCGGTGTCCGCGTGCTTGAAGACGGTCGCCACGTCCGGACCGTCGTCGGGATACACCGCGAGCCCGACGCTCGGCGCCGAGTAGAACTCGAGCGACCGGTGCATGATCGGCTGCTTGAACGCCTCGCAGCACGCGCGCGCCATCTGCGTGGCCAGCGAGCGGGCGGACTCGTGCCGCAGCACGATGACGAACTCATCGCCGCCGAAGCGGCTGATGATGAGCCGATCGGCGGCGATGGCGAACTTGCCGATCGTCTGCGCCAGGCGTGCCGCAAACGCGCGCAGCACCGCATCGCCGGTGGCGTGACCGAACGTGTCGTTGACGCGCTTGAGGCTGTTCAGGTCGAGTGACAACACGGCGACGCACTCTTTGAGCTGCGTCGCTTCGCCGAAGAGCTTCTCCGCGGTCTCGATGCATCGCTGCCGGTTGGGCAGTTCGGTGAGCGGATCGAAATACGCGAGCTTCTCGATGTGCTCGGCCGCCGCGGTGCGCTCGGTCGTGTCCTGCCGGACGACGACGACATCACCGCCTTCACGCCGGCTGAAGCGCAGCTCGTACGATGCACGCGCGCCCGGTGCGCGCCCGACGCGGTACTCGAGGGTTCGCTGCACGCCGTCGGCGGCGGTATCGCGAATCGCGACGAGCGCGGTCGGCAGCAACTCGGGCGGCGCGACCTCGGCCCCGCGCGCCGCCGCATTCGGACTCCATTTGACCTGCCCTTCGGGCGTCACGACCCATAGCGTGTCCGGCAGCGCCTCGACGAGCGTCTTCACCTGCACCATGCGCTCGTTGAGCGCACGCGCCGCGGCCGCATTGCGCAGAATGTACTCGAGGCGGCGCGGCAGCAGCGCCCAGTTCACCGGCTTCGCCACGAAGTCCGTCGCGCCCGCTTCGAACGCACGGGTGATCGCCACCGAATCCTCGTGTCCCGTCACCATCACGATGGGGACCGTGACGAAGCGCGGCTCTGCGCGCAGGCGCCGGCAGACTTCGTAGCCGTCCATGCCAGGCATGTCGACGTCGAGCAGCGCGATCGTGACGTCGCCTTCCAGTGCGGCATTCAGCGCATCCGTGCCGTTGTCGTAAGCGAGCGAACGCAGACCGACCTCGGCGACGGCCTCGGCGAGCAGCAGGCGACCGAGGTC
>DASZSS010000482.1:0-6128 GCA_035548535.1 Steroidobacteraceae bacterium
GAGCACGAGGGCGCCCGGAGCAACCATGGACCCGCAGTGGGACGACAGCCTGCCGATCTACCGGCAACTGCGCGACCGGGTCGTGGCGATGATCCTCGAAGGCGCCCTCAAGGAAGGCGACCCGCTCCCCTCGGTGCGCAGCGTCGCCGCCGAGTTCCGGCTGAATCCACTCACGGTTCTGAAGGGTTACCAGCAGCTCGTCGACGAGCAACTCGTCGAGAAGCGCCGTGGCCGGGGCATGTTCGTGAGCGAAGGCGCCCGCAAGACGCTGATGAAGGACGAGCGCGCCCGCTTCCTCGAGGAGGAGTGGCCGAAGGTGTACGCCACCATCCAGCGGCTCGGGCTTTCCGCTGCCGATCTGCTGCGCAACGGGGCGCCGGCGCCCGCCACGCCTTGGCCTTCGACTTCGGGTCAGGATCAAGATCAGGACGGGAGCCCATGACGACGATCATTGAAGCCCGCGACCTGAGGAAGTCCTACAACGGTACGCGCGCGCTCGACGGAGTGAGCTTCTCCGTCGCCGCCGGGCGCATCGTCGGCCTCATCGGCCCGAACGGTGCCGGCAAGACGACGGCGCTCAAGGCCATTCTCGGTCTCACCCCGTTCCAGGGCGAGCTGCGCGTGTTCGGCAAGGATCCGTATCGGGATCGCAATTCGCTGATGCAGGAGGTGTGCTTCATTGCGGACGTCGCCGTGCTCCCGAAGTGGCTGCGCGTCTCGCAGGCGCTCGACTATGTCGCCGGCGTGCATCCGCGCTTCGAGCGCGCGCGCGCCGAAGAATTTCTGCGCAAGACCGACATCGGCATGCACAAGCGCGTGCGCGAGCTCTCGAAGGGCATGGTCACGCAGCTGCATCTCGCGCTCATTCTCGCGATCGATGCGCGCCTGCTCGTGCTCGACGAGCCGACGCTGGGCCTCGATCTGCTCTATCGCCGCCAGTTCTACGACACTCTGTTGAACGACTACTTCGACAAGGAGCGCACGATTCTGCTGACCACGCATCAGGTCGAAGAGGTCGAGAATCTGCTGACGGACGTCATCTTCATCAATCGCGGGCACATCGCGCTCGACTCGGCGGTCGAAGGCTTGGCCGAGCGCTACGTGCAGCTGAACGTGCGCCCGGACCAGGCCGGACGTGCGCGCGAGCTGAAACCCTTCTACGAGCGCGAGGTCTTCGGTCGCATCGCGATGTTCTTCGAGGGCCGCAGCACCGCTGAGCTCGGGCAGCTCGGCGAAATCCGCACGCCGTCGATCGCGGACCTGTTCGTCGCCAAGATGCAAGGAGCCGTCGCATGAGCACCGTGCCCGCAGCTCTCGCAAAAGGCTGGCCCGTGCTGGTTCGCCGCGAATTCTGGGAGCACCGCTCGCTTTGGATCACGCCGGTCGTCGTCGCCGCGCTGTATCTCGCCACGTGCTTCCTGCCCGGCGCCTTCGGTCTGAGCGGTCTGCCGCGCGAAACGCTGCACATGGACGGATCGCCGTTGCTCTTCGCGCAGCTGATGTTCACCGCGGTGCTCTTCGGGCTGATGTCCGTCGTCGTGTTCTTTTATCTCGCGGATTGCCTCTACGCGGAACGCAAGGATCGCAGCATCTTGTTCTGGAAATCCCTGCCCGTCTCCGACGCCGCCACTGTGCTGACGAAGCTGGTGGTTGCGCTCCTCATCGTGCCGCTCGGCGTCTTCCTGATCGCGTTCGTCACGAACCTGCTCGCGTTCGGCATTCTCTATGTCCGCCTGCACGGCAACGCCGCGCTCGCGCCGCTGATGAGCTGGGATACGGGCGGATGGCTGCGCCTCAACGGCATCGTGCTGGTCTACATCTTCGTTCTGGCGCTCTGGTATGCGCCCGTTGTCGCGTATCAGCTCCTCGTGTCGGCCTGGGCCAAGGGCAGCGCGCTGGTCTGGACCGTGCTGCCGCCGCTCATCCTGCTTCTCGGCGAGCGCTTGATTTTCGGAACCAGCTACGTGGCAACCGCGCTTCGCGAGCGTTTCGGCATCAATCTCGCGGGCATCGCGGCCAGCGGCCGGGCCATGCGCGCCGCGGTCGGGCCCCGCGGAGTCTTCGACGGCATCGACGTCATCGGCCTTCTCACCGCGCCCGCGATGTGGATCGGCGTGGCCATCGCCGCGGGCCTGGTCTTCGGGGCTATTCGCATCCGCCGGTATCGCGACGATACTTGAGCCGTGAGGCAGCACCTCGCGACGCGCCGTTCCGGAGACACGCTCGATCTCGAATTGAGCGGGGAGTGGCGCGTCACCGAGCTCGCGGCGATCGACGCCGAGCTCACCGCGCTCGACCTCGCGGGCGTGCGCCACCTCAACGTGAATACGCAGCGGCTCGACGTCCTGGATTTCTCCGCCGCCTGGCGCTTGCGCGAGCTGCTCCAGCGCGTGCGCCAGCTCGATGGCCAGATCGCGTTCCAGGGGCCGCAACCCGAGCAACTGCGCATCATCGACGAGACGCTCGCACGCTCGCCGTACAAAGTGCCCGAATCCTACGGGGAGGAGCCGGGCATCGAGCCCGTGGAGGCGCTCGGCCGCACGGTCGTCAGGCATTGGCAGGCGCTGATCGAGTCCCTCGCGTTCTCCGGCCGCGTCGTCGTGACGCTGTTGCGGGGACTGGCGAGCGTGCGCCGACTCCGGCCGATCTCGATCGCGCGCCACATCTGGGATACGGGGATCACCGCCATCCCGATCGTCTCGCTCATCGCGTTCCTCATCAGCGTGATCGTCGCCTACATGAGCGCGCAGCAGCTGCAGCGCTTCGGCGCCGAAGTGTTCGTGGTCGACCTCGTGACCATCGGCGTGCTGCGGGAGCTGAGCGTGCTGCTGACCGCGATCATCGTCGCCGGGCGGTCCGGCAGCGCCTTCGCCGCCGAGATCGGCGCCATGAAGTTGAACGAAGAGGTCGACGCGCTGCGGGCGACCGGCGTCGATCCGTTCGAAGTGCTGGTCTTGCCGCGGATCGTCGGCCTCGTGATCGCCCTGCCGCTGCTCACCGTGATTTCCGACGCGATCGGGCTCACGGGTGGCGCGCTCCTCTGCCGCTACCTGCTCGACATGCCGCTCACGCAGTACCTGGAACGCGTGAACGATGCCATCGCGCCGACGACGTTCTGGGTCGGTATCGTCAAGGCTCCTGTTTTCGCGGTGCTGATCGCCATGGCCGGGGTCTATCGAGGCATGCAGGTGCGCGACTCGTCACGTGAGCTGGGCCGCCTGACGACGGTGGCGGTGGTGCAATCGATCTTCCTCGTGATCCTCGCGGACGCGCTGTTCGCCGTGCTCTTCATGGAGCTGGACATCTGATGACCGCACCGCGCCCGATAGTGGAGGCGATCGGCATCGTCAATCGCTTCGGCGCGCAGGTCGTTCACGATCACCTCGACATGACCGTGTTCGAGAACGAGGTGTTCGGCGTGGTCGGTGGCTCGGGAACGGGTAAGTCCGTGCTGCTACGGACTATTCTCGGGCTGCGCAGGCCCCAGGCGGGCAGTATTCGCCTGGAGGGCCGCGACATCAGCCAGCTCTCCGAGAAGCAGTTGCGCGCGGTGAAAGCGCGCTACGGCGTGACGTTTCAGCAGGGCGCGCTCTTCACCTCCCTCACCGTGCTGCAGAACGTGCAGCTTCCGATGATCGAGCACGCGAGCCTGCCGCCGGCCATGCGCGATGAGCTGGCGATGCTGAAAGTGCGGCTCGTCGGGCTGCCGCCCGACGCCGCGAGCAAGTATCCGAGCCAGCTCTCGGGCGGCATGGTGAAGCGCGCCGCGCTCGCGCGCGCGCTGGCGCTCGATCCACGCTTGCTGTTCCTCGATGAGCCCACCTCGGGCCTCGATCCGATCAGCGCCGCGGCTTTCGATGAGCTGCTGATGGAGCTGCACAGGGAGCTGCAGTTGACAGTCGTCATGATCACGCACGATCTGGACACCATCTTCCGTACCTGCAATCGTGTAGGTGTGATCGTCGATCGCAAGATGGAAATCGATACGCTCGAGGGGATCGTGCAGCACCGGCACCCCTGGATTCAGGCCTATTTCCACGGCGAGCGCGCCCGCGCTCGGGCGGGCGCGCATGGAGCGTGAGGCCAACTACGCCGCCGTCGGGGCCTTCGTGCTGCTGGTGGTCGTGATGGCCGTCCTGTTCGTGTATTGGTATTCGGACAGCCGCGAGCACAAGGATTACCAGCGCTACGAGGTGTACTTCGAGGGCAGCGTGAGCGGGCTCGAGCGCGGCGCCCCGGTGCGCTACCTCGGCGTGGATGTCGGACGCGTCTACGCGATGAACGTCGACAAGCGCAACCCGAGCCGCGTGCAGGTGCTCGTCGACATCGACAAGTCGGCGCCCGTCTCGCCGAAGACCGTCGCCGAGCTGTCGCTGCAGGGCGTGACCGGCCTGCTCTACATGGACCTCATCCAGGACAACGGCACGCGGCGGCTCAACGCGCCGGTGCCCAGCGAGAAGTATCCCGTCATCCGCTCGGCGCGCTCGAGCTTCGACGTGCTCCTCGCCTCCCTGCCGGATCTGGTGGCGATCGCGAGCGAAGTTGCGGAGCGCGCCGCGCGCATGCTGAGCGACAAGAACATCGCGTCCGTCTCGAACACGATCGCGAACCTGGACAAAGCCAGCGCCACCCTGCCGCAAACGACGCGGGACATTCAGCGGCTGGTGGCGGATCTGCGAGACGCCACCCGCGAGGTTCGCTTGGTCGCGGAAGGAGCGAACGGCGTCGTCGCGACCGCCGGTCCCGAGTTCGTCACCGCGATGAGGCGCGTGCGGACCGTGGCGGACAACCTGGCGAGCACGAGCGCGCGCCTCGACAAGCTGGTCGAGGAGAATCGCCAGGACGTCCGCGCGTTCACGCGCGAAGGCCTGCCCGAGCTCGAGCGCTTCCTGCGCGACGGCCGCGCGGCCGCGCGGGAAATTCGCGAGCTGTCGCAGAGCCTGCGTGAAGACCCGTCCCAGCTTCTCTATCAGCAACCGCAGACGGGAGTGGCGATCCCACGATGAAGCCCTTCATCTCGACCGCGATGGCGATTGCTGCGCTGGGCGCGCTGCTCGGCGGCTGTTCCGGGCTGCACGCCGATCGGCCGCCCGTGCAGATCTACATCCTGCGCGCAGCCGCGGCGAAAGCCGAAGACGTCGGGCAGCCGCCGGCGATCCCCGCCACCATTCAAGTACCGCGCGTGTCCGCCGACCCGGGTCTCGCCACGCAATCCATCATGCTCGTGCGCTCGGATCATCGGCTCGACTACTACCTCGGCAGCCGCTGGGCCGCGGAGCTGCCGGAGGTGGTGGAAACGCTCGCGATCGATACGCTGCGCGCGAGCGGCGCATGGCGGGCGGTGCACGAATCGCCGAGCCCGTTCCTTGCGGACTACGTGCTGCAGATCAACATCCGCCGCTTCGAGGCGGATTACACCGAAGGCGGCGTCGCTCCGACGATCCACGTGGTCCTCGACTGCACGGTCGCACGGCGCGCCGGGCGCGACCTCATCTCGTCCTTCGTCGCCGAGGGCGTCGCGCAAGCAGAGGAGAACAGGCTGAGCGCGGTGGTCTCCGCGTTCGAGAAAGCGGCCAACGCCGCGCTCACCACCATGGCCGATCGCAGCGCCGCCGCGGTCCGTGCCGAGCCGCCCGTCGCCGCAACGCCCTGACGACGGTCAGAAGCTCGCCCGGTGTGATCGCCTTGCACGCACGGTTAGAAGCTCGCGGTTTGCCCCGACGGCCTGGCCCGAGCGGTCTGCCCAAATGGTCAGAAGCTCGCCCGTCGCCGCGACGCACTGGTAGAACGGTCAAAAGCTCGCCCGTCCTCGCGAGGCCCAGGCCCGAACGTTCAGAAGCTCGCGCGCCGGCGCGACGGGCTGGTCGAACGGTCAGAAGCTCCCGCGTCCCCCGCGACGCCTTGGCCCGAACGTTCGGAAGCTCGCCCGTCGCCGCAACGGCCTGGCCGAACGGTCAGAAGCTCGATATGCCGCTCGATTCCATGATCCGCGCAAGCCAGTAGTGCGCTTGTGACGGATCGGCGTAAACGTCGTAGTCCGCCGTGTACTCGATGCCGAGCGCCGCGCGGTTGCTCCAGAGCGCATCGTAGTAGTCGAGCACCTGCACGCCGAGCGGCGAGTTGAGTGC
>DASZSS010000483.1:0-3405 GCA_035548535.1 Steroidobacteraceae bacterium
ATTGCCGAGGTTCATCGGCGTCGTCAGCGGCTCATCGTGCGCCAGCAGCCGCACGAACCCATCGATCAGGTCGTCGACATAGCAGAAGGAGCGCGTCTGCAATCCACTCCCGTAGATCGTCAACGGCTGCCCACGCAGCGCCTGCACGATGAAGTTCGAGACGACGCGGCCGTCCTCGATCTGCATGCGCGGTCCATACGTGTTGAAGATGCGCGCCACTTTCACGTTCACACCGTATGCGCGCATGTAGTCGAAGCAGAGGCTTTCGGCGCAGCGCTTGCCCTCGTCGTAGCACGCGCGAGTACCGGTCGGGTTCACGTGGCCCCAGTACGACTCGGTCTGCGGGTGCACGGTGGGGTCGCCGTAGACTTCGCTCGTCGAGGCCTGCATCAGCGGCGCGCCGAGCGAGCGCGCGAGCTCGAGCAAGTTGTATGCGCCACGGACGCTGGTCATGGTCGTGCGCACCGGGTCCGCTTGATAGTGGCTCGGCGAGGCGGGACAAGCGAGGTTGACGAGGGCGCGCGCGCTCAGGAGCCCGAGCGGCTCCGCGATGTCCCAGCAGCGCACGGTGAAGCCGGGCGTGCCTCGCAGATGCTCGACGTTGCGCATCGAGCCCGTGACGAAGTTGTCGAGGCAGAGCACCGGATCCCCGAGCTCCAGCAAGCGCTCGCACAGGTGCGAGCCGAGAAAGCCCGCGCCGCCGGCGACGACGATGGGACTGATGTGGGTCGCTGTCATCGGATCTCCTGCATTGCGGGCGTCACGGCTGGCGCGTAGCGCCGGGTCATCTGCGCACAGAAGCTCGCGAACGCCGCGAGCTCGCGCGGCGCGCTCGTGTGGTGCGGCTGGATGCCGAGCGATTCCGGTGTGAAGCAGAACGTCACGGTCACCGCGAACTCATCGAGCGCGCGCAGCAGCCGATCGAACCAGCGCAGCGCGTCGGGACGCAGGCTGTCGGCCCAGCTCAGTCCGGTGCGCAGATAGCGGACCCCGAGCTCGCGCAGGCGCACGACGGCGTCGTCGAGCCGGGGGTCCTCGAAGTGAAACCATTGGCAGATGCCGAGATCCGGCGTGTAGCGGGCGAACTGCTCGTATGCCGGCTTGTTCGAGCCGTCCTCGCGGACGAGCCCCATGTGGAAGTGGCGGTAGTAGGAAGAGCCTTCCGCCTCGCGATGGCGCGTGGTGGCGGGCCAGGCGCGCGGCAGATCGTACAGGCTGTACCAGTGAACGCGCGGCGACTGGCCGCGCAGCAGCTCCATCGAGCGCGCGAGCCCGAACTCCTGCACTTCATCCGCGCCGAACGTCGAGACGCCGACTTCGGACACCCAGACCGGCAACGTCGTCGCGGCGCGGATCGACGCGATCTGCTGCGGCCACTCGTTGATCGACCAGTTGTTCCAGTCGAGCGGGAAGCCGTGCACGGCGACGGCGTCGACTTCGGCGAGCACGCCTTGGCGCTCCATGCGCCGGATGAAATGCGGATCGATCGGCGAGATGCCGCCGAGCACGCGCGGCAGCCCGGGAGAGTCCGCCGCAATCGCGCGCGCCGCGAGGATCGCCATGCCGGAGAACATGCGCCACTCGGGATCCACCTCGATGAAGTCCCAGTGGGATTTGTTGTTCGGCTCGTTCCAGAGCATCGTCGCTTCGATCACTCGCCCACTCCGTCGCGCGTCGAGGTAAGTACGTTTGCCTCGGAGCAAGCGCCATTCCCTAATCGAGGGCAGTGGCCACCGCGGCTTCGCGATCCACCGCGTGCGGATCACCGATCAGTACAGGCTGACGCCAGCCGCGCAGCGTTGCGATGCGCTTGCGCGCGTTGGCGGCGGAAAACGCGGTGAGCTGCTGCCACGTATTCTCGCGCCGCGTGAGCACGCGGCAGCCGCTCGCGCGCGCGAGCACGACGCCGGCCGCAACGTCCCAGATCGCGGGACGCTCGAGATACGCAACGCGCAGCACGCCCGCCGCGGCGAACGCGCATTCGAGCGCGGCAGAGGCGAGCACGCGCGTCTCGAAAAAGGCCCCGTAGCGCGGCACGTCGCCGGGCTCGCTCGCGAGGCCGCGCCATGCGCCTTTCGGCCGACGTGCCAGCGGCACGCCATCGAGCGAGAGAACGCTTTCGTGGTGCGCGTGATAGATGCCGGGGCGCCGCTCGTGGGTGCACGCGCACCAGATCGCGCCTGCGACGGGAACGTGCCGGTGCAGCACGCCGATCGACGAAGCGAACAACGGCAAGCCGTTCAAGTAGTTCGTCGTGCCGTCGAGCGGATCGATGACCCAGATGAACGGCGCGTCTTCCGGCTCCTGCTCCTCGTGCTCTTCGCCGATGACGACGTGTAGCGGAAAGCGCTCGGCCACGACGCGCCGCAGCCGCGCTTCGACTTCACGATCGACATTCGAGACCGGATCGGCGTTGCTCGCCGCGCCGGGGCGCGCGGCCTTGAAGCGGACGGCGAGTGCATCGAGAGGCAACGTGTGGATGTATTCGCCCGCGAGTTGCGCGAGCTGGACAGCCGTTCGTTCCAGCTCGAGCAGAGTGGCCGTCGGCAGTTGTCTCACGTGCGCGCTCGTTCACGAGGCCGCTGCTCGAAGAATCCAACCTGCGTGCGCACTAACATGCATCAAAAGCTCGCGGCTAACTCACGTTAGCGGCACACGCGCCGCTCCGGCACTTTCTACCGCCGCCCGCGCGGGCGGACGCAACTCTTACAACTCGGCGCTGTTGAAGACTACGGATCACAGAAGGGCCGCCGCATGGGATGGGCAGGTCGTTTGAGCAATCGCAATTCCCAATCGATCCTGCGTGCGCAGCTCGATGAGTTGAACGCCATTTGGTTGGCGTCCATGCGCGCCGGCCGCTTCTCGCAAGCCTGGCGCATCAGCGATGCAGCGCTGCGATTGCGCTCAGGCATGGAGTGTTCTCACTGGCCCCGGCACCAGCAGTTCATCTGGCGAGGCGCGCCGCTCGCCGGACAGCGTGTGCTGATCCGTTGCTATCACGGGCTCGGTGACACGATTCAGTTCGTGCGCTTCGCATCGCGCACGTCCGCGCGTCACGTCACGTTGTGGGTGCAGCCGCAGTTGATTCCTCTCTTGCGCGCGATGCGCGGCATCGATTGTCTCGCACCGCTCGACGACGGCGCGCCGCGCATTTCGTACGACGTCGACATCGAGCTTGCGGAGTTGATGCACGCGTTGCGCGTAACACCCGATGGGCTCGCGCCGGCACTCCCCTATCTGCACGTGCCCCCCGCCGAGCTAGCTGCCGCTGGCGACGAGCGCTTGCGTGTCGGAATAGTGTGGGCGGCGGGGCAGTGGAATTCTCGGCGGTCGATTCCGTGCGAGTGGCTCGCGGGGCTCGGCGAAATTCCGGGCATCCAATGGTTCGTGCTCCAGCGGGGTCCT
>DASZSS010000484.1:0-2079 GCA_035548535.1 Steroidobacteraceae bacterium
GCTCATTCGCGGTGGCCGCGTGAAGGACCTTCCGGGCGTGCGCTATCACACCATCCGCGGCACGCTCGACTGCGCGGGCGTTGGTGAGCGCAAGCAGGGCCGCTCGAAGTACGGCGCCAAGCGGCCGAAGAAGTAAGGAGCGATATCCATGTCACGCAGAGCACAGGCTCCGGTCCGCACCATCCTCCCGGACCCGAAGTTCCAGAACGAGATGCTGGCCAAGTTCATGAACGTGGTGATGAAGAGCGGCAAGAAGTCCGCGGCCGAACGCATCATCTACGGCGCCCTCGATCGCATTGCCGAGAAGACGGGCAAGCCGGCCGCCGAGGCCCTCAACGTGCTCTCCGCCGCGCTCGACAACGTGAAGCCGGTGGTCGAGGTGAAGTCGCGCCGCGTTGGCGGTGCCACGTATCAGGTTCCCGTTGAAGTTCGTGCGACGCGCCGCCAGACACTGGCGATGCGTTGGGTCATCGATGCTGCGCGCGAGCGCAGCGAGAAGTCGATGGCCTTTCGCCTCGCGCACGAGCTGATGGATGCCGCCGAGAACCGCGGCGCCGCGGTCCGCAAGCGCGAGGACACGCACCGTATGGCGGAGGCGAACAAGGCCTTCGCGCACTATCGCTGGTAGTCAATCACCCGTTCACTCGCCGTGGCACGCGCAACCCCCATCGAGCGCTATCGAAACATCGGCATCTCGGCGCACATCGACGCCGGGAAGACGACGACGACCGAGCGCATCCTCTTCTACACAGGTGTTTCCCACAAAATCGGTGAAGTGCACGACGGCGCGGCCGTCATGGACTACATGGAGCAGGAGCAGGAGCGGGGGATCACCATCACTGCCGCGGCGACGACGTGTTTCTGGAAGGGCATGGACAACACCTTTCCGGAGCACCGCATCAACATCATCGACACCCCGGGGCACGTCGACTTCACCATCGAAGTCGAGCGCTCGTTGCGGGTGCTCGACAGCGCCGTAGCCCTGTTCTGCGCCGTATCGGGCGTGCAGCCGCAGTCCGAAACGGTGTGGCGGCAGATGAACAAGTACGGCGTGCCGCGCATCGCGTTCGTCAACAAGATGGATCGCGCGGGCGCCAATTTCTTTCGCTGCATCGACCAGATCAAGCAGCGCCTGCGCGGCAATCCCGTGCCGATCCAGATCCCGATCGGCGCCGAAGACGCCTTCGAAGGCGTCGTCGATCTCATCCGCATGAAGAGCATCTACTGGGACATGGAAACCCAGGGCATGCGCTTCGAGTATCGCGAGATTCCCGCGCACCTGAAGGCGCAAGCCGAGGAATACCGCGCGAAGATGATCGAGGCGGCGGCCGAGGCGAACGAGGAGCTGACCAACAAGTACCTCGAGGAAGGCACGCTCTCCGACGACGAGATCCGCCAGGGTCTGCGCGCGCGTGCGCTGAAGAACGAGATCGTGCTCGCCATGTGCGGCACGGCGTTCAAGAACAAGGGCGTGCAGGCGCTGCTGGACGCGATCATCGAGTTCATGCCGGCGCCGACGGACATGCCGCCCGTGAAGGGCCTGAAGGAAGACGGCACGCCCGACACGCGTCCGGCGAGCGACGATGCGCCGTTCGCGGCGCTCGCCTTCAAGATCCTGAACGATCCGTTCGTCGGCAATCTCACGTTCTTCCGCGTGTACTCGGGTGTGCTGAATTCCGGCGACACCGTGTATGTGCCGGGCAAAGGCAAGAAGGAGCGCATCGGGCGTCTGCTGCAGATGCATGCGAGCGAGCGCTCGGAGCTGAAGGAAGTGCGCGCGGGCGACATCGCCGCGGCCGTCGGCCTGAAGGACGTCATCACGGGCGATACGCTCACCGACGCCGAGAAGGCCATCACGCTCGAGAAGATGGAGTTTCCGAACCCCGTCATCTCGGTCGCCGTGGAGCCGAAGACCAAAGCGGACCAGGAGAAGATGGGCCTCGCGTTGCAGCGCCTCGCGAAGGAAGACCCCTCGTTCCGTGTGTCGACCGATCAGGAATCGGGGCAGACGATCATCGCCGGCATGGGCGAGCTGCACCTCGAGATCATCGTCGACCGCATGAAGCGCGAGTTCAAGGT
>DASZSS010000485.1:0-25088 GCA_035548535.1 Steroidobacteraceae bacterium
GACGATATGCGGCGGCTCTGGTGCCGGGCCGGACTTCGACGGCACGGATGCCGTGCAGACTCACATGACGAACAGCCGATTGACCGATCCCGAGGTGCTCGAGTGGCGATTCCCCGTGCTGGTCGAGCAGTTCGCGATCCGGCGCGGATCGGGTGGAGTGGGCGCTCGACGCGGCGGCGATGGCGTCGTGCGGCGGATTCGGTTTCTCGAAGCGATGACGGCGTCGATTCTCTCCAACCGGCGGCGCGTGGCGCCGTTCGGGCTCGCGGGCGGTGGCGACGGCACGGTGGGCCGCAACTACGTGATCCGCGCGGACGGCTCCCGGGTCGCGCTCGGCGCGAAGGCGACTATTTCGATGGCTCCGGGAGACGCATTCGTCATCGAGACGCCCGGCGGCGGTGCGTACGGTCCACCGCCGGACTCGGCTCACCACGCGTCGGCGCGCGCGCCGCGCTGACGAGGCTCACATCGACGCCGTGATCCCGCCGTCGACGTGCAGCACCGTGCCGTTGATGAACGACGCTTCGCGGCTCAGCAGAAACGCGATGGCGTGTGCGTTGTCCTCTTCACGGCCGAGCCGCCGCAGCGGGATCGTGCGCGCACGCCGCTCGTACTCCGCGCGATCGTTCAGCTGCACGGCGCCCGGCGTCGGCACCGATCCCGGCGCCACCGCGTTCACGCGCACGTTCCGCGGCCCGAGCTCCGCCGCCAGCGTGTGCGTGATCGCGACGATCGCGCCTTTGATCGAGCTGTAGATCGATGTCGTGGGATATCCCTTGTACGCCACCGGCGACGCCATGTTGATGATCGCGCCGCCCCGATTCGCGTCGTAATGCGCGAGCAGCACCTGGGTGCCCCACACGACGCCGCCGAGCCCGATGCTCACCATTCGATCGAACGTCTCGGCCGTGACGTCCTCGACCTTCTCGTATCGAAGCAGCGCCGCGTTGTTGACGACGGCATCGATGCGCGAGCCGACCTTCGCAAAGGCGGCGCCCACGTCGAGAAACGCCGCGCGGTCGCCGAGATCGGCAACGTAGGCGTGCGCCTGGCCGCCCGCCTCGCGCACCAGCCGCGCCGTCTCCTCGCACGCCGCGCCGTCGATGTCGCCCACGCCCACGACGGCACCGCACCGCGCCAGATGTTGCGCCAGCGAGCGGCCGAGCCCACGGCCCGCTCCCGAGATGAGCACGTACTGCGACGACAGATCCGGCGGCATGGTCGCTCACTCCATCCCGAACAGCTTCGCGACGTAGTGACTGTCCATGTACTCGCGAATCGCGAACACCTTGCCGTCGCGTACCTCGACGGCCCAGGCGTATCGGTTTTCGTACGGCCGTCCGTCCGCGAGCTTGCCGCGCCCTTCGGACTCGCACATGACGAGCGGCCCCTTGGAGACGATCGATTTGACGGTCGTCTTCGGATCGCCCGGCGCGAACATGCCGCGCACCGGCGCGAGGAAATCGTCGATGACCCCCTTGTGACCGCTGTAGGTGCCCGCGCCCGGGATGTCCTTCACCTGCGGAATCCAGGTGACTTCCGTGTGCAGCAGCGGCCGCAGGCGCTCGAGGTCGCCCGTGCTCAGCACCTCGAAAAACTCCAGCACGATACGTTCGTTCTCGTTGTCCGGCCGTACCATCGCGATCTCCAGGCTTGCCTCGTGCGGTACTCTAGCGCTTTGGTCGCAGTGCCGTCGCCAAACGGCCCACTTGCGGGCGTGGCGGCCGTCACGCGAACGCCGCCACGGCCGCGCCGGATGCTAGGCTGCGGCCCGCCGCGAGCGCAGCCAAACCGGAGTAAAAAGATCATGGCAAGCACTACCGCCGATATCGTCGTCATCGGGTCCGGCCACAACGGTCTCGTGGCCGCGGCCTATCTCGCGGCCGCCGGCAAGAAGGTGGTCGTGCTCGAGCGCAACGTGTGGTTCGGCGGCGGCGTGGTCACGCGCGAGCTCACCGTGCCGGGCTTCCGGCACGACCAGCACTCGATGGCGCACATTTTCATCCAGGCCAATCCGCTGCTCGCGAACGACGAGCTCGGCCTGAAGAGCAAGTACGGCTTGAAGTACACCTTCCCCGAGTTGCCGATGATGTCCGTCTTCGAGGACGGCACGACGCTCGGCCTGTATCGCGATCGCGAGCGGACCTGCGCGGAGATCGCGAAGTTCTCGAAAAAAGATGCGGAGAGCTACCGGCGCCTCGCCGATCAGGCCGCCGCTTGGCTGCCCATGATCGCGGCGACGCTCTACAGCCCGCCGCTGCCGCAGGGCGCATCCGCCGCGATGATGGATCAGAGCCGTGAAGGCCGCGAGCTCTGGCGCATCACGCAGATGAGCAGCCACGACGTGCTGTGCCACTACTTCGAGCATGACAAGGTGCGCATGCACTTCGCGCGCGTCGCCGGCGAGAACCTCGTGTCGCCCGATGAGAAGGCGACCGGCATCGGCACATTCGTCTTCGTCGGCTTCCTGGAAGCGTACGGCATCGGCGTGCCGATCGGCGGCAGCGGCAAGCTCACGGACGCGCTCATCGCCTGCATTCGCGACAAGGGCGGCGAGGTGCTCGCGAACGTCGACGTGGAGCGGGTCATCGTGAAGAACGGCCGCGCGCAGGGCGCGCACGCGAAGGACGGGCGTGACTTCATCGCGAAGGACGGCGTGATCGGCGCGATCCATCCGCACCACCTCGGGCGCATGGTCGAAGGGCTCGATCCGCTCGTCGTGCGCGACGCGGAAGCGACCGAGATCTCGCCGATCGCGTGCATCACCGTCCACGCCGCGCTGAACGGTCCGCTCAAATTCAAGGCCGGCGACCACGTGCGCGCCGTGATGATCGAGCTCCTGCCGACCCGCTACGAGACGCTGCGCCGGTCCTTCGACGACATGCGCTACGGCGGCTTCTCGCAATACCCGCTCGTGGGCCTCGGCTCGCTCACGATGTTCGATCCCTCGCGCGTCCCCGCCGGCAAGGCCACGATGCATGCGTGGGATTACGTCCCCTACGCCCGCGCCGACGGTCGCTCGTGGGACGAGAGCAAGCGCGAGTACGCGGAGCGCATGATTCAGCACATGAGCAAGTTCATCGACGGCCTGCCGGAGAACATCATCCAATACCACTGCGACAGCCCGGTCGACATGGAGCGCACCTCCTCGAGCTTCCTGCGCGGCGATCTGCACGGCATCGCCACGACCAGCTACCAGCTCGGCGCGCATCGCCCGACGCCCGACCTCGGCCAGATGACGGTGCCCGGCGTCGAGCGGCTTTATCTCGTCGGGCCGTTTCAGCACCCGGGCGGCGGCGTGTTCGGCGCCGGGCGCGCGGCGGCCGTCAAAGCCTGCGAAGATCTCGGCCTCGCGCTGCCATGAAGCTCTTCGGGCCCGACAACAAGGAGCTGATGACGGTCACCGCGATCCAGCGCGAAGGCAACGAGCTCGTGATCCGGGGCAAGATCTTCGGCACGATGCCGATGACGGCGAAGCTGCGCCCGGGCGAAGCGCGCCACGCCTTGAAGCTGCTCGGCCTCAGGAACGCGTGGTTCGCGTTCACGATGCTCTTCCGCCGCTGACGGCGCACCGATGCCCGCGTTTCCGCCGGAATCCGTCCTGCCGCTGCACGAGATCGTGCTGCGGCTCCTGGTCGCGCTCGCCTGCGGCGCGATCATCGGCGTCAATCGCGACTTCCACAAAAAGCCCGCGGGCTTCCGTACGTTTGGTCTCGTCGGCCTCGGCTCGGGGCTCGTCGTGCTCCTCATGCATCAGATGGCGGGCAGCGGACCCGATGCGGTCAGCCGCGTCGTGCAGGGCGTGCTCACGGGCATCGGTTTCCTCGGCGCGGGCATGATCTTTCAGCGCGCCGCGCAGCCGCGCAAAGTCGCGGGGCTCACCACCGCCGCCGCGGTGTGGCTCACCGCGGGGCTGGGAATGGCGGCCGGCGCCGGTCAGCTGAAGCTCGCGGGACTCGGACTGCTGTTCGGCATGCTGCTGCTACTGATCGGCGGGCCCTGCGAGCGCTTTCTCGAGCGCATTCTGGGCCGCTTCGTGCCGCGTCACCCGAAATCGGATCGCGAGGGCCCGAACCTTCCGCCACCCGATCTCTAGTGCGCGATCCTCAAGAGGCTGGCGATCGCGGCGATCAGCTCGCGCGCCTCGAGCGGCTTCGAGATGTGCGCCTGATAGCCGGCAAGCAGCGAGCGCTGGCGATCTTCCGGACGGGCGTATGCCGTGACGGCAATGGCCGGCAGCGGGCCGGTGCGCCGTCCGTCGAGCGCACGCACCTGCCTGATGAGCTGATAGCCGTCCGTGCCTGGCATGCCGATGTCGCTCACCAGAAGATCGACGCCGTTGCCGGCAAGGGTCGCGAGCGCTTCCGATGCGCTCGCCGCCGTCAGCACTCGCGCGCCGCGATCCTCGAGGATGCGCTGCATCAGCAGTCGCGTGTCCACTTCATCATCCACCAGCAGAATCGTTGCCTTGTTCAGCATCGGCAGCTCGATGTCTTCGAGGGCCACGACGTCCGCGGACGGCGCTTGGCTACGGCGCGCCGGCTCGCTGTCTAGCGCCAGGAGCGGCAGCGCGATCGTGAACGTCGTGCCTTGGTTCTCCCCCGGACTGCGCACGCTGACCGTGCCGCCGTGCATCTCGACGAGATTGCGCACGATCGAAAGGCCGAGGCCAAGTCCGCCGAAGCGGCGCGTGGTGGACGCATCGGCCTGGCGGAAGCGATCGAACACGTACGGCAGGAACTCCGCCTTGATGCCGACCCCCGAGTCCGCCACGGTGATCTCGACGTGCGAGCTCACACGCTCCAGCAGCACCTGGATACGGCCACCTTGCGGAGTGAACTTCACCGCGTTCGTCAGCAGGTTCCAGAGCACCTGCTGCAGGCGATTCGGATCGCCGCGCGTGCGGCCGATCGTGGAGTCGAGCAGCGTCGTCAGGCGGATGTGGCGCGCTTCGGCGGAGGGGCGCACCGTTTCGATCGCGGCCGAGATCACATCCTGCAGATAGATCGGCTGCACGTCGAGGTGCAACTTGCCCGACACGATGCGGCTCATGTCGAGCAGGTCGTTGATGATCTGCGCCTGCACCCGCGCGTTGCGCTCGATCGTCTCGAGCCCGCGCGTGCGCTCTTCCGGCAGAACGGTGTGCTGGCGCAGGAGCGCCGACCAACCGAGGATCGCATTGAGCGGCGTGCGCAACTCGTGCGAGAGCGTCGCGAGGAACTCGTCCTTGATGCGGCTCAGGCGCTCCGCGTGCGAGCGCGCCGCGCGCTCGGACTCGAGCAGGCGCTCGCGCTCGGTGATGTTGCGCGCGATCTTGGACGCACCGACGATGCGCCCGCTGCTATCGCGCACGGGCGAGACGGTCAACGACACGCGGAGCTGTTGGCCGTCGCGTGTGCAGCGCGTGGTCTCGTAGTGCTCGATCCGCTCGCCGCGACGGAGCCGTTCGAGGATCTGGCTCTCCTCGTGCTGCAGCTCGCGCGGAATGATCGTCAGGATCGATTGGCCGATGATCTCTTCGGCCGTGTAGCCGAACAGCCGGCTCGCGCCGACGTTCCACGTCGTGATGATGCCGTCGAGCGTCTTGCTGATGATCGCGTCGTCCGAGGACTCCACGATCGCCGCCAGATGCGCGCGCGCCTGCTCGGCGCGCTTGCGGTCCGTGATGTCGATGCCGACGCCGTAGACGCTGACTCCGCGGCCATCCTCGTCGTACACGGCCCGCCCGCGGCTGTCCATCCAGCGCCACTCGCCGCTCGCGTGCCGGAAGCGAAATTCCACCGAGTAGTCGGTGCGCTTCTCGATCGCGCGGTCGACCGCCTCGCGCACGAGATCGCGGTCTTCGCTGTGAACCCGCTGCACGAACGCCTCGCGCGTGCCCTCGAAGCTGCCGGGCTCCAGGCCGAAGATGTGCTCGAGCTCCGGGCTCCAGTACACCGTGCCGTTCCCGAGATCGCTCGCCCACGTACCCACGCGCGCACCCTGGATCGCCAGTCGAAGCATGGTTTCGCTGTCGAGGCCCAGAGTGGGAAGCGCGGGCAGCGCGGGTGTGGTCGGTTGGTGGGTCACGCTCTCTCGGCGGTTGCTCGAGGGCCGCGGCTGCGGCCGTACTATAAGCTCCAGCCGCCCTCTCGCAAGACTCAGGCCTGGCTCATGGTATTGTTTCCGCTACGAGGGGGACCCAAGAGCACGCAACAGAGGAGCGCATGGTCGCCAAAATCATCGACGGCCGGAAAGTCGCCGCGAGTATCCGTCAAGAATGCCGAGTCCGAGTCGAGTCCCTCCGCCGCAGAACCGGTGTCGTCCCCGGGCTCGCCGTCATCCTGGTCGGTGACAACCCCGCCTCGCAGGTTTATGTCGCGAACAAAGTACGCGCGTGCGGCGAGGTCGGCATCCAGTCCTTCAGAAAGGAATTGCCGGCCAGCATCGAGACCGAGGCCCTGCTCGCGACGATCGAAGGCCTGAGCCGGGACCCCGCGATTCACGGCATCCTGGTGCAGCTTCCCCTGCCCCCACACATCGACATGCGCCGCGTCCTGAGCGCCATTCCGGCTGAAAAGGACGTCGACGGCTTTCACTTGTACAACGTCGGCGGGCTCGTCGTCGGCAACACCGTGTTCCCGCCGTGTACGCCGTATGGCGTCGTACGCTTGCTGGAACACGAGGACATTCAGGTCGAAGGCCGCAACGTCGTCGTGGTGGGCGCGAGCAATATCGTCGGCAAGCCCATGGCGCTCATGCTCATGCAGCGCGAGGCCACCGTGAGCATCTGTCACGTGAAAACCCGCGATCTCGCGCAATACACGATCATCGCGGACATCCTGGTGGTGGCGGCCGGCAAGCCGAATCTCATCCTGCCGCAGATGGTGAAGACCGGCGCGGTCGTGATCGATGTGGGCATCAATCGGCTGCCGAACGGCAGGCTCGTCGGCGACGTCGATTTCGAGGGCGTGCGTCAGAAGGCTTCGTACATCACTCCCGTGCCGGGAGGCGTCGGACCGATGACCGTGACCATGCTGCTGGTGAACACCATCACGTCCGCCGAGCGCGCGGCCGGCTACGACACGGCGAACGCGGAGCCCGAAGAAGTCACGGCGTGAGCGCTCGGCCTTACAGGCTGACGAAGATGTCCGGGCTATAGGGCAACGACCCATTGGGCCAGCGCTTGTGCACTGACGCCACGGCGTAGAGCACCGGCTCGAATCGCTCCGCGAGTCCCGCCGCCTGCGCCGTGTGCTCGCGGTACGACGGGTCCTTCTGGAGCGCTTCGACGTCTGCGCGTGAGCGCCACTGCGAGTAGCTCAACACGTGCTTGCCGTCGACGCTGCGATGAACGACGGCGCCCAGGAATCCGGGCTGGTGGCGCAAGCTGCGCCTCGTGACCTCCTCGAGAGCCTCGAGCAGCTCGACCTGACGCTCCGAGCGCACGGTGAAGGTGTTGACGAGGGTCACAGACGCAGCCTCGTGTTCGAGCACGGTCCTGCCTTTCATCGATTGGAATTCTGTCAAACATCGCAAGGAACGTGCCCGAGCGGAGCACGGACCCAGAACCACACGGCCCTTTGTCGAAGTTGCACGCGAGCCGATACATCACGGCACGAGCGCGGCCAGATCACACTGAAAAAGACGCCCTAAACGCGTCAAAGCGGTCACCGGCGAGGCCCGGGAACCCCTCCGCTCGCGACCACGTCGCGGCATGAGCTTTGCATCAGAGCCGCGATTCAACCAAGCCCGTGTTATGCCGCCCGCCACGTCGCGCCTCACCGCCGCGTCCGCCATTCGCTCCCGCCTGCCGCTCCCGCCCGGCCCATTCGTCGGATTTGTCGTCGCGATTGCCGCCGTCGTGCTCATCGCGCTCTTCACGCATCGCGCGCTGCAAGCCAATGCGGCGAGCGCGGCGCTCGTCGCACACACCCAGGAGGTCATCGCGCAAACGCAAGCCGTGCTGTCTTCATTGAAGGACGCCGAAACAGGCCAGCGCGGATTCCTGCTCACGCGTGAAGAGACCTACCTTGCTCCGTACGAGGATGCCAAGCGTGCGCTGCCCGCCGAGATTCGGGCCATACGCGGGCTCACCGGCGACAGTCCCGAGCAGCGCTCGCGCGTCGATGCCTTGGAGGCGGTCGCCACGCAAAAGATGAGCGAGCTCGATCGCACGATCGAGCTCGCACGCGCCGGCAACGTCACGGCAGCGCAGGCGGTGGTGCGCACGGATACCGGCCGCGAATTGATGACCCGCATTCGGGATCTCGCGACGGAGATCGAGCGAACCGAACAACAGTTGCTCGCCGATCGCCAAGCGAATTGGCGTGCGTCGACGCGCGTGACCGCGCTCGTGTCCATTCTGGGGTCCGCCCTACTCCTGCTGCTCATCGCGGCCGCGGGAACCATGACGTCGCGCGACTACCGACAGCGTGAGGCGCAAGCGTGGATTCGCTCGCGCCAGACGGCGTTCGCATTGCGCGTTCAAGGCGAGCAGCGCCTCGAACAGCTCGGCGATCGCGTGCTCGAGTTCCTCGCCGAACATCTCGATGCGGCGGTCGGTGCGCTCTACGTGGTGGAAAGCCACGAGCAGTTGCGGCGCGTCGCCGGATACGCCATCCCGCCGTCGCATCGGGATGAGGTCTTGCGCACCGGGGACGGTCTGCTCGGCCAGGCTGCAAAGGAGAATCGCGCTCTGCACGTGCGCGACGTGCCGGAAGCGTATCTCGACGTGTCCTCCGGCGTCGGCAAAGGCAAGACGCGCGAAGTGCTGGTCGCGCCTGCGAGCGCCGATGGCGTCGTGTACGCCGTCCTCGAGCTCGGCTTCTTTCGGCCCGTGAAGCCTGAATATTTCGAGCTGCTCTCGCGCGTGACCGAAGCGCTTGGCGTTGCCGTGCGCTCCGCGCGCGACCGCACGCGCCTCGAAGACCTGCTCGCCGAGACGCAACGGCAGTCCGAAGAGCTCCAGAGCCAGCAGGAAGAGCTGCGCGTCAGCAATGAGGAGCTCGAAGTGCAGGCGCGCGCGCTGAAGGAATCGCAGCTCCGCCTCGAAGAGCAACAGACCGAGCTGCAGCAGAGCAACGCGCAGCTCGAGGAGCAGACGCGCCTTCTCGAACACCAGAAGGAAGAGCTGGCGCGCGCGCAGGCGTCACTCACCGAGAAGGCGGCGGAGCTCGAGCGCTCGAACGCGTACAAGTCGGAGTTCCTGGCGAACATGAGCCACGAGCTGCGCACGCCGCTCAACTCGACGCTGATCCTGGCGAAGCTGCTCGCCGACAACCGCACGGGCAACCTCACCGAGGAGCAGATCAAGTTCGCGAACACCATTTCCTCCGCGGGGAAGGAGCTGCTCGCGCTCATCAACGACATCCTCGACCTCTCGCGGATCGAAGCCGGCAAGATGGAGGTGCAGGCCGAAGAGGTGATCGTCTCGAACACCATGCACGCTCTGGCGCTGAATTTCGAGGCGATCGCGCGCGACAAGGGACTGCGCTTCGCCGTGACCATCGCGCCAGGCACGCCGGAGAAGCTCGTGACGGACCCGCAGCGGCTCGGGCAGATCCTGCGCAACCTGCTCGCCAACGCGCTGAAGTTCACCGAGCGCGGGGAAGTGACCCTGCAGGCCGCCCCTGCCGCGGACGGCGGGGTCGCCTTCGCGGTGCGGGACACCGGCATTGGCATCGCGCCCGAGCAGCAGGAGCTCGTTTTCGAGGCGTTCCGGCAGGCCGATGGCGGGACGCATCGGCGCTATGGCGGCAGCGGCCTCGGGCTGTCCATCTCGCGCGACCTCGCGCGGATGCTCGGAGGCGATGTCACTTTGCATAGCGTCCCCGGTCAGGGCAGCACCTTCACGGTGACGCTGCCTGCGGTGTACACGGGGCGCACGACATGGCGGGCGGGAAGCGCATTCGCGAGCGGCGCGGCCTCCACGGGCCGCACGTCGACCAGCAGCGTGCTCGACGGCACTGGATCGAGCGGCGCGGGGTCGAGCGGCGCGACGCCGAGCCATGCAGGATCGGGATCGCGCGCGGCGGCGCAGGCCTCCGTGCTCGACGCCGGTGTATCGAGCGGCATGGCCCGCGCCACGCCGCCGGCGCAATCACCGGCCCCAGCCGTGTACCCGTTGGCCGCCGTCCCGGAGCCCCGGCCGAGCGAGCGACTGACTCCGATCGCCATGGACGACGATCGCGATCGCATCAAGCCGGGCGCGCGCGTCATCCTCATCGTCGAGGACGACACTCGCTTCGCCGCCATCCTGCGCGACCTCGTTCGCGAGCAGGGCTTCCAATGCGTCGTGACGCACACGGCATCCGATGCGCTGCTCGCCGCACGCCTGTACCGCCCGAGCGGCATCCTGCTCGACATCCAGCTTCCCGATCACTCCGGGCTCGGCGTGCTCGACCAGCTCAAACGCGACCCGCAGACCCGCCACATCCCGGTACACGTCGCCTCCGTCGCCACGGTCGCGCAGGAAGCGCTCGAGCTCGGCGCCGTGGGCTACGCAATGAAGCCCGTGAACCGCGACAAGCTCATCGAAGCGCTGCGCCGTCTCGAAGCGAAGTCATCGCAGACCCTGCGACGCGTGCTCGTCGTCGAGGACGATCCGAGCCAGCGCGAGAGCATCCGGCACCTGCTGGCCAGCGAGGATGTGCAGATCACCGCCGTGGCGACCGCCGGCGAAGCGTTCACGCAACTGCAGAGCGTGACGTTCGATTGCATGGTCGTCGACCTGAGCCTGCCGGACCTGAGCGGCTACGAGCTGCTCGAGAAAATGGCCCAGCGCGACGACGTCTCGTTCCCACCGGTGATCGTGTACACGGGGCGCACGCTCACGCGCGAGCAAGAACAGCGGCTGCGCCGCTTCTCGCGCTCCATCATCATCAAAGATGCGCGCTCGCCCGAGCGGCTGCTCGATGAAGTCACCCTCTTCCTGCACCAGGTGGAATCCAAGCTGCCCATGGATCGCCAGCGGATGCTGCAGGCCGCGCGCAACCGCGAGTCGCTGCTCGACGGCCGGCGCGTGCTGATCGTCGAGGACGACGCGCGCAACATCTTCGCGCTCACGAGCCTGCTCGAGCCGAAGGGTGTGCGGCTCGAGGTGGCGCGCAACGGGCGCGAAGCGCTCGCCGCGCTCGAGCGCGCGCGCCGCGACGGCGACCACGGCATCGATCTCGTGCTCATGGACATCATGATGCCCGAGATGGACGGCATCACGGCGATGCAGGAAATCCGCAAGCAGCCCGAGTGGAGCAAGCTTCCGATCATTGCGCTCACTGCGAAGGCGCGCAAAGACGATCAGCAGAAGTGCCTCGCGGCCGGCGCCAACGACTACATCGCGAAGCCGCTGGACATCGAGAAGCTCCTGTCGCTGATCCGGATCTGGATGCCGCGGTGAGCCGACGTGAGCGGCGCTTTCCACGACGTCGACATCGAGCTGCAGCTGCTCATCGAAGCGATCTACCTCAAGTACCACTACGATTTCAGGCAGTATGCGCGCGCTTCTCTGAAGCGCCGGATACTCTCCGCGATGGCGCACTTCTCATGCGCGACGCTCTCGCAGCTGCAGGACCGGGTGCTGCACGACCCGGCGATCTTTCCGCAGCTGCTCGACTTTCTCACGGTCCCGGTGAGCGAGATGTTTCGCGACCCGAGCTACTTCCGCGCGCTGCGCGAGCACGTCGTGCCGGTGCTGCGGACCTATCCCTCGCTGAAGGTATGGGTGGCGGGTTGCAGCACCGGCGAAGAGGCGTATTCGTTCGCCATCCTCCTGCGCGAAGAGGGCCTGCTCTCGCGCACGCTCATCTACGGCACCGACATCAATCCGCACGTGCTGCGCACGGCGCAAGCCGGGATCTACGACGCGAACCGAATGGCGGGCTTCACGGAGAACCACCGCAAGTCCGGCGGACACTCGTCCCTCTCGGACTACTACACGGCCGCGTACGGGCGCGCGGTCATGGACAAGTCGCTCAAGCAGCACATCGTGTTCTCCGATCACAGTCTCGCGAGCGACAGCGTGTTCGCGGAAGTGCAGCTCGTCTCCTGCCGCAACGTCCTGATCTATTTCAACGCGGAGCTGCAGAGCCGTGCGATCGGGCTGTTCCGGGATGCGCTCTGCCGGCGGGGCTTCCTGGGCATCGGCGCGAAGGAATCGCTGCGCTACTCGGCGCATGCGCATGCCTTCGAGCCTCTGGTGCGGTCAGAGCGGATCTTTCAGCGGCGCGACGATCCCTAGTGCGGCATCATCCGCGGCAGGAACACAGGGGGGTTGGATGAACACGAAATCATGGCTATTGGCCGGAGTGGTTTGCGCAGCAGCCGCGTTCGGCGCCCGCTCGGCCCAGGCGGCCGGTTGCGAGCCGGCCGGCGGCGCCGAGTTCATTTGCGGTTTGAACGCACCCGAGGACTTGATCGCCGTGCCCCACACCGACTGGGTGCTCGTCAGCACGATGGGCGTCGGCAAGTCTCACATCTATGCGGTGAGTGCCAAGACCCATTCGGTCGTCGCTCTCTCCCCTGCCGATAGCGCTCGCGAGCAACAGGACAAGACGCGGTATGGCGCCTGCCCCGGCCCGCTGCCGCAGAGCTCGTTCGGCAGCCACGGCATCGACCTGCGGTCGACGGCTCGCGGCAAGGGCACGATCTTCGCCGTGAATCACGGCGGTCGCGAGTCCATCGAAGTGTTCGAGCTGGACGCGACCGGCAAGACGCCTCGCGTGACGTGGGTCGGCTGCGTCGTGTACCCCGACCATGCGTCCGGCAACGGCGTCGTCGGGCTGCCCGACGGTGGCTTCATCACGAGCAACTTTCACGATCCCAAGGACGCGGACGCGTTCAAGAAGATGGGCGCGAGTCAGGTCACGGGAAATGTGCTCGAGTGGCACCCCTCGTCCGGCTGGACGACGCTGCCGGACAGCGCGGCCTCCGGACCGAACGGCCTCGTCCTCTCGCAGGACGGCAAGTGGCTCTACGTCGCCGGCTGGCCGGCTCAGGAAGTCGTGCGCTTCGAACGCACCGGCAACACCTGGACGAAGCGTGACGCGATCCCGACCGGCATTCTCACGGACAACCTGCGCTGGATGAAGGACGGGTCACTGCTCGCCGCCGGACAGGCGTCGAAGATGCCGGACGTGTTCGAGTGCCGGCCGCCCGGCTGCTATGTGGGCTCGGGTGCGGTGAAGATCGACCCGAAGACGCTGAAGACCACACGTCTCCTCACGTACGCGGGCAACAGCAGCTTCGAAGGCGGCACGACCGTGCTCGAGGTGGGCAACGAGTACTGGATCGGCAGCTACAAGGGCGATCGCGTGGCCCGCGTGCCGATGCGTCGTTAGCCCGCGCGCATGAGCCGCAGCAGCTATCGCTTGGGGTGCGGTCCTCCGGAGTGCGGTCGATGCGCTAGCTCGCGCGCACGAGCCGCAGGTGGGTGATCTCTGACGGCGAGCCGAAACGCTTCGGCGGGCCCCAGTACCCGGTGCCGCGACTAATGTAGATCCACATATCGTTCAGCCGGTGCAGGCCCGCCGTGAACGGCTGCTGCAGGCGGACGAAGAAATTCCAGGGCCAGAACTGCCCGCCGTGCGTGTGGCCCGAGAGTTGCAGATCGAACCCGGCCGCAGCCGCGGCCGGCGCCGAACGCGGCTGATGCGCGAGCAGGATGCGCGCGGCGGCATCCGCCGGCGCGTTCGCGAGCGCCACGGCCGGATCGCTTCGTTGCGCCGGATCGAAATGATGCGCGCTGTAGTCCGTGACACCCGCCACGACGAGCCGCACGCCCTCATGCGTCAGCACGACGTGCTCGTTCATCAGCACGCGTAGCCCTAGCCGCTTGAACTCCGTGGTCCACGCGGGCTCGCCGGAGTAATACTCGTGATTGCCGGTGACGAAGTACGCGCCGTACCTTGCCGTGAGCCGCGCGAGGGGCGCGGTATGGTCCGCGAGATCGCGCACCGACCCGTCGACCATGTCGCCCGTCACGGCGATGAGGTCGGCCTGGAGCGCATTCACGGCGTCCACGATGGCCTCGACATAGGGCGCCTTGATCGTCGGGCCGACGTGGATGTCACTGATCTGCGCAATCGTAAAGCCTTCGAGCGCGGCGGGAAGGTTTCGGATGGGAACGTCCACCTTCACGATCGCCGCGCGCCGCCGGGCGTTCACGAAGCCCACGCCGGTCGCGAACAGCGCGAGTGCCGCCGCGAGGGCGGCCGAGGCGGTCAGCGTCTGCGGGAGTTGCGACGCTGAGACGAGGAGCACCGTGGGTGCCAGAACGACATCCCGCAGGAGCGTGAAGACGAACAGCGACGAGAAGAGCCCCATCATGAAGAGCCCGAAGGCCGCGACGCGATCGCCCCACACCCGGTTGCGGAACGAGCGGGCGAAGAACCCGAGCGGCATCGAGACGAAGGACACCGTCAACAGGATTCCGCCTGCAACCCGAGCGCCGGTCGGGACGGGAAGTGCCGGCAGCAAGCGACAGCCGACATAGACGTGCACGAGAGCGAGGATTCCCAGGATCGTGAGGAAGCGGCGCGAAGGCATCCGCCCGACATGAGGGCGGCCTCGGCGGCTTCAATGGCGCGACGATCGATCCGGGCGGCGGCCGCGCTAAGATAGGGCGCCGACAAGCCCCCAGGATCAGAACGTGAGCTCGACACTTCGCGAACAGTTGTTGAAAGCCGGCCTCGTCACCGAAAAGCAGGTGCGCGCGACGGAGCAGCAACAGCAGAGACAGCAACGTCCGCAGCCGTCCCGCAAGCAACCGCCGCAGAAGACCGAGCAGCAGCTCGCGGCCGATCGGGCGCGCGCGGCGAAGGCGGCGCGCGATGCGGAGCTCAATCGCCAGCGGGAGCTCAATGCGCAGGCGAAGGCGCGCGCCGCGGAAATCCGTCAGCTCATCGAGCAGCACAAGCTGCCGAAGGTGCTGGACAGCGAGGACCGCTTCAATTTCGTGCACGGGAGCAAGCTGCGCTTCATCCTCGTCGACGCCGCGCTGCGCGAGGGTATCAACAACGGCTCGCTGTGCATCGTGCGATTCGAGGGGAAGAGCGAGATCGTGCCGGCGGCCATTGCCGACCGCATCCGGCAGCGCGATCCGCGAGTGGTGATCTCGCTGAAGGACGAGCCCGCGCCGGTCGACGAGAACGATCCGTACAAGGACTTCGTCGTTCCCGACGATCTGAAGTGGTGAGGCTCGCGCGCGGTCCGCGCCGGCCGCCGGGCGGATCAGCCGCCGCCGAAGCGTGCGGCGGCACGGGCTTTGGCGCGCGCCGCCTCGACTTCCCGATCGCGCGGCTCGGCCGTCGTCACGAGGGAGTCGATCAGCACGCGGGCCGCGGCGGCGACCTCCTCGACCGCGCGGTCGAACGCCGCCTTGTTCGCCTTCGACGGCACATTGAAGCCGGTGAGCTTGCGCACGAACTGCAGCGAGGCCGCGTGAATCTCCGCATCGGTCGCGGGCGGCTCGAAGTTGAAGAGCGTCCTGATATTCCGGCACATCGGCAAGCACTCCTTCAGCGAGCCGACAGAATGCCTAGCACGCCATCGCCCTTCAACTCCGTGGTGAAACCCGCACGCCGCAACCGCGTGGCCACCTCGTTCGGCACATCGCGTCCGCTCGTGAGCTTGTTCGGCGTGCCGGTGTAGTGAAAGAGCCTGCCTCGGCGCTTCAACACGCGAGCGAGCTGATCGTAGAACGCTTGCGAATACAGCTCCCCCGCGATTCCGAAGCGCGGCGGGTCGTGCAGGATGGCGTCGACCGAAGCGCTCGGTAGCGCCGCGATCTCGTGCGCGATGTCGCCTTGCGTCAGCGTCAACGCGCCGCCCTCTCGAGGCGACCAAGGATTGAGCGTGCGCAGCCAGATCACGTCCGGATTCTTTTCGTACGACAGCACACTTCTCGCCTTCTTGCGCAGACACCACTCGGCGAAGTAGCCCAGTCCACCGCACGTATCCAGCACGACTTTGCCTTCGGGCTGGATCGAGGCGACCTTGCGCTCCGCATCCTCGTAAGGAGAAAGAGTGGCGGTCGGCAGCATCTTGATGCCGTCGATCTCGAAGGTCGGCGGCCCCCATTCCGTGGGGACGAGCTTGATTAGGGAGGTCGTGAAGCGCGCGACCGGCGCGAACTCTGCGCCTGTCCAGTAGTAGATCGTGCGGTCCTTCAGCGCTTCGGGATACGGAAAGCTGCGTCCCTGCCAGACCCATTCGCGCGCTCGCACGAGCACCCGCTCGCGCGTACGCTCGAGATCGAGCGAGCACTCGGCTTCGCTCGCGCCCGCTTCCCTCGCGGCGAGCAATGTCTGGTGCACCTTCAAAGTCAGAAGCGGGCTCATCGGGCGAGTCTGACACTCGCGATCCGGATGACGCCAGCATGCCTGCGCCACTGCGCCGCTCAGCGTCGTCAGCCCTCCGCTCCTTCGCGCCGCTTGCGTGCCATGGCGACCGCTTCCGCGCGCGAGGGTACGCCGAGCTTCATCAGAATCGCGGAAACGTGATGATCGACAGTCTTCGTCGATACGAAGAGCCGCGTGGCAATGGCCGAGTTGCGCAGCCCTTCCGAAAGCAGCTTCAGCACCTCGGCCTCCCGGCGCGTGAGCCCATGCGGATCGCTCCGGGTGGAGCTTCGCTGACCGCGCGGAATCTTCCGCACACCCTGCGCCCGCATCATCCGACGCAAGGCTGCGGCGGCTGCCGTCGCGCCGAGTTGCTCCATCACGGAGAGCGATTCGAGCTGCTCGCATTCGCCGCCATGCCAGGCGAGCACCATGGCGTAATCGTAGCTGCATCCGAGCGAACGCCACGCATCAGCGGCTGCTCGCCAATTGCCGTTCATCTCGAGCGCATAAGGAGGCGCGGCACTGGTGGGAGGACACGGCAGTGCGCCCGCACGCCACAGCCATACGGCAAGCTCGCCCGTGATCCACGGATCGCGCCCTTGGAGGGCCAGCTCGTACGCCGGCTGCACCTCACGCACGATGCCATCGTGATCGCCGGCCAGCCAGGCCGCATCGGCATACGCCACTGCGACCGGACCAATCCGTTGCGCTTCCTGCGTGACACTCGCCAGCTTGCGCGCTTCTTCGAGCGGGCTGGTGACGTCCGTGTCCCCGCGCCGAATGCGCAGATGGCCGAGCACGGTCAGCGCCGGGATGCGCGTGATCGCCGCGGTGCGCGGATGGCGCAGCACCGCCTCCGCATCTTCGCTCGCCTGATTCCACTCACCGAGCTGGAAACGGCCGCGCGAGCGCCATGCGAGCATGTACAAGCGCCACGAGTCGAGATCGTGTCGTTCGCAATAAGCGAGACCGTCCGCCAGATAGCGCGCGCCATCGTGGTAGCGCCGCTGAGCGATGGCTATCGCAGACAGGTTCGTGTACGCGCGAGCTGCGTGCTCCTGCAGTCCGCGCGCCAGCGCGATATCGAGGCTGCGATGCAGGTCGACCTCGCCCGCGGCGTCGCCGATCGTGAGGCGGGCGGCGCCGAGATTGTTGAGCGCATGGCTCGAGATCTCGTCATAGCCGGATGGCTCGGCGAGCCGAATGGTTCGCAGCGCCCAGTCGATGGCCGTCTCGGCCTTGCCGGCCAGCATGTCGAGCTGCGCGCGATTGCTGAAGGCCATCGCGAGCTCTGGCCCGGACGGCAAAGGCTCGAGCACGGCGACGGCTTCCGCCGCGTACCGGTCCGCGTCGGCACGACGGCCCGCGAACCAGCTAAGGCGTGAGAGCCAGCGCAGCGTATCGCCCTCTTTCGCGCGATCCCGCAGCGAGCGCCAGATCACGAGCGCGGCTTGGCGCGCCTCGACGGCGCATTCGATCTGATCCGTCAGATAACACTCGTACGAGAGCTGCTCGTGCAGATGCGCGCGCGACTCGTCGTCGAGATCCTCCGCGTTCTGCAGCGCGAGCCGATAGTGCGAGGCCGCTTCGCGGTGCGCGCCGACCGCGGCCGCTTGTTGAGCGGCGAGCCGCGCGAAGCGGAACACCTCGCTTTTGTTCTTCGCGCGATCCGCGTGATGCGCGAGCCGCGCGAGCGGAACGCCCGAACGCCGCGCAAGAATCTCCAGCACGCGCGTATGCAGCTCTTGCTGCCGGGCTTGCGACAGTGAGTCTTCGAGCGCACGTCGTGCCAGCTCGTGACGATAGGCGAGCGAGTTGTCGGCGCCGCGGATCATGCCCACCGCGAGGCAGCTCTCGATGCCTGCTTCATCGCAGCCCACGGCTTCTTCGAGCAGCCAGGACTCGGTCTTGCCCGGGACGATGGAGACGAGCTCCGCGATCTCACGCGCGGCGGGACTCAAGCGCAGCGCTCGCGCAAGCACGGCGTCGCACACCGTCGCCGGCACGGCTTCGGCCGCCGCGGCGAGCACTTCCGTCACGTAGAAGGGGTTGCCGCCCGTCATCTCGCGCAGACCCTCCGAGGATCGGCCAGCGTTGCGGGCGAGCTTGGCGACGGCTGCCTCGGAGAGCGGCGCGAGATACAGCCGATGCACGTTCGCGCGGGGCAGCTCGCCGATGACGAGCCGCAGCGGGTGACGCGGTCCGATCTCATCGTCACGATACGTGGCGACGACCAGCGCGCGCGTGCGCTGGATACGGCGCGCGAGAAACTTCAGCAGATCGAGCGTCGCCTCGTCCGCCCAGTGCAGGTCTTCCAGAACCACCAGGGCCGGCGGGCCACGCTCGAGCTCATCGAGCGCCGCGGTGAAGATGGCTTCCCGGTCGCCGACCGTGATGGCCGCGAGCAAGGACTTCTGCGTCTGACGCGCGATGTCGTGCAAGGGCGCGAGCGGACGCGGCGTGAACAGCGCATCGCAAGACCCCCACAGCACACGCACCGCGCCGCGCTGCTGATTCGCGAACGCCTGCATGAGAGCGGATTTGCCGATCCCGGCTTCGCCGGCAAGCAAGACCAGCACGCCGCCGCGTTCGATGGCGGCGCCCAGCCACTCGCCCAAGCTGACGAGCTGGCGCTCCCTCTCGAGCAGCTCCATTCAGGAGCTGCCGGCCGGCGCGATATCAGTGCCCCGGCGTGGAGAGCGGACCATCGTTACTGCGGATGTAAAACGCGGTGAGCGACGGCTTGTGGATGCTGGCAACGGCATGGGCTACCGCCTCCTGATAACAGGGACGTGAGATCCTGATCCGCCTGACGTCGCCGGCCGGATAATCCGGACAAACGATCTTCGCGGCCTGCTCGATGCGCCGATACAGTATCGCGTTTCCGGCGGGCGTCGCGAGGTTCACATCGTCGTAGCGGACCATGACGGCGTCGGTAGCGTGAGCGGGAACGGCGACGGCGGTCGCCAGCAGGAGGCCGGCCACGCCGACCTGAATCGATTTCGATAATGTGTTCATAGGAAGAAGTACGGGTCGAGCACACGGATTTCGGTGATGCGGGTGACCGGCAGCTTGTTGCAGTCGGCCGCGCGGCGAATGGCCTCCGGCGAGGGGCCGTCGTAGATGCAGAAGGTGCGCTTGCGGTCCGGCGTGACGTACGAGAAGACCCAGGTCACGGAAAATTCGGCATTGTTGTCGCACACCCTGCGCGTGAGCGCGGCGCCATCCGCGTTCATGGGAATGTTGAGGCCTTCCGGAAACTCTCGTTCTACCAGGTAGCGAGGCATGGATGCGGTCCGGTATCGCCCGGCGAGTCCGGGCGAGCCTGATCATCCGCCGCTCCCCGCCGGCCCAAATCGGCAGGCGTTACCCAAATTGCACGGCGACCTACCCAGATTTATCGATTGGCGATGAGCCGGTCCGCGCGCCCTTTCCGCGTATACCTGCAGTCACACCAACAGCGGAGAAGGGAAGGACATGCGTTTCAGACTGATTGCCATGCTCGTCCTGAGCCTGGCCGGCGCGCAGAGCGCCAATGCCGTGGTCATCGACGGCAAGGACTGGCGGCAGCTCACCGACACCACCGGGTTCAGCTGGCTGCAGATCGCGAGCCAATGCGGCACCGGCGTGTGCTCCGGTAGCATCGGCTCGGTCGATGTCGATGGCTGGTATTGGGCCGAGAATGCCGACGTGCTCGGTCTATTCGACGCGATCATCCAGCCGGGAAGCACCCAGTTCCCCACCGGCACGACCAGCTACGCGGCGGCGGCCGACGCGGACATCGCGAATGCCATCGGTACCCTCTTCGATGCGACGTCGATCTTCCCGTTCGGCTCGAGCGCGTATCGCGAGGTGCGCGGCATCACGCGTTCGGCCACCGCCAACACCGCGACGCTCGCCTACCTGAAGGACAGCCCGTTCGGCCTTCTCGACGAAGCGGCGTTCGACACCGCCTATCCGAAGAATCTTGGCGACAGCACAACCGGGATTTGGCTCTACAAGCCCACGGCGGTGCCGGAACCGACGGCGCTCGCGTTGCTCGGGCTAGGTCTCGTGGGAGTCGGTGTCATCCGCCGGCGCTCTGCCGTCCGGCGGTCGACCTGCGTCGCGTAGCGTCGGGCGACTCAGATCGATTCGCCTGGCACTGTGCAGGAATCGGGATGAGCGTTGAGGGCGGAGCAGGAGCGAAGGCTTCTGCTCCGGTCTCGCGCTGTGCGAGACGTGTTCATGGCTCGCTATCATCAGAAGCACCGAACGGAAACAGGCTCGCGCACTCGCGCCTGCACCCGCAGATCTTGCTGACCACCGGCGCTTCAATCGTGCGAATCTCGCCCTACGAGCCCCCATTGATGGAGAAGTCGTATAGCGCGCCGTTCAGCACGAGTTTCCCTCGATACTCACAGTCCATGACATCGTAGAAGTCGTGCAGCTGCGCCATGGTGATGGGTACGGCACTCTGGAAGAAGTGCCGCACATCCGCCTCCGTAAATTTCCATACTCCTTTTGTCTCGCTACGGAAGAAATCTCATGAAGCTCTCGGCAGCCGTCACCAACAGCCGCCGGCGGAACCGGGCCGCGGCGCCAGCGTAAGGGGGAGATCTGACCGTTACTCCTGGCGACGTCGATCTCTGAAGGCGGCGACTTTCGCTCGATTGCCGCAGGCCGCGGCGCTGCAAAATCGGCGGTGATGCGCCTTGGTGCGATCCAGAAACCAGATCGTGCAACCTGGCCCCGCGCACTGCTTGATGAGGGACAGATCTTCCTGGGTGAGCAGCAACGCGATCTGCCAGGCAAGCAATGCGAGTAGCGCATCGGCCGTATCCACATCGAGCGCCTCCGCCGCGCTCGGCCCGGTCTCACCTGCGACTACTTGACGTCGCCATACGCCCCGGCAAAGCAGCTCATTCAGCCACCCCAGCTCAGCACGCAAGTTGCGTCTGGGTGTCTTACCCCGCGCTCCTTCCAACCACGCGCGAGTCCGTTCGCGCAGCTCGCGTGCGCCGCTCGCCGCGGAGTTGAGAGCCTTGGTACCCAGGCGCTGTGCAAGCGAATTCGCGGCGGACCGCTCGAGAAGCTCCGCAGCCACGAGCCAGTCGAGTAATGCGCGCCCGTCCTCCAGGACTTCGACCTGCACGCCGTCCGGGGTGAAGGCGGTGTTCAAGAAGTCGAGGGCAGGATGGCCGCCGAGAAACACGGGGGACGCTGCTGCCATGCATGCAATGTAACCAGATAAATCCGTCTTGACAAGTTACGCGGCAGAGGTAACCTGATATTCGCTTCTTATCTAGTTACCGCCTCCGGAGACGCCCATGGACGCAAGATCGTTTGCCGCGACTGCCGCATTGTTCTGCCTGCAACTGACTCAGCCGTACGCATTCGCCGCTGGCACTTCCGGTGCCGCGACACGGGTGATGGAAGCCGCGAATCCGTCGCACGTTCGGTATCGAAGCGTTCGAGTGGACGGGCTGAACATCTTCTACCGGGAGACTGGACCTGCCGGCGCGCCGGTCATCCTGTTGTTGCATGGCTTCCCCGCGTCATCGTTCATGTTCCGCGATCTCATGGCCGAGCTGGACGGCGATTTCCGCTTGATCGCGCCGGACTATCCTGGCTTCGGGTACAGCGATGCGCCATCGCCGCAAGCGTTCGCGTACACGTTCGATCACTTGGCAGATGTGGTCGAGAAATTCACCGAGGCACTGTCCCTGCAGAAGTACGGGCTCTACATGCAGGACTTCGGCGGTCCGGTCGGATTTCGCCTCGCCAGCCGGCATCCGCAGAAGGTTTCGTTTCTGATCCTGCAGAACGCGAACGCCTACGAGGAGGGATTGCCTGAGTCGTTCTGGGCGCTGCCGCGCGAACTATGGCGCGCCCCTTCCGCAGCGAATTTTCAGAAGATCCGTGCCGCCGCGATGTCGGACGAGGCGCTGGAGTGGAACTACACGCACGGCGTGCGCAACCCGGAATGGATCTCTCCGGATAGTTGGATATTGCAGCGTGCTCTGCTCAGCGAGCCGGGGCGGAAGGAGATCATGTTGGCGCTGCTCTACGACTATCGATCCAATCCGCCGCGCTACGCGGAATGGCAGAGCTACTTTCGCAAGCACCAGCCGCCCACGCTCATCACATGGGGCAAGAACGACGCGATCTTCCCCGCCGCCGGCGCGCAGGCGTACTTGCGCGACCTACCCAAGGCGGAGCTGCACTTGCTCGACACGGGTCACTTTGCGCTCGAAGACCACGCCCGTGAGATCGCTGCTTTGATACGAGACTTCCATGCGCGAGCCGTCAAATGAGACGGCTCTGGCCAATCCGTTGCCTCAGCGCCCCAGACGCGGCGCGGCAGATGTCCGGCAAACGGCGATGAAGCTCGCTTGACTGCGGGCACCCTCTTCGATGCGACCTCGATCTTCCCGTTCGGCTCGAGCGCGTATCGCGACATGATCGAGGGCTTGCAAATGGTGGGGGTGGGAGGCCATCAAATAGGCCGCTAACGCGCGGATTCTTCGGCGTTTCGCGACTGACGGCCGACTGAGTACCCCCACCAGCACCCCCATCCTTTTCCTGGGCTGCCATAGGCGCCGCCCGCCGGGGCTAGCACCCCGGCGAACGGCTAACCACAACCCGTTCTCGAGGAACGAGCCATGGCTACCCGCAATCGTATCAAGCGCCCGAAGGCGCCCTCTTCCAAAGCATCCCGGCCTGCGCCGGCTCATCGACCTGAAAGCGCCTCCGCCCGGCCGGAGCCGAGCACGCCCGACGCCGACGAGGACGAGAGAGGCGCGCTACTAGAACGCCTCTCCCGCGCCATCGCACAGGCGGGGGTTTGCTCTATGGCGCTGCAGTCGTTGGAGCACAAACCGCTCATCGGCTCGATCGCCGTGTCGCTTGAGGTCGCCGTTCAGGCGCTCAACGAGACGCATAGCGACGTCGATCTCCAGCTTCAGCAGGTGACGTCGTGAGCGCCAGCACCGTCGATCTTCGCCATGTGTGGCGCGGACACGTTCAACCCGTGCTCCTGTCGCTGCCGGAGCGCACAGCGTATGTGGATGTGACGACCGAGAGAGGCGCGCGACTGAGGATCGCCACAGCGGTGGCGGGACTCGAAGGCGTGCGTCCGGAGGACGTGGACTACCGCATCTGCAACGTGAAGCCTGCACGGACCTGCATCGAAGAAGGCGAGAGCGAGGACCACGAGCTGCGGCTGTTTGAAATCGGCTGGGGCGGAGACGGCATCGTGTTCGTGCGAGAGCCGTTGATCCTTCTGCAGCAACCCGGGCCGCTCGCGCGCCTGTGGGCGCGCACGCTGGCGGCAGCCGGCAGGCAGGAGCAAGGACTACGAGCTGAGAAATTGCACAAAAACAACGCGAATGCTGATGGCCGCGAGCCATCACGTTCCGCCATAAACACGTGTCCGCTTGGGAGGGCGCCGGGCCAGCCGGCCCCTCCCGGTTTCGGAAATATCGTACTTGATAACGCTTGCCGTTAATAACGCGAGGCTTTAATATCCACCATGATTAGATCCTTCAAGGACAAACAGACCGAGGCCATATTCCGAGGTGAGTTCGTGAAGGGCATGGACGGCCAGATTCAGCAGCGGGCGCGCGAGAAACTGAAGTATCTCGATGCGGCCAGCGACTTGCGCGACCTGATGATTCCGCCCTCCAATCGCCTCGAAGCGCTGAAAGGCGACCGCAAGGACCAGTACAGCATTCGAGTCAACCAGCAATGGCGCATCTGCTTCAGATGGGACAGTGGCGACGCGTCTGATGTGGAGTTAACGGACTACCACTGACGGGCCTGCCCGTGAGTTCCGAACGGAGAGAATGACGATGGCAGCGAAGCGACTTCGGCCGGTACACCCCGGCGACATTCTGGCCCATGACTTCATGGAGCCTCTGGAACTGAGTTCCTATAAGCTCGCGAAGGAGCTTGGCGTGTCTGTACCTACCGTCAACGAGATCGTGCGCCGACGCCGGGCGGTGACGGCCGAGATGGCACTTCGCCTGTCCCGTTACTTCGGCACGACGGCGCAGCTCTGGCAGAACCTGCAGAGCCAGTACGACCTTGAGATCGCGAGTCAGAAGATCGGCAAGAAGGTCGAGCGCGCCATTCAACCATTGAAGCGCCCGGACCTGACCGAGCGCACGGTCTGAGCACGTACCGGGTCGCCTCAACCGAGACCACGCGATGAATCTGACTCTGATCACGACAACCGCTGACTATCACGCCGCACTCGGCGAGATAGAACGCCTGATGAATGCAAGGGCGAATACTCCGGAAGGCGATCGGCTTGATGCGTTGGTGAGACTCGTCGAGATTTATGAGCGCGCCATTGCTCCGCTACCCCCGCCGGACCTCGACGGCGGGACACCCGACCATTCCTAATTGTTAGCCTGTCAGGAGACGACGCTGGGGCGACATGCGCGCCCGCCTGAAATTGTCGGCCGCGACTCGATCCACTCCTCCACCTCGCTCTGAACCCACGCCACCGAACGTGCGCCTAGCTGGCGACGTCGCGGAAACTCGCCCGCCCGCTCAAGCCGCCCGATAGTCATACGCGACAGGCCCGTCACACTGACTACCTGTCTCAACCGCAGAAAGTTCATTGGGCGCTCCACCGTTCGCCGCGCTCGATGTCATCGATCTGTTTCAACTCGAACTCACTGATGACCACGCGGCGCCAGGTCTGGCTCGCGCGGAGCAACGCTGCGTACATCAGCTTCAACACCGCACGCTCGCCGAAGGCATGCGGGATAATCTTGGTCC
>DASZSS010000486.1:0-1563 GCA_035548535.1 Steroidobacteraceae bacterium
GGCGCAGCTCCTTGACGAACCCGGGGATGTCGCGCGGATTCGTGATCAGCACGTTCACCGCGCCGTGTTGCATGAACACGAGGCAATTACAGGTCATGCAGAAGACGTGATAGAGCGGCAGCGGTGTGATCACGACTTCGCGGCCGGGCTCGATGAGCTGCTGCCAAAAGGCGGCGACCTGCAGCAGATTGGCCACCATGTTGCGATGGGTGAGCACCGCCCCCTTGGCAATCCCCGTGGTTCCGCCGGTGTACTGCAAGAGAGCCACATCGTGCGGGCCCACCGCGACGCGCACGAAAGGTTGCGCGGCACCCACGGCGAGCGCGTGGCGCCACTTCACTGCGCCGGGCATCGAGTACGACGGCACCATCCGTTTTATGTGGCGGACCACGAAGTTGACAGCGGCGCGCCTGGGCAAGGGCACCATGTCGGCGACAGCGGTCGTCACGACATGCGCAAGCTGCGTTTCGCCGCGCACCTGCGCGACGACGTGCGCGAAGTTCTCCAGAACGACGATACAGCGCGCGCCGGAATCGCTGAGCTGATGGCGCAGCTCCCGCGCCGTGTACATCGGATTGGTGTTGACCACCGTCATGCCGGCTCGCAGCGTCCCGAACAGAGCGATCGGGTACTGGAGCAGGTTCGGCATCATCAGCGCGACGCGATCGCCGCGCTGCATGCCGACGCTGTGCAGATAGGCGGCGAACTGCGCAGACAAACGATCGACGTCGCGGAAGGTCAGCGTCGTACCCAAGTTGTGATACGCCGGCCGGTCTGCGAACTTGCGGCAGCTCTCTTCGAGAATCGCGACGAGCGAGGGATACGCGTCCGGATCGATCTCCGCAGGCGTGCCCTCGGGATATGAGCCGAGCCAATACTTGTCCACGTGATCGCCCTCGCGGTTGGTACCGACGTCGAGACGTCATCACCCTCTGCGCCTCGCGTGTATGCGCAGTAACCCGTAGCGCTCTCGGGAAATGAGCTAGCCGGCTCAGGCATGCTACTCATTCAGCAGCCCGCGCTCGCGGTTCACAGTGCACGCCTCGGTCCCGATCGGAGGTTTGCTCATGAGGCGCGCAACTCCACTCGCCATCGCGCCGTCGATTTTCGCGAGGGATATCGTCGCGGCGCAGGCTTCGGTGCGGTGCTGAGTCACGCGCATGGCTCACGATCTTCAGGAGTTCACGCGCGAACCGCGGGTCGCCTATTTCTCCATGGAGATCGCGCTGCGCTCCGAGATCCGGACCTATGCGGGCGGTCTGGGTGTGCTCGCCGGCGATACCCTGCGCGCGGCTGCCGATTTGAGCCTCGCGCTCGTCGGAGTCGCGCTCGTGAGCCGTGAGGGCTATTTCCACCAGGACATCGATGAGCGCGGCCGGCAAATCGAACGCGCGGCCACCTGGGACCCGGCGCGCTGGGCGCAGCCGCTCGATGCGAAGGTCGCCGTGCGCATCGCCGGTCGCGCCGTGTGGGTCGGCGCGTGGCTGTACGTGATCGAGAGTCACATGGGCGGCGTCGCACCGGTAGTGCTGCTCGACACAGATCTCCCCGAGAATGCACCCG
>DASZSS010000487.1:0-19193 GCA_035548535.1 Steroidobacteraceae bacterium
TGGCGATATCGGGAAAGCTCGGCAGCTCGACCTTGCCGGCCGAGAGCTCGGCTGCGAGGGCCTGCACGAACGCGAATGCTTCCGGATCGCTGATGCCGGTATCGGCCGCCTGAGAGCTCTGTGCCATCTCACACCTTGATCATGAAAACGCGGCGTCCCGCCTGCCCGCATGTGCTCGCACGACGCGGACATCCACCATAACGGCCGGCGCGCGCCAAAATTGAGACTGCCACGGCCGCAAGCGGCGTTACAGCGCGCCCGCCTGTTTTGTGAAGTCCATTCCCTCCGCGAGCGCCCGCAGATGGCGCGCCATGTCTTCGATCGGCACGACGCTTTCGGCGGCGCCGATCGCGACGGCTTCGCCAGGCATGCCCCAGACGACGCTGGTGGCTTCGTCCTGCGCGACCGTGCGGCTGCCGGCGGCGAGCATTTCCTTCAGCCCCTTGGCGCCGTCCTTTCCCATCCCGGTGAGCAGCGCACCAATGGCATTCTGACCCGCGCACTTGGCGACGGAGTTGAAGAGCACGTCGACGGACGGCTTGTGCCGATTGACCGGCGCGCCGTCGTCCAGCCGGCACACGTAGCGCGCGCCGTCGCGGACCAGATAGAGATGCCGATCGCCCGGCGCGATGTAGACGTGGCCGGCCAGCACGTGCTGCCCGTCCTGCGCCTCGGTCACCGTCATCGCGCAGCACTCGTCCATGCGCTTGGCGAAGGAGGTGCTGAACGCCTTCGGGATGTGCTGGGTGATGAGGATCCCCGGCGCGTCGGCAGGCATCTCGACCAGCACGCGCTTGATCGCCTCCGTGCCGCCCGTCGAGGCGCCGATCGCGATGATGCGATCGGTGGTGCGCATCTTGCGAGCCGCGATGCGCGCGAGGGGCAGAACGTCGGTCGCGACGGGATTCACGGTCTTCGGGCGCGTCGCCGCCGCGCGCGTCGGATCGAGCGCCTGCACGCGCGCGCCGGCCGCGAGCTTGATCTTGCCGATCAGCTCCTCGCAGTACTCGGGAAGCTTCGCCGCGATGTCGATCTTCGGCTTCGCGAGGAAATCGACCGCGCCCATCGCAAGCGCGTCGAGCGTGGTCTCCGCGCCTTTCTCCGTCATGGACGACACCATGACCACCGGCATGGGCCGCAGGCGCATGAGGTTGTGCAGGAACGTGAGCCCGTCCATCTTGGGCATTTCGACGTCGAGCGTCAGCACGTCCGGATTCAGCTTCTTGATCTTCTCGCGGGCGATGTGCGCATCGCTCGCCGTGCCGACGACCTCGATGCCCGGATCGCGCGCGAGCACTTCCGACAGGATGCTGCGGACGAGCGCCGAGTCGTCGACGATCAGCACCCGGATCTTCTTCGCGCCGCTCATGTGAAGAGCTCGATGTCGCCGCCGTCCTCCGTGGCGCGCAGGCTATCCATGTACAGCCGCTCGCGGTCGCTGATGCCGCGGTTCTCGATGGGCCGCAGCTTGCGCACTTTCACCTTGCCGTCGCTCGGGAAGTAGATGACCTTGCGCGGCTGCTCGCCGCCTACGTCCTGCGCATCGATCGGCAGCCGCTCGAGCGCGAGATAGCTCTTCACGAACTCGATGTTACGCGCGCCGATGTCGGTCATCGCGGAGAGCACGCGCCCGCCGCCGAAGATCTTGATCTCGAGCCGGCCGCGGCGCGCTCCGAGCTTCAGCAGATCGTTGATCAAACTTTCCATGGCATGCGAGCCGTATCGGGTCGCGAGCACGGGTGGTTCCTTGCTGCCCGGCGCGCGCACGGAGTTGTCTTCGGGAAGCATGAAGTGATTCATGCCGCCGACGTTCACCACCGGGTCGCGGATGCAGGCGGAGATGCACGAGCCGAGCACGGTCGTGATCGCTTCGTCGGCGCGCGTCACGTAGTACTCACCCGGCAGGATCTTCACGGTCCAGCGCTGCGTGTCCGGCTCCCAGAAGCGCTGCAGCTGCTCGAAGCCGCGCACCATGGGCGGCGGCTCCGGTCGGTCGATATGGGTGGCGAATTCCTGCATGCGAAGGCTTTCAGCTGCGGCGGTAGATCGTGCGTCCGATCAGGGTGTAGTCCGTGGAGACCTTGAACAGCGTTTCCGAATGCCCGAGGAACAGCAGGTCCCCCGGTCGCTGCAGGCGCGAGATGCGCGCGACGAGGTCGCGCTGCGTCTCCTTGTCGAAGTAGATGACCACGTTCCGGCAGAAGATGGCGTCGAGCGGGCCCTTCATCGGGAACGCGTGCATGAGGTTCAGCTGCTTCACGGTGAGCAGTCGCGCGACTTCCCGGCGCACCTTGTACGAGGGCTCCTTGGCGTCGGGATACGGCTCGAAGAAGCGCTCCCGGCGCTCGGCGGAGAGCGTCTGCAGCCGGTCGGCGGCATAGACCCCGCGCCGCGCCTTCTCGACGACGTCCGAGTCGAGATCGGTCGCGAGAATGCGGATGTCCCAGCGCTCGAGGTCGGGCACGGCCTCGATCACGCTCATCGCGATGCTGTAGGGCTCTTCGCCGGTCGAGCACCCCGCGGACCAGATCCGCACGCGACGCCCGGGCGGCGGGTGCTTCAGCATCGGGCCGAGCAGCTCCTCCTTCAGGTGCTCAAAGTGGTGCGGCTCGCGAAAGAACGCGGTCAGGTTCGTCGTGATGGCGTTGCAGAACTGCACGAGCTCGGTGCCGTCGTCCTGCGAGAGCAGCGCGCGATAGTCGCGGAAGCTCTTCAGATTCAGCGCGCGCAGGCGCCGTGCGAGGCGCCCGTAAACGAGCTCGCGCTTCTGCTCGGAAAGACTGATGCCGGTGACCTGGCGGACGAGCGCACGCAGCGCCTGAAAATCGTCCTCGCCGAACTCGAACTCGCGCAGCTTCAGCGTGTGTGAGGTGGTCGAGGTGTCCATGTCGGCAGCTCGATCAGTGTGGCGCGGGCGATAGCGCGGGTCACTTCAGGACCTTGGCCACCGTCGCAAGCAGCTTGTCGGGATTGAAGGGCTTGACGATCCAGCCCGTGGCGCCGGCCTCGCGCCCTTCGTTCTTGCGCTCCGCGGTGGCTTCGGTCGTGAGCACGAGAAGCGGGGTGTGGCGGTAGCTCGGCATGCCGCGCAGCGCGCGCACCAGGCTGAGCCCGTCCATCTCGGGCATGTTCACGTCCGTGATGACGAGATCGAACGTGTTCGTGCCGGCGATATTCAGGGCTTCCCGGCCGTCGCACGCCTGCTCGACCTCGTAACCGGCGCTCGTCAAGGTGACCTCGACCATCTGCCGCATCGCTGCGGAGTCGTCCACGGTGAGAATGCGGGCCAAGCGGCGGCCTCCAATTCAGTGTCTGCAAGGAAGAGCGTACGTCGTGGGAAACGGCACGACGTACGCGTGGCGTCTCAAAATGAAGCTCTCAGAATTCCTGCCAGTCGCTATCGGAGTTGCTGGCTTGCTTGCGTGCCGCCACCGCGGGAACCGCCTGACCGGCGCTGCCGTTCGCCGCGGTCGCCGCGGACGCGCGCTTGCCGGACCACGGGCGATTCTTCGAGCGCCGCTCGACCGCGGGGGCGTTGTTCGCCGCGGGCGGCGCGGCGGGGGCGGGCGCGGCCGCGCGCTCGCTGGCCGGCGGCGACAGCACCTCGCTCGAGCTCACACGGTAGCGGCTCATCATCTCGTTCAGCTCGCGCGCCTGATCCGCCATCGCCTGCGACGAGGCCGTCGCCTGCTCGACGAGCGCGGCGTTCTGCTGGGTGAGCTCGTCCATCTGCATGACGGCGCGATTTACCTGCTCGATGCCCGACGACTGCTCGCGCGAGGCCGCCGCTATCTCGGCGACGATGTCCGAGACCTTCTTGACCGACGCGACGATCTGCTCGAGCGTCTGGCCGGACTGGGTGACGAGCACCGAGCCGTCCTGCACCTTGCGCACGCTGTCCTGGATGAGGTCCTTGATCTCCTTCGCCGCCGTCGCGGAGCGGCCCGCGAGGCTGCGCACTTCGCTTGCGACCACCGCGAAGCCGCGGCCCTGCTCACCGGCGCGCGCGGCTTCGACCGCCGCGTTCAGCGCGAGGAGGTTGGTCTGGAACGCGATCTCGTCGATCACGCCGATGATGTCGGCGATGCGGCGCGAGGCGTCGTTGATGTCCGCCATGGCGCGCACCGCTTGCGCGACCACCGCGCCGCCTTTCTCCGCCTGATCGCGCGCGGCGACGGCGAGCTGGTTCGCCTGACCGGCGTTGTCCGCGTTCTGCTTGACGGTCGAGGTCATCTCCTCCATCGACGAGGCGGTCTCCTCGAGCGAGGACGACTGCTCTTCCGTACGCTGCGAGAGGTTCGCGTTGCCGGCCGAGATCTCCTCGGCGCCGCGATAGACCTCGCTCGCCGCGGCCTTCACGCGCCGCACCACTTCCGCCATGTTGTCGGCCAGGTGATTGACGCCGCGGCTCATCGCCTCGAAGAAGCCCTGCTTACCCTCGAGCGCGATGCGCTTCTCGAGGTCGCCGGCCAGCACCGAGGACAGCATGCTCTGCATTTCCGCCTCGACGCCGACTTCCTGCGTGCGATCGGTCCACTCGAACACCGTGCCGGCGCGCGCGCCGTTCGCGTCGAGCACCGGGTTCGCGACGATGCGGAACGTGCGGTTGCCGAGAGTGACCTCCTGCGCATGCGAGCCGCGGAGGTCCATCAGCATGCGCCGCTCCTGCGAGGGGTTCTTCGACAGCACATCGACGCTCGCGCCGAGCACGTGCGCCGCGCTGAACTGCGGCAGGTCGCGGCGGATGTCGGCTTCGGCCGCGGCCATGAGGGAGCGCGCAGCCGGGTTCATGTAGATGAAGTTGTACTGCTGGTCGGCGACCATCACGTTCGACGAGACGTTGTCGAGCGCGGCGCGCACGCGGGCGTTCTCCTCCGCTTGCTTGCGCTCCGTCTCGATCTGGGCGCGCAGCTTGCTCTGCATGTCGCCGAGCGCGCGCAGGACCTGCGCCGCTTCGTCGGCGCCGTCCGCCTCGATCCGGTTGTCGTAGTGACCCGCCGAGATCGAATTGAAGATGGTGATCGCCTGGCCCATCGGCTTGGTCAAGGCGCGCGTGATGAGCCAGCTCAGCGCCATGGAAAGGCCGATGACGAGCGCCACCGTCAGCACGGTGACATTGCGCGTCGTCGATTCCGTCGCGGCGCGCTTCTCGATCTCCGCGAGCATCACATCGTACGAGGCGCTCGCGAGCGCGCTGAACGCGTCGATCGAGCTCGAGGCCGCATCGAGCATCTCCGGACCTTTGACGGTCACTTCCTGCGCCTTGAGCAGCTTCTGCTCGACGAAGCTCGAGTAGCTCGCGAATGCGTCGCGGGCGCGCTGGAACGAGGGGGCCACGCTCGCGCGCACGGCCGGCGCGGAGTCGTTGATGGAATCCAATTGGCGACCGATCTGACCGAGGAGGGCGGTCACATCCTGGCGCGCCATGTCGATGGTCACGCGATCGCCTTCGCTCAGATAGCCGCGCAGCACGCCGGCGGTGGCGCGATCGCGGACGACGCCCGCGCGGTTCACCGCTTCGGGCATGCGGCCGGTCGCGAGCCCGACGAGCGTCGAGGCGAGGAGGTCGGAATCGCGCGCCATGCCCGAGGTCATCGCGACGCTGGTGCCGAAATCGAGAATCTTGCGAACGAGATCGTTGTGCTGGGCCAGCGAGTCGTCGGGCGGCAGCGTGAGCGCGCGCGACTTCAGCGAGCTCCACTCGCTCCTGATGGCGGCCCAGTCGCCGCTCGCTCCGAGATCCTTGCCGAGCTCCGCGTCGACCGCGTCGAGCGCGGCGGCCGATCGGTCGGCCGCCGCCTGGGCATCGAGCACGGCACTCTTCGCGCCGGCTTCGCCGTTCAGCACGACGTTCGCCATGGCGCGGTGCTTGATCACGTCGTACAGGAACGTATCGATCGCGCGCGTGTAGCGCGCCCCGGACAGCTCGGCATGAGCCATGCGCACGGTCTGATTCGCGCTCTTCAGATAGAAGACCGCGAGGAGCGCGGACGGAACGAGAAGCGCCACTACGACGAGCAGCAACTTCTGCCACAAGACCAACCTGCCGAGAAACTTCATGGGTCGCAACTCCGCTCTCGCTACGCCTGTTCGAGGAGCTCTGATCAGCCTGACCGGGCCTTGAACACGCGCACCTGCTCGTTGAACTTCGCTGCGATCTGCGTCAGCGAGTCCATCGCCGCGTTGTGCCGCCGCGCCTGCTCCTCGCGCGACAGACGGTTCTGCTTCGCCTCGAATTCGAGGCACTTCACGTAGGTGTTCACGTCGGTGTCGTACTGCTTCAGCGTCTTCATCGCCGCCAGCATTTCCGACTCCGCGGCGGTCGATCCGTCCGGCACCTTGGTGGGTGCAACGGGCGCCGTGCAATCCGCCATCGCGGGCAGCGCACAGCAGCTCGCGATCAGCGCAAAGCACATGTTTCGTGCACGGTTCATTTCCCTCGTCCTCCTCGTCGTCTGCTCGTCATCGGTCATCGTGTGGGCGGTACCGGCATCGCTCGCGCAATCCGGCACCGACTGGCAAATTCGGCCTACGCGCATGATTCTTGAGGCCTCGACGCTGCTTCCGTGAGCCAGGTCTCGCCGGTCAGTGCGTCGACATCGAGCCGAGCAGCCCTTCGCTCACCAGACGGTCGATGTCGAGCAGGATCACCATGCGGTTGTCGACCGTCGCGAGGCCCTTGACGAAATCTGTCTTGATTCCGGAGCCGAAGTCCGGCGCCGGCTTGCGCGCATCCGCGCCGACGCTGCACACCTCGGAAACGGCGTCGACGACGAGCCCGAGCGTGCGCTCGCCGCGGTTGTCCTGCGTGACGCGCACGACGATGACCACGGTGGTCGGGCCGAACTCCGCCGCCGGCATGCCGAAGCGGCGGCGCAGATCGACGATCGGCACGATCGCGCCGCGCAGGTTGATGACGCCGAGGATGTACTCGGGCGTGTTCGGAATCGGCGTGACGCGATCCCAGCCCTGGATGCCCTGCACCTGCAGGATGGTGACGCCGTACTCTTCACCGCCCAGCACGAAGGTCAGGAACTGTTCGGCGCCGGTGGACGGCTCGGTGGAAACGACTTGGTTCATGCTAGTTGGCCCTCACGCCGGCACCGGCGCGACGAATGATTCCTGGCAGATCGAGGATCAAGGCGACCGAGCCATCGCCGAGGATGGTCGCGCCGGAGACGCCGTCGATGTGACCGTAGTTGGTTTCGAGCGACTTGATGACGACCTGCTGCTGACCGAGGAGGTCGTCGACGAAGAGCCCGACGCGGCGGCCGTCGCCCTCGACGATGACGATGAGCCCTTCGTCGAGCTCGCGCGCCCGCGGCTCGACGCCGAAGAGCTCGTGCAGGCGGATCACGGGCACGTAATCGCCGCGGAACGCGAACACCTCGCCGCGGCCGGCGATGCGGTTGAGCGAGCCCTGCTTGATCTGCAACGACTCGATGATGCTGATGAGCGGAACGATGTAGTTCTGCTTGCCCACCGCAATCGACTGGCCGTCGACGATCGCGAGCGTCAGCGGCAGCGTGATGATGAAGCGCGCGCCCTGGCCCGGTGTATTGCGGATGTCGATGGAGCCGCCGAGCTCCTTCACGTTGCGCCGGACGACATCGAGGCCGACGCCGCGGCCGGACACATCGGTCGTCTGCTCGGCGGTGGAGAAGCCCGGCAGGAAGATGAGCTCGACCGCCTGATCGTCGCTCAGCGTCTCGTTCGGGCCGAGCAGGCCGCGCGCGCGTGCCTTCGCCATGATCTTCTGCGGATCGAGGCCCGCGCCGTCATCGTGCACTTCGACGCAGATGTTGCCGCCGCGGTGGCAGGCGTCGAGACGCAGGTGGCCCACCGGCGTCTTGCCGCGCTGGACGCGCACCTCCGGCTTCTCGATGCCGTGGTCGATACTGTTGCGGATGAGATGGACGAGCGGATCGCCGATCTTCTCGAGCACCGTCTTGTCGAGCTCGGTCTGCTCACCCGTCATGGTGAACTCGATCTGCTTGCCCAGGCGGTGCGCGAGGTCGCGCACCATGCGCGGGAAGCGACTGAAGACGAAGCTGATGGGCAGCATGCGCACGCGCATGACGCTGTCCTGCAGCTCGCGCATGTTGCGTTCGAGCTCGGCGAGGCCGAGGCGGAACTGCTCCGAGGCGGGACCTTCGAGATTGCGCCCGAGCTGGCTCAGCATGGATTGCGTGATGACGAGCTCGCCGACGGTGTTCATGAGCTCATCGATCTTCTCGACGCTCACGCGGATCGAGCCGCTGTCGCCGATGCCGCTCGCGGCGGTCGTCTCCGATTTCGAGACTCTCTCCGGCGCATGCGCCGGCTCGGTGCTGCCGGCCGGCTCGGTCTTGCCGGAGCCTTCCGCGGCAGCCGCAGGGCTCGCGGCAGCAGGTGCGGGGCTCGCGGCCGGTATGGACGCGGCAGGTTGTGGCGATGCTGGCGGCGCCTGCACGGGCTCGTACTTCGGCGCCGCATCGGCGGCCATCATCGCGTCGAACTCGGCGATGAGATCGTAGTTCGTCAGGTCTTCGGCCGGCGCAGGGGCGGCCGGTGCGGTCTCTTCGGCGATGACGAGATCGCAGTCGCCTTCGGCCCAATCGAACACCTGCCGGATGGCGGCCTCATCGACGTTGCCCGTGAGCTCGAGATTCCAGGCGAGATAGCAGCTCTGTGTATCGAGCTCGGCAAACGAGGGCAGGGCATCGAGAATCGCCTCGGCGCGGAGGGAGCCGAGCTCGTGCAACTCGCGCAACATGCGCAGCGGGTCGTTCCCGCGCGCGAACAGCTCCGGATATGGCCGGAACGAAATCTTCCAGCGCCGCTCGCTGGACGGCGCCGAAGCCGGCGAGGGCGTGCCGCTCTGAGCGGAAGCTTGCGAGACACCGGCGCTCGCGAGTGGCACATTCGCTTGCGCAGTCGCCCCCGCCGAGAGTGCCGCCGACGCGCTTCCGGCCGCCGCAGCGGGCTGCGAGCCCTGGCTCGCATTGGCCTGGGGCGCGGGCGCGTGTCCCGCCGCGCCGTTCGCCGCCGCGTGCCGTTGCGCGAGCAGCTGCTCCGTCTCGAATTGCAGATCGGCGACTCGCTGCGAATCGATCGGCTTCTTCGCCTGTACCGCGCGCAACATGTCGCGCATCGCGTCCACCGACTTCAAGAGTAAGTCGGAAGTCGCCTCCGTCACCTGCAGTCGATTCGCTCGTAGCTCATCGAGCAGCGTCTCCAGCGAGTGCGTAAAGGACGCAATCTCGCTGAACCCGAACGTCGCGCTGCCGCCCTTGATCGAATGCGCGACCCGAAAGATGGTGTTGATCAGCTCGGCGTCCGGCGCGCCGAGATCGAGCTTCAGAAGCGCCGATTCCATCGAGTCGAGCGCCTCGAAGCTCTCCTCGAAGAAGGCGTCGTGGAACTGTGTGAGATCGAGCGTCATGCGTTGCCCGCCGCGCCTTCAGCGAGCCGGTCGTCCGTGACCGGGCTGAACAGCGCACGTAAACCCAGAACATCGGCCGTCGCGAGGAACGCATCGGAGGCGCCGCGGCATTCGACATCGCGGCCCGCTCCGCGTCGCTCGCGAATGAAAGCGGTGAGTACCTGCAGCGCCGCCGTGTCGATGCGGCGCACGGCGGAAAGATCCAGCGTGACGGCAGCCGGCTTTGCGAGCATGCGTGCGAGGTTCGCCTTCATGTCGGCGGCCTGCGCGATCGTGCAGTCGGTCGGAAGTGTGGCGAGCGAGGCGCTCTCGTCCGCAGCGGCGCGGCCATTGGTCGCAGCGACCCGCTCGGCACCGAGCTTTGCGCCGCCCGACTTCGCGCCGGACTTCATCGCGGCGGCTCGCGCCGCGCCGTGCCTGGCCGCGCGCGACTTCGCGCCAGCCGCTTTCGAGGCAGCCGACTTGGCGGTCGCGCGCGCGCGCGCGGCAGCCGCCTTCGTTCCAGGCGCCGCTTTCTTCCCGGCTTTGCCGGGCTTGCGCCTCGTGGTCATCTCGACAACATCCTTCTGCAGCACACGTGAAGCGAACAGGGTTCTGCGCCAACGCTATCGGCGTTGCGCACAGTGGCTTGAGCAGCGCAACAAACAAGAGTGACGCGCGTCTCGCTCGGCGCGCACGCGGAATCGGGCCCCCGGCGTCCGCGGCCTCTCAGCTCGCTGCGGCGAGGCGTGCGCTACGCGCGGGCGCGTGGAGCCGCAATACCAGCTCGGCCTCCTGGCGCGTCAAGCCGCAGCTCGCCATGAGCTCATCGCGGGTGGCGCCGCTACGGGCCATCCGGATCGCAATCTGGTAACTCGGTGCGGCTGCGCTGCCGGGCACCACCCGGCGGCTCTCGCCGTCGCTCTGCTCGCCGAGCGCGTCGAGCTTGCGATGCGCCTGGGCGAGGCTCTCTTCCATCTTCGCAAGTTGCGCGAGCAGCGCTGTGCTCTGTTCCGCGAAATGCTCGGCGTTGCGCTCCGCCACGCGGCGCCAGCGCGTGAGCGCGACGGCGGCGAGCACGAACCCGACCACGAGAAACACGGCGCGTCCGACGGTCAGCGCCACCTCGAGCGAGATGTATGGAACTTGTGGCATGTCGAGTGTCCTGTGATGTGCGTCACGCGGTGACGACTTTTCGCCGCCGGCGCGACTCAGGACGAAAGTGCAGGAAGCGTGCCATCCCGTTCCGCGGGCACGACGGCAAGCGCCTCAGAAGAGCTCCACGCTGCCCTCGGCCCCCTGCATGTTGCAGTGACCCTCCACGTCGACGACGCCCGTCCGCAGGAGCAGGTTGAACAGGTGGTGCTGGGAGTCCTCGCTCAGCCGCTCGCGCAGCACTTTCAGCATCTCTTCCCAGCGGTGCGCGCCGAACCCGTTGAGATCGAGCGGCCGGTCGCTCACGACGCTCGCGAGCAAGCCCCGCACCGCGGCGAGTTGCTGAATCAACCGGTCGTGAAATTGAAGGCTCTCGATGCACACCGCGACGTCGCGCGCGAGAGCCGGGCCGGCCGCGCGGGAGATGCGGCTCAGCGCATCGCACAGGCTCGCCACCGGGCTCTCCGTATCGCGCATCGCGAGGCTCAGCAGCACCGCCGCCGCCTCCATCGACACTGCCATTTCGCTGGGTTTCACGCCGCGTCCCTGAAGCGCTTCGGGAATGTCAGACAAGCACTTTCTGGATCGTCGCGAGCAGCCTGTCGGGATTGAACGGCTTCACGAGCCAGCCGGTCGCGCCCGCGCTCTTGCCCTGGAGCTTGCGCTCCGCGGTCGCCTCCGTCGTGAGGATGAGCAGCGGCACGAACTTGTAGTTCGGCTTGCCCCGCAGCTCGCGCACGAGGGTGATGCCGTCCATGTTCGGCATGTTCACGTCGGTGATGACGAGATCGAAGCGCTGCTTCCCCGCAAGCGCCAGAGCCTGCACGCCGTCTTCCGCCTGCTCCACCTCGTAGCCGGCGCTGGTGAGCGTCGCGCTGACCATCTGCCGCATCGACGGCGAATCATCTACGGCGAGGATCCGAGGCATCGTCAGGTCTCCGGGGCGTGCTGCATGCAGCCATGCTATCGGTGCAGGGCGTCAAATGCTGAAGACACGCGTGAGATTGCGTGACGGGGCTCTCAAAAGAGCTCGACGCTGCCCTCGGGCGGCATGAAGCCGCTCGCTTGCTCGGCGTCGCTCGGGCTCGAGCCCATCAGACGCCGCACGGCCGTGAGCTGCTGGATGAGCCGATCGTGGAACTGCAGGCTCTCGATGCAGATCGCGATGTCGCGCCTGAGATGCGCGCAGCCGCAGGGGTCCGCGTCGCTCGTCGCGGCGGCTCGTACGAGCGCGTGGCTGATCCGCGTGAGCGCCCCTGCCATTTGCATGACCGGCGCTTCGGTATCGCGCATTGCCGTGCCGAGCAGTTCGGCGGCGCGGCGTGTCGCAAGAGAGTCGTGCATATCACTCATGAGCCTCAAAACTAGCGCGAAGACGTTAGCGGCGAGCGGAACTGCATCGAAGTGCGGAAATCCGCAATCGCATGTGACCGCCTGCCGAAAAGACGGAGCGGGCCGGCGAAGAGGAAGGGCTCGCCGCATGCAACGCCGCGGGCGTCTCGAAATGAGCGCTACCGCGCGGGCTGCGCGAGAAATGAGGGCGCGCCATGTGGAATCGCCGGCGGCGCATCGGGAGCCGCCTGCACTTCGGGCGAGACCGCAGGGGGCAGTGGGGCCGCGAGCGTCTCGCCCGGGGTTCCCGCTGCGCTCGATGCGGCGTCGGATCGGACCGGCGCGGCCAGGTCGTGCGCTACGGGCGCGGCCAGCGTCTCGCCTGGGGCGCGCGCCGCGGTCGATGCCGCGTCGGATGCGGCGGGCTCCGCGGAAGCCTGCACGGTCGCCGAGGAGTCCGCGGCGTCGTTCACAGGGATCTCGCGCGTCGCCGGTACCTCCTTCATCGCGGCGTCCGTGGCGAGAATCACGATGACGACGCGCCGATTGGCGTTGCGCCCTTCCTCGGTATCGTTCGAGTGCGTGGGCCGATGCTCGCCGTACCCGATCACCGCGAGCCGTTCGGGCGCGACACCGCGGCCCTCCAGCACGCGCACCACGCTGCCGGCGCGCGCCGCCGAGAGCTCCCAATTCGAGAAAAACGCGACCGTCTTGATCGGCCGATCGTCGGTGTGGCCCTCGACACGTATCGAATTCGGAAACGGCGCGAGCGCCGTGCCGAGCCGCTCGATGACGCCGACCGCGCTCGGCGAGAGCTGCGCGCTCGCGCTCGGGAACAGAATGTCCGTGCGGATCTCGACCTCGATCCAGAAATCGTTGCGCCGGACCAGCACGAGATTCGCCTTCACGAGATCGTCCATCGCCCGCTCGACCTGGTCGGCGACGCGCTGCAGGGCCTGCGCGCGCTGCAGTTGCGCGGCCGTGAGCTCACTGTCGCGCGCGGGGCGGGTCGGCATGCCGGTCTTCACGGGAATCGGCGCGAGCAGCGAGCGCGGCTGGCCTTCGAGCATGGATTGCTCGACGAGCGTCGTCTTCACGTCGGCTCCCGAGCCGCTCTGCTTGTCGCCGACCTGGATCGGCTCCATCGTGCGCGGCGTGCCGCGAAACGCCGCGAACAGCGAGTCGGAGAGCACGCGGTACTTGCCTTCGTTCACCGACGAGATGGCGTACATGACGACGAAGAACGCGAGCAGCAGCGTGAGGAGATCCCCGTAGGGAATCGCCCACGCCTCGTGGTTCTGATGCTCCTCGTGCTTCTTCTTGCGCGCCATATCAGTGCAGGTAGCCCTGCAGCTTCGATTCGATGCTGCGCGGGTTCTCGCCCTGCGCGATCGAGAGCATCCCTTCGATCACCATCTCCCGCACCTGGCTCTGCGAGGCGATCGCGCCTTTCAGCTTGGCCGCGACCGGCAGAAAGAAGAGGTTCGCGAGGCCGATGCCGTACACGGTCGCGGTGAAGGCGGCCGCGATCCCGTGCCCGAGCTTGCTCGGATCGGCGAGGTTTTGCATGACGGCCATGAGGCCGAGCACCGCGCCGATGATGCCGAGCGTCGGGCAGTACACGCCCATGCCCTCGAACACCTTCGCCGCGCGCGTATCGGCTTCCTCGCGCGTGTTGAGCTCGACTTCCATCACGGCGCGAATGGTCTCCGGCTCACTGCCGTCCACGACGAGCTGCAGCGCCTTGCGCACGAATGGATCGCTCTCGCGATTGAGCACGGGCTCGAGGCCGAGCAGGCCCTGCTTGCGCGCGACGTTGCTCCACTCGACCATCTTCTTGATGAGCACCTCGCCGTTCAGCGGCGGCGGCTTCATCACCCAGGGCAAGATGCGCAGCGCGTGCCGCATGACCCCGAGCGGGGTCTGCACGCAGATGGCCGCGACCGTTCCGACCACGACGATCATGAACGCCGCGGCCGAGACGAGCCCGTGCAGGCCGGCGCCCTTCAGCACCGCGCCGGCCATCACGGCGGTGAGGCCGAGGAACAATCCGGTGATGCTGAGAATGTCCGTAAGCGGGTCCTCCGAAAGCCGCGGGCGGCGCGCGCCTCGGCGCTAGATGCCGAGATCGGATAGCAGGGCGTCGATGTCCGTCTGGCCGGCGACCACGGCGGCCGCATCGTCCACGCCGGGCACCGCCGGCCCGTGGCCGCGCTGCGAATCGCTGCCGGGGCGCGCTTCGAGTCCCTCCGCGCGCCCGGCGAGGCGCGTCAGGTCGACGAGCACGACCTCGACTTCCGCGACGAGCTTCATGACGCCGCGGATGATCTGGCCCGTCAGGTCCTGAAAGCCCTGCGCGAGCAGCACCTCCGCGAGATTGGCGCGCACCGTCTCCGAATCGGTACGCGCGGTGACGAGAAACCGATCGATGCGGTTGATGAGCTCCAGGTACTCGGCCACCGAGATCTTCCCCGAGCGGAAGCGCTCCCAGGGCGCGGTGAGCGCGGCCGCTTCGCGCGCGGTGCGCTCGGCGGGCGGGCCGGATTTCTCGACCAGATCGAGCGTGCGATGCGCGGCCTGATCGGTGAGGGTGAGCACGTGATTCAGGCGCTGGCGCGCATCAGGCACCTCCTTGTCCGCGAGCGCGACCAGCCGCGAATCGTTGCGGAAACGATCGAGCGCCGTGCGCAGGTTGCTCGTGAGGCTCGCCAGCTGCGCGAGCAGGTCCGGCTCGCGCTCGTGCGGTGTCAGCTCGTGAGCGGCGGCAGAGTCGGGCATCGCGTTGCGCTCCGTCAGGCAGGAACGGCCCGACTCTCCAGAATCTTGTCGATCTTCTCCTTCAGTGTCTGCGCCGTGAAGGGCTTGATGACGTAGCCCGAGACGCCGGCCTGCGCGGCTTCCACGATCTGCTCGCGCTTGGCTTCGGCGGTCAGCATGAGCACCGGGAGCTTCTTCAGCTTCTCGTTGGCGCGCACCGCCTTCAGCAGATCGAGGCCGGCCATGCCCGGCATGTTCCAGTCCGTGATCAGGAAGTCGAAATTGCCATTCTGCAGCAGCGGCAGTGCGGTGTTGCCGTCGTCGGCCTCGGTGACGTTCGCGTACCCGAGATCGTGGAGCAGATTCTTGATGATCCGCCGCATGGTCGAGTAGTCGTCGACCACCAGAAACTTCAAATCTTTGCTCACTCTCTTCACTCCTCTGCCGCGTCCTCGCGCCACTCGGTCAGACGCGCTTTCAATCGCACGAGCGCCTGGCCGTGCAGCTGGCACACGCGCGACTCGGTCACCTTCAGCACCGCCCCGATCTCTTTCAAGTTCAACCCGTCGCTGTAATACAGCGACATCACGAGCCGCTCGCGCTCCGGGAGCGCCTCGATGGACTGCGCGAGCGCAGCCCGAAGCCCTTCGTCCGCCACCGCGCGGAACGGATCGGCGCCCTCGTCCGGCGTCGTGATCGTCCCCGCCGCATCGTCCAGGCTCGCGAGGCGGCAGCTCACCGCGTCCTGCACGATGGCGTGGTACTCCTCCAGCCCGATGCCCATACGCTCCGCGATCTCGCTGTCGCGCGCGTCGCGTCCCGTCTCCTTTTCGATGTCGCGCATCGCCGCCGCGACCGCGCGCGCCTTGCGATGCACCGAGCGCGGCGCCCAGTCGAGCTTGCGCAGAGCGTCGATCATCGCGCCGCGAATGCGGATGCCCGCATACGTCTCGAAGCTCGCGCCGCGATTCGCCGCGTAGTTCGCCGCCGCCTCGAGCAGGCCCAGCATGCCGGCCTGGATCAGGTCCGCCACATCGACCGATGGTGGCAGGCGTCCCGCGAGATGGTAGGCAATGCGCTTCACCAACTCCGCGTGGCGCGTCACGAGCGCGTCCGCGTCGGAGCGCATCCGGCCCGACGCGGCGTAGGCCCCCGCCGCATTCACGTCACGACCTCCAGTCGCGCCGCCGGGCGCCGGACGAGCCGCTCCACGAAGAACTCGAGGTTCCCGCGCGGACCTTCCGGCACCGGCCATGTATCGGCGCAGGCGGCCAATTTCTTGAATGCGCGCCCGGCGGGACTGCCCGGATAGGCGTCCAGCACGGGCCGTTGCACCCGGACCGCGCGCCGCACGTGCTCATCGTCCGGCACGCTGCCCGCGTACTCGAGCAGCACATCGAGAAAGCGTCCCGTCACTTTCTCCAATTTTTTGAACAGCGTCTCACCTTCCCCGGCCGCGCGCGCCATGTTGGCCACGACTCGGAATCGGCTCACCCCGTAGTCACGGCTCAGCACCTTGATGAGGGCGTAAGCATCCGTCAGCGAGGTGGGCTCGTCCGTGACGACGACCAGCACGTGCTGGGCCGCTTGTGAGAACTGGAGCACACCTGGGGCGATCCCGGCGGCGGTATCGACGATCAGCGCGTCGATACGCGTCGCGAGCCCGCTGAACGCCTGCACGAGCGCGAGGTGGCCGGCGCCGTCGAGGGCGGCGAGATCGGCGGCGCCCGAGGCGGCCGGCACGATCTTGAAGCCCTGTTTCGCCTCGATGAGGATTTCGTCGAGCGTGCGCTCCCCCGAGAGCACGTGTGCGAGCGTGTAACGCGGGGTGAGGCCGAGCAGGACATCGACGTTCGCAAGGCCGAGGTCGCCGTCGAGCAGCACGACCCGGCGGCCCGCCGCCGCGAGGCCCGTCGCGAGATTGACCGACACGCTCGTTTTCCCCACGCCGCCTTTGCCGCCGGTCACCGCGATGACGCGCACCGGCTGCCATAGCCCCGTGAGCTTGGTGTTGTTGATCACGTGCATCTCACGCGAGCGCATGCGCCACTTCTCCATATCGTCTTCTCAGCAAGTCTTCGTCTGCGGCCGCGCCGCTCGCCTTCGCAAGCTGCACGGCGGTGGATACGAGCTCGAGCGCGCGCGCCGGACGCAGGTCCTCCGGCACGCGCTGGCCCTCGCTCACGTAGGAAATCGGCAAGTCGGCGCGCGTCAGCACCGAGAGCACCCCGCCGAGGCTTGCGGCCTCGTCCACTTTGGTCAGGAGGCAGCTCGCAGGGCGCGCTTCGGCGTAGCGGGTGACGGTCTCCGCGATCGCACCCGCCTGCGTGCACGCGCTGAGCACCAGCGCCGTCTCGATATCGGAGCCGGCCGACGCGAGCTGCGCGAGACGCGCCGCGAGCTGCGCGTCGCGCTGGCCGAAGCCCGGCGTGTCGAGCAGCACGAAGCGCTTCTGCCCGAGCGCTTCGAGCATCTTCGGGATTTCGGCGAAGCTGTTGGCCGTGTACACCGGCACGTCGAGCATCTGCCCGAGAGCCTGGATTTGGTCGTGCGCGCCGATGCGCACGCTGTCCGCGGAGATGAGCGCGAGGCCGCGGGTGCCGTGACGGAGCACCCAGCGCACGGCGAGCTTCGCGAGGGCCGTGGTCTTGCCGACGCCTGTCGGACCGACGAGCGCGACGCGGCCGCCCTTGTCGAGCCAGCGGTCGCCCGTGACGGGCAGCCGCTCCGCGACCAGCGAGATGGCGAGCCGGCGCGCGCGAATCATGTCGCTTCCGGCCGGAAGCTGCGCCACGATCTGCGAGGCGAATTCCTGCGAGAGGCCGACTTCGGTCAGCTCGCGCAGCACCTGCGTGTGAATCGGCGCGCGGCGCGAGAGATCGTTCCACGCGAGCGAGGCGAGCTGCGTTTCCAGAATGCGGCGCAGATTGCGCAGCTCGGCGCTCATCTCCTCGTTCGCGGCGGCGAGTGCGGCGGACGCGGCATCGCTGGGCACCGCTGCGCTCGACGCGGCCTGCGCGCGCGCGGAGAAGTCCTCGCCGAGCTGATCCGCGATCGTGTAGGGATCGAGATCGGGCACCGGCCGTTCCGCCGGCACCGCCGCGAATTCTTCCGGCTCGAACGGATGCACCTCGGCCGGCTGCGCTGGCGCGCGCGTCGGCTCCTCGCGCTCGACCTCGAAGTCGATCGCTGCGGTGACTTCGACGCCGCCCTTCACGCGTCGCGAAGACATGATGACGGCATCGGGACCGAGCTGCTCGCGCACGAGGCGCAGCGCGGCTCGCATGTCGGATGCCGTATGTTTCGAGATCTTCATCGCTTAACTCCGTCCCACGGCCGTGACCAGGCGGACTTTTCGGTTATCAGGAATCTCGTTCCACGCCAGCACGTGCATGTTCGGCACGCTGGCTCGAATGAAGCGCGCGAGCGCGTTGCGCAGAGCGGGCGCGACGAGCAGCACCGCGGGCTCACCGGCCATCTCCTGGCGCTGCGCGGATTCGCTCAGGCGCATCTGCAGGCGCTCGGCCAAGCCGGGCTCGAGCCCGGGACTCTGCGTCTGACCCGTATTCGTGAGCGAGCTCTGCAGCAGCCGCTCGAGATCGGGCTCGAGCGTGATGACCGGCAGCTCGCCGGAGATGCCCGCGATGTCCTGCACGATCTGCCGCCCGAGCGCGACACGCACTAGGCCCTGGAGCGCCGCCGGGTCCGGTGTGCGCGGCGCGTGCTCGGCGAGCGTCTCGACGATGGTGCGGATGTTCTTGATCGGCACGCGCTCGGCGAGCAGGCCTTGCAGCACGCGGACCACGCCTGCGAGCGGCAGCGCCTTCGGCACGAGGTCCTCGACGAGCTTCGGCGCGCTCTTCGCGAGCTGGTTGAGCAGGTGCTGGACTTCTTCGTGTCCCAGCAGCTCGTGCGCGTGCGTCTGCACGATGTGGCTCAAATGCGTGGCGACCACGGTGCTCGCGTCGACGACGGTGTAACCGAGTGTCTGCGCGTGCTCGCGCGTGGAGGGCTCGATCCATACCGCTTCCATGCCGAACGCGGGGTCGCGCGTCGCGATGCCCTTTAGCTGCCCGAAGACCCGGCCCGGATTGATGGCCATCTCGCGCTCCGGATACACCTGGCCTTCGCCGACGGGCACGCCGCCGAGATTGATGCGATAGCCGTTCGGGCTGAGATCGAGGTTGTCGCGGATGTGTACGGCGGGCACCAGGAACCCGAGCTCCTGCGACAGCTTGCGCCGCACGCCGCGGATGCGCGCGAGCAGATCGCCGTTCTGGCTCTTGTTCACGAGCGGTACGAGGCGGTAACCCACTTCGAGACCGAGCAGGTCGACCGGCTGCACGTCCTCCCACGAGAGCTCGCGCTGCTCGGGGCTCGGCGCTGGTGGCGCGGCTGGTGTCGTCGGTGCGGCTGCCGCAGCCGCGCCACGCTTCTTCTTGATGAGATACGCGCCGTAACCCGCGAGAAGCGCCATCGTGAGGAACGCGAAGTTCGGCATGCCGGGGATGAGCCCCATGACGCCGAGCAGACCGGCGGCGACGCC
>DASZSS010000488.1:0-13970 GCA_035548535.1 Steroidobacteraceae bacterium
GGTGAACGAGCTGATCTGCTGCCGGCCCGTGAGATCGTCGACGAACAGGTTCTGCGCATCGACGCTCTCGTTGGTCTGATACACGAGCCGCACGGGCTGCGTATCCACGAAGACGGCAACCGTTGCGGTGCTGCCCAGCCCCGCAGGGTCCTGCGCGTGGTATCGGAAGCGCGTGAAGCCTCGGAATCCGGACGGCAGCGTCAGTTGCACCTTCCCGTTCACGATGGCCGCGCTGACCGTGGCGGGGACCGGATTTTCATCGATCGAGAGCGTGAGAGGGTCGTTGTCCGGATCCGAGTCGTTCGCCAGCACGTCGATGACCGGCGTTGACGCGCTAATCGTGACGATGTCGTTCTTGATCACGGGGGCGTGATTCACGGCCGCAACGGTAATGGTGATCGTTGCAGGCACCGTGTGGCCCGCGTCCGCGACGGTGATGTCGAAGGTGTCCGTACCGCGATAGCCCGCGTTCGGCCGGTAGACGAACGAGCCGTCCGCGGCGAACGAGACGAGCGTGCCGTGCGCGGGATCGCTCGCTTTCGCGAGCGTCAGGGGGTCGTTCTCGGGGTCGGACGCCGTGATTTTGCCGGTGAGGTCCGTGTCCTGATCGACGGTGAAGCTCGATGCGGAGACCGTCGGGGCCCCATTCGTGCCCCCGCCGCCAGTGCCGCCTCCGCCAGTGCCGCCTCCGCCAGTGCCGCCTCCGCCAGTGCCGCCTCCGCCAGTGCCGCCTCCGGTTCCGCCCCCACCGGTACCGCCGCCGCCACCGGCGCCGTTGTTGTTACCACCGCCCCCGCCGCCGCCGCAGGCGGCCAGCATGAGGGACACGAGCATGACTACCAGAATCCGTGGCAAGTTCGGCTCCCGCGAGTTTGACCCAACGATTTGAATGCGCGAGGTTTTGCACCTCTTTGTGCAGCGCATGATCGGGGACGTGAAACCCCTGCGCTGTGACCGAGAGCGCATTTCTCCGCCTCGCTTCGGCTCGTCCGAATGAGCGCAACGAAGGCTTCGTCTCTTCTTGCGGCAGACCCGGCAAGCCGGTCGATCGGCGCAAAAAAAAAAGGCCCCACCATCCGGCAGGGCCCTTCGAGGACTCGATATATCTTGACCCGGTCGACCGCTGTCAGCTCCGGCCGGGCGCGGGCAAAAATCCACTGCTGAAAAATCGCCCCTGTCGCGCCTCGGCGTGTCGCGTCATCACGAGCATCAAATGTCTGTCGGCTGGAACGTTGGGGCCAATCCCCCGGCCGAACCTCGAGGCCGGCGTGTCATTCACGCTCTGCATCGTTCCGGACAGCCAGCAAATAGAGTGGCCGTCGCTACCCGTGCCCGCGTCGATCTCCAAGTTTCTGGTCCTTATCCCTCCAATGTGTTGTCCGCGCGCCGCATCAGGGCCCGCGGGGAAATCTGTGCCGTCGTTCGAGCAAACCCAATGCCAGGGTTTCGTTTGAACCGTAGAAACCGCGACTTGCAGTGCGCGCGAGGCATCCGGGTTGGCGCAAGTTTACAGAGTCTAGAAGACTCTTTCATGTCGTTTGTTGACGACATCAGCGCGCCAACCACACCTGGAAGCGCGCTCCTGTGCCGTCGGGCAGATCCATCGCATCTGCACGACCCCCGTGAAACTCGGCGATGAGTTTCACGATATACAAACCCAGCCCGAAATGCGGTCGGCTATCGTCATCACCCCCCCGACGGGATTGCCAGAGCGACTCGAAGAGCCGTCCGTGCGATTCCGGGGGTAAGCGCGGCCCAGGGTTCTCCACCTCGACGACCGCCGCTCCCGGCTCGAGCCGCAAGACGACGCGAATCGTCGCGCCCGGAGGGCTAAAGTCGACCGCGTTATCCACGAGCTTATCGAGCATCTGCACGATCAAGTCGGGCGCGCCTTCCAGGGCGACGGGCTCGCTCGGCAGCGTCGCGGCGAACGATCGCGATGGAAACCCGATGCGGTAGGCCTCCACGGCGGATGCGATGACGGGCACGAGGTCGAAGTGCGTCCGCTCGGCGCTCTGGATGGCTTCCTCGACGCGGGTCGCCGCGCCCATCGCAACCAGGATGGCGTTCAGTCGATCGCTGCCCTGGCGGGCGCGGTCGAGATAGACGCGAGCCGTCGGCGGCGTGCCGCCCTCGGATTCGATGTTCTCCAGCGACGAGCGCACGATCGTGAGCGGCGTGCGGATCTCGTGAGCGAGCTTGCCTGCAAGCGTGCGCAGGTATCCGGTGTAATCGTTCAGGCGGTGAAGGAGTGTCGAGAAGCTCCGCGCCACATCGCCGAGCTCGTCCGGTGCATGCATCTCGGGGAAGGTCGTGACGAGACCCTCGCGAGTGAGCGCCGACTCGGTCGCGCGCTGCAGACGCGCGAGCCGCAGGCCCAAGTACGCGGCGAATCCGAACATCGCCAGCACGGCGATGGCGCTCGTGATCAGCGTGAAATTCAGCAGAGTGGTGAGCGGCCGATCCCGCAGGGTCAGCCAGCGATCGATCGTCTGCGTCACACGCAGTGTGCCGATCACGTGTTGATGGTCGCGATCGTAGATCGCGGCCGGGGTTTCCAGCATGTGCCGCTCGCCCGGACGATCGAGGAGACGCGTGTAGATGCGCGCGAGGAGCCCGCGCTCTTCATCCGGCGGCAACGCGACGCCTTCGGCCATCGCGAGCAGCGCTCCGCTCGGTGCGGCGACCGTGAGGCGCAATCCGGGCTGAGTGAACTGCTGGAGATAGGACGTGAGATCGGGTGAAGCGACGATCAGGCGCCCGCGCGTGTGCAGATCGTCGCCGCGCAGCGTGCCGTAGCTCGACGGAAGCGCCCCGCGCTCGTCGCGATCGTCGACGAGCACGCCGAAGCGGGCGCCCAACATCGAAAGTGGGATCCGCGCCTCCACGCGATAGCCGCGCGCGGTCGGCTGGAACGCGGCTTCGATACGCGGCTCCTCGACCGCGACTTGCTGGCCCAGCTCGCGGGTTTCGATGCGCCGGGCGTGCACCGCGCCGGCGCTCGCAGCGGAGATGAAGACTTGCCGCTCGCTGCCGTCCGGGTCTTCGAAGCCCAGCCAGATGCGATCGCCGAGCGCCGCGCTGTCGAGCGGATTGGCATTCGTGCCGTCGAACACGAGCTTGTCGTCGGTGACATCGAGCAGTGCGTACAACATCCGCTCGTGAACGCCCGTGAGGATGCCGAGGCGGTCCTTGCCATGAGAGACGTACGTCCAGGCTTTGGGGTGTTGCGGCCACTCGTCTGCGTAGCCATCCAGGTACGGGTCACCCGCGAGTGGCAGCGGCTGAAGATCGAAGGGCTGCGGCTTGGCGTACTCCGCGGGATCCACCGCGCGAAATAGCAGATCGCCGCGTCCCTGGAGCGACGCCGCGATCGTCTTGGCGACGGCTTCCAGCGATTGCTGCTGGCCGGTCTTGAGCACGAGCTCCATCTCGCGCGCGTATTGGCATCCCGCCCATGGCAGGACCAGGGTGATGAGGCTGATCAGCAGGAGCTTGAGCCGCAGCGACACCGGCTACTCGACCCACCGATATCCCATTCCGTACACGGTCTGCACGCCGTCGAACTTCGGGTCGATGGCTTGGAACTTCCGGCGGATGCGCTTGATGTGCGAGGTGATGGTGTTGTCGTCGAGCACGACATTCGCGGCATCCATGAGCTGCTGCCGGTTCTTCACGTGCCCGGGATGCTTCGCGAGCGCGTGCACGATCCAGAACTCGGTGAGCGATAGCAGCACGATCTTGCCGTCCCACTGCACCTGCATGCGCTCCACATCGAGCTTCAGCGGGCCGCGCTGGATGATCTGACTGTCTTCATGCGGCTTGCGGAGCGCATCGACGCGGCGGAACAGCGCGTTCACGCGCGCGCTCAGATGCGCGAGGCTCAAGTCCTTGGTCAGGAAGTCGTCTGCCCCGAGGCGCAGGCCCGACACCGCGTCGAGCTCGCTGTCGCGCGCGGTCAGAAAGATGATCGGCAGCTCGGCCGAGAGTGCCCGCAATTGGCGGCACAGCTCGTAGCCGCCCTCCGGCTCGTCCTCGAGCGAGATGTCGATGATCGCAAGGTCCGGCAGCCGTGCTGCGAAGGCGGCCATGGCGGTGGGCCGGTTGGCGTACGTGCGCACGCTGTAGCCCTCGCGCGCGAACGCGGCGGCGTAGTTGTCGCGGATGGCGGGCTCGTCTTCGACGATGGCAATGAGCTTTTTCATGGGCGTATCGCGGAATCGGGCGCGCACAAGGCTACAGCGAGTCGCGTGAGCGGCAAAGCGCGTGATGTCACGGATCGGTGCGCGTGCGGGTCGACGTGCGCCGGCGGCTCTGCGGGCTGCCATTTTTCGCCATCATTCCTCGGCGCCCGGCCACTTTGTCATCTCACTCGGTTCACGCGTCGCCAGCGAAATAGGCCCCGTGGCACACGGGAGCCCTGCAATGACGACCAAGCAAAAGAACCTCCTCGAGCGGTCCCTGAACTGGCTGGCTCTTCTGATCATTCTGTCGCTCGGCATCGTCTGGCCGCCGGTCTTCGCCAACGCGCCGGCCGATGACATTGCCAACGTGCACGCGGGCAGTCTGCTCTTGCGCACGAGTGACGGCACGCGCGTGCAGGCGCTACGCCAATCCACCCGTATTCGCGCCCAGGTGACGGGCAATGTTGCGCGCGTGCACGTCACGCAGAAATTCGAGAACGCAGGCGACGATTGGGTCGAAGGGCTCTACGTGTTCCCGCTCTCGGCCGGCGCCGCGGTCGACGAGCTCGAAATGCTCGTGGGGGAGCGCAGGATTCGTGGCGAGATCCAGCGCAAGTCGGACGCGCGCGCCACCTACGAGAAAGCGAAGAGCGAAGGCCGGCGCGCCAGCCTGGTCGATCAGGAGCGGCCGAACATGTTCACGACGTCCGTGGCGAACATCGCGCCGCACTCGTCGATCACGGTCGATATCGCCTATCTCGACACCGTGCCGTTCCGGGACGGGCGTTACACGCTGAATCTGCCTTTGAGCATCACGCCGCGCTACACGCCGGGCATGGTGCTGGATCCGCGCGCGCCGCTCGCGGCAGACCGAGCGCGCGAGGCGAACCTGATCGCTGCCACACGTGAGATGGGAGCCTCGCCCACCGTGTCGGCCACAGCAACGCCCGAGCGTGTCACTCCGGATTTCCAAACCGCGCAGATCGAAGTTGAGCTGCGACCCGGCTTCTCACTCGGCAGCCTTCGCAGCGTCAATCATCCGGCGGCGATGACGCTCATCTCTTCGGGGCGCCGCATCACCTTGCAGGGCGATCGCATTCCGGCCGATCGCGATTTCGAGCTCGTGTGGACGCCGGCCGTGATAGCCGAAACCGAGGCGGCGGCGTTTGCCGAGCGCGGTGAGGACGGGACCTACGTGCTCGTCACGCTGACCCCGCCGCAGATCACGGCCGCCCGCGGATATCGACGCGAGGTGCTGTTCGTCATCGATACCTCGGGCTCGATGAGCGGACCGTCGATCGAGCAAGCGCGAGCCGCTTTGCGGCTCGGCGTGCAGCGGCTCGCGCCCGGCGACACCTTCAACATCATCCGCTTCAGCAGCGATGCGACGAGCTTGTTCGATTCCCCGCAGCCCGCGGACGCAGGCAACCAGGCACTGGCCGCGGAGTATGTCGACGGGTTGGTCGCGGACGGCGGCACCGAGATGAAGCTCGCGCTCGATCTGGCGTTCGCCACAGCGCCGGCCCCCGAATCGCTGCGGCAGATCGTGTTCATCACGGACGGAAGCGTTAGCAATGAGGCGGAGCTCGTGAAGATGGTTCACGAGCGCATCGCCGGCGCCCGGCTGTTCACGGTCGGCATCGGCGCAGCGCCCAACGCGTACTTCATGCGCGAGGCCGCCGCGGCGGGGCGCGGCAGCTACACCTTCATCCCGAACGTGAACGAAGTCGGCGCCCGCATGCAGGATCTCTTCCGCAAGCTCGAAAACCCGGCGCTCGTCGACCTGCAACTCTCCTGGCCGGGCGGAGCGCAGGCGGAGCTCGCAACGGATTTGCCGAGAGACGTGTACGCGGGCGATCCGCTCGTTCTCGTGGCGCGTCTCGCAAACGCCCCTGCAGGAGTGCTCACGCTCACGGGCCGCAGCGCCGGTGGCGTGTGGACGCGGCAACTGAAGCTCGACGTGGTCAACGATCAGGCGGGCATCGCGAAACTCTGGGCGCGCGAGCGCATCGGCGGGCTGGCGCGGCAGAAGAGCTTCGGCGCCGATCCGACGGAAATCGAAACGCGCATCGTCGAGCTGGCTCTTGCGCATCACCTCGTGAGCGAATTCACGAGCCTCGTCGCCGTCGATGTCACACCTGTGCGGTCCCCGTTTGCGAAGCTGAGTCGGGAGCAGGCGCCGACGGCCGGTCCAGTAGGCGGGGCGTGGAGTGGCACGACGGGTTTCGCGGCGACGGCCACACCGGCCCCGTTGCTGTTCGCGATCGGGCTCATCGCGCTCGCGTTCGCGGCTGTACTGTGGCTCGGCCAACGCAACAAAGGCGCGTGGCGCTTGCTCGCCCGCTCGAAGCACGGCGTGCGCAGTGGTCGGTGGGTCGTGTGGAAAAAGAAGGCGGACGTGCGCTGATGTGTCTGCTCTGGCAGCGAGTCCGCCGGTCGTTGACGGAATCAGGTTGGCGCGGCTTGCCTCGGATACTGGCGCGTCCGCATTGGCTTGGACTTGGAAGCGCGCTTGCCTCGGTGCGACGGCACTGCGCACCTCAGGCGCTCGCTTCGATCGCGGCGGCCATCGGCGTACTGGCTCTGCTGCAGGCCGGCTGGATCGAAGTGAAGGCGTATGCCGCGCAGGCGCTGATCGAAGCGGCATGGAAGCGTAATCAACTCGGCGCCATGCACGCGCGCCCCTGGCCTTGGGCCGATACGACGCCCGTCGCGCGTCTGACTGTGCTGGAGCGCGACCCGCGTTCGACCGCCATGCCGCCGGAGCATGCGGTTGCGCGAGGCGCGCCGCTCATCGTGCTGGAAGGCTCGAGCGGGCGAAATCTCGCGTTCGGGCCGACGCACGATCCCGCGAGCGTCCTGCCCGGCGAGACGGGCAACAGCGTGATCTCGGCTCATCGCGATACGCACTTCAAGATGCTCAAGACGCTCGCGCTGGGCGATCGGTTACGGGTGGAGCGAGTCGGCGGCCGCGTGAGCTTCTTCGCGGTCACGGACATTCGCGTCGTCGACAGTCGCACGACGCGTATTGCGCTGGACGCCGAGAGGCCTCGTCTCACGCTCGTGACGTGCTATCCCTTCGACGCCATACGTCCCGGCGGGCCGCTGCGCTTCGTCGTCACCGCGGATTCGATCGCGGGTGCCGGGCTTCCACCGCCGCCACCGGCCCGTGCGGCGGTGATCCGATTGCAGTCCTAGAACGCGCTGATGCCGGTCAGCTCGCGTCCAATCGAGAGCTGATGGATGGTTTCCGTGCCTTCGTACGTGATCACGCTCTCGAGATTGAGCATGTGCCGGATCGGCACGTACTCGGCGCTGATGCCGGCGCCGCCGAGCATGTCGCGAGCATCCCGCGCCACATCGAGTGCCATGCGGCAGTTGTTCCATTTGGCGAGCGAAACCTGCGCGGGCGTCATCGCGCCGCTGTCTTTGAGACGTCCGAGCTGGAGCGAAAGGAGCTGCGCCGTCGTGATTCGCCGCGCCCAATCCGCGAGCCGCATCTGAATCGCTTGGTTCTCCGCAAGTGGACGTCCGAACAGGACGCGCGACTTGGTGTAGTCGAGCAACTGCGTGAGGCACGCCTGCGCTGCTCCGATCACACCCCAGGTGATGCCGTAGCGCGCTTGTGTCAGGCACGACAGTGGGCCCTTCAGGCCGACAACGCCGGGCAGCACGTTCTCCTCGGGTACGACGACGTTGTCGAAGAACAGCGCCGACGTCACCGAGGCACGCAGCGAGAACTTGCGCTCGATCTCCGGCGCCGCGAAGCCCGGCGTGCCTTTCTCCACGATGAAGCCGCGAATGCCTTCCTCAGTTTGCGCCCACAGCACGCAGAGGTCGGCGATCGCGCCGTTGGTGATCCACATCTTCGATCCGTTGATCACCCAATCCTTGCCGCGACGCTTCGCATGCGTCTTCATGTTGGCCGGATCCGAGCCGCCATGCGGCTCGGTCAGCCCGAAGCAGCCGATGATCTCGCCGCGCGCCATCCCGGGCAGGTACTTCTGCTTCTGCGCTTCGCTGCCGTAGGTGTAGATCGGATACATGCAGAGCGACGACTGCACGGACACGAAGCTGCGAATGCCGGAGTCGCCGCGCTCCAACTCCTGACAGATGAGCCCGTAGCTCACCGCGTTCAGCCCGGCACAGCCGTAACCTTCGAGGGAAGAGCCGAGCAGCCCGAGTGCCGCGAGCTCCGGGATCAGCTCCTTCGGAAAGCGATGGTCCTCGAAACACTTCTGGATGATCGGAAGCACGCGCTCATCGACGAGCCGCGCCACCGAATCCTGCACCATGCGCTCCTCTTCGCTCAGGAGGCCGCGCACGTCGAAGAGGTCCACGGGGTTCAATGAGGGCGTTGCGGACTTCTTCAGCTTGGGGTCGCGGGCTGCCGTCGCCATGAATGGGGTCCTCGCCAGAGCCTGCAAATGGGACAGGGATGATACACATCCGGCGAGCCGTGCTCGCGAATCACCATTGCCCGCGTGTCAGTACGCAATTCCGAGGCGTCGGTACAGGGAACCGAGCAGCCAGAGCGGCCCGATCATCAGAAATTGCACGTCCTTGAAGAACGATGGGCGCTTGCCTTCGATCGCGTGCCCGATGAATTGGCCGATCCAGGCCACGACGAAGATCACGAGCGATGTGGCCCACAGGGGCCAGGGAAGCGAGGCAAGCGCGTTCAACACGCCGAAGAGCACCGCGAACCCGAGCGCGATGCCGAGCGCGAGCCGCGCCGAGAGCGCGAGGTAGTAGATGCACGCGAGAAGCGCCGCGAGAGTGGCACAATTCAACCACACGGAGCGCGCCGCCACGGCGGCGGGCACTGGAACCGACCAGAGCAGTCCCATCAACGACAGGACGATGAGCGGCACGCAAATCCAGTGCAGCAGCTTGTTCGTGGGATGCGCGTGACTTGCGCCGTATTCGCCGAACCAATCCGCTACGCTTCGCATGGCCTCTTCCCTCGCAGCGCAGTTTCGGGCAAAGCTACGCCGCCACGCGCGCGCCCGGCAAGCTCACGGCACTCGTGCTCGATGCTCAGGTCTGGCTCACGCACGGTAGTTGCTACCGCTCCGAAGCCTCCAGGAGGGGCTTTCTCAATGAGAGTTGCCATGAAACTGAAATCGCATTCGATCAAAGCCTTGCTAGCCGCGCTGGCTGCGGCCATCGTGGTGTCCGGTTGCTACACGAACGACGCCTACACCGGCAATCGCAAGGTGAGCAACACCGCGAAGGGCGCCGGGATCGGCGCCGCAATCGGCGCTGTCGCCGGCATTCTCACGGGCCCCGATGCTCGCGCACATCGCAAGAATGCGCTGATCGCGGCCGGGGTGGGAGCCCTCGCGGGCGCCGCCGTCGGTCAGTACATGGATCGGCAGGAAGCGAAGCTGCGCGCGGAGCTGCAGGGCACGGGCGTCAGCGTCACCCGCAACGGCGACACCATCACGCTCAACATGCCGGGCAACATCACGTTCAAGACGGACAGCGCAGACCTGAATGCGAATTTCTACAACGTGCTGAACTCCGTTGCCCTCGTTCTCAAGGAGTACGACAAGACGATCCTCGAAGTCGCAGGTCACACCGACAACACGGGCTCGGAACAGTACAACCAGGCGCTCTCGGAGCGCCGTGCGCAGTCTGTGGCGCAGTACCTCGAGAGCCATGGCGTGAACGCGCAGCGAGTGATGACGGTGGGCGCCGGCGAAACGCATCCGATTGCGTCGAACGCGACGCCGGAAGGTCGTCAGGCGAACCGCCGCGTCGAGTTGAGCCTCGAGCCGATCACGGCGTCCTGATCTCGGGCGCGACCCCATTGAAGCGGTGACCCAATAGAAAAGGGCCCGTCGCTTTCGCGACGGGCCCTCGAGCGACACTCCGATGAATGGCGTCGTTGCGGCGGGAAGGTTAGGTCGCCGGCGCCATCAAGCCGCGCAGCTTGCCCAGCGCATTCGACTCGATCTGCCGGATACGCTCCGCCGAGACGCCGTACTTGTCGGCGAGCTCGTGCAGCGTCGCCTTCTCGTCCGTCATCCAGCGGCGCTGCAGGATGTCGCGACTGCGGTCGTCGAGTCGCGCCATGGCGGTCTGCAGGCGGTCCGCGGAATCGCTCTCCCATTCGTCCGCCTCCACGCTCTCCGCCGGGTCCGAATCCGGCGCCGGCAGATACGCGGCGGGGCTGTAGACCTCTTCGTCGTCCGACTCCGGCGTCGGGTCGAAAGACATGTCGCGCGCCGCGAGGCGCTGCTCCATCTCCGTCACCTCGGCGGTCGTCACGCCAAGGTCGCGCGCCACCGCCTTCGTCTCGTCCGCCGTGAGCCACGACAGGTTCTTCTTCATGCGGCGCAGGTTGAAGAACAGCTTGCGCTGCGCCTTGGTCGTGGCGATCTTCACCAGGCGCCAGTTACGCAGCACGTACTCGTGAATCTCGGCGCGAATCCAGTGAACGGCGAACGACACGAGCCGCACGTTCAAGTTGGGGTCGAACCGTTTGACGGCCTTCATGAGGCCGACATTGCCTTCCTGGATCAGGTCGCCGACCGGCAGGCCATATCCACCGTACCCGCGCGCGATGTGCACCACGAAGCGCAAGTGAGCGAGCACGAGCTGGCGGGCAGCTTCGAGATCGTTGTCGCGACGGAAACGGACGGCGAGCGCATGCTCCTCCTCCCGGGAGAGCACGGGAATACGGCTTACACGTTCGAGATAGGCGTCGAGGCTGCCCAGCGGGCCGGGTCCGGCCAGCGCCAGGTCGGAATTGCGCATCACCACTGCCGTAGCTGTAGTCATCGCTTGATCGGTCTCCTTGCGGTGTGGGCCTGTCCTGCAGGCCCGCGTGTGGTACGGGATGTTAGCAGTCGGGCGGTTAGAGTGCTAAGGCGCCTCACAGTTCAATGATCGAGGGCGCCCGGAGCGGACCTAAGTGCCCGGAAAGTCAAGAATTTCTCCGCCTAGTGCGGGAGAGGGGGCACACCCTCCCCCCATTGGAGGAGCGTCGTGGGGCGAGGGCCGGGCTGTGACCCCGTGAGTGGGGCCTGGGCGTGCACTTTCAACTCCTCGGCTCGGGCTTGCGAGCCGGGCAGGAGGTACGGCTAGGCGCTGTCGCGGTGATCGGGCAGGTCGGAGCTGAGCTCCCTCCTGGCGGGTCCGCTCCTTAGGCTCGCGGCTCGATCCGGCTCAGGTGACGCGTCGCTGAGATCCACGCACCCACGAGTCCGAGGAAGGCACCGCTTCCGAGCAGCAAGCCAATATCGTCCGGTGTTGGGCCCGAGAGCGAGTACTGGCTGCCGTAGAGCTGAGCCAGCGTCGCGACCGGCTGCTCGAGCACCAGCACCGTGATCATGATGATGGCCCAAGCAAGCAGCGCACCGCCCAGACCATAGAACAGGCCGGTGTACAGAAACGGCCTCCGGACAAACCCGTCCGAGCCGCCGACGAGCTTCGCCACCTCGATCTCGGCGCGGCGGTTCAGAATCTCCAGCCGGATCGTGTTGCCGATGACCGCGACGACGCCGAGCCCGAGCAGGATCGCGGCAATCGTCAGCACCTTGCGCATGACGTCGAGGATCGCATTGAAGCGCATCACCCACTCGGAATCGATCTGCACGAGCTCGACTTCCGGCCAGGCCTTGAAGTACTGGCGCAGCGTTTCGATGTCCGCGGTCGAGCTCGCGTCCGGCGAGGGATGCACGTGGAGCACGTGCGGCAGCGGGTTTTTCTCGAGCACCTCGAGCGCCGCGCCGAATCCCGAGTACGTCCGAAACTCCGCGAGCGCCTCGTCGGCGGGAATCAGCGTCACGTCGGCCACCCCGTGCCGCGCCTTCGCATTGGCCGCGAGCTGCTTCGCCTTGGCGAGCGCGACGTCCGTTTTCAGGTACACGGAGAGATCGACCGCATTCTTGAAGTCGCCGGTGGCGATCCGCGCATTGCTCACGAAGAGCTTGAGGCCCATGGGTAGCGCGAGCGCCACGGCCACCACCAGCAAGGTGAGAAAGCTCGCGAGCGGACTGCGCGCCAGGCGACCGAGCGCGCCGAAGAACGCCTGCAGATGACGGACGCCGTAAGACCCGAGGCTCATCGTTGCGCGACCACGCTCGGCAGATCGTCCCCCGCGCCCCCGTGCACGTGTCCGTTCTCGAGGGTGATCTCGCGCTGGCCGAACTGGCGCACGAGATCGAGATCGTGCGTGGCGACCACCACGGTCACGCCCACTTCCTGGAAGCGCTTGAACAACTTCATCACCTCGAGCGCGAGGTCGTGATCGAGATTACCGGTCGGCTCGTCCGCGATGAGCAGAGGCGGCTTGCTCACGACCGCGCGCGCGATGCCCACGCGCTGCTGCTCACCTACGGACAGCTCGAGTGGCGACATGCGCTCCTTGCCGAGCAGACCCACCTGGTCGAGCGCGGCGCGCACCCGCTTGTCGATTTCCCGCAGCGGCGTATCGGCCACGACCAGCGGCAGCGCGACGTTGTCGTAAACCGGGCGATCCGCGAGCAGCTTGTGATCCTGGAACACGACGCCGATCTGGCGGCGAAAGCGCGGGATTTGCCAAGCGCGCAGAGCGTTCGTGTTCTTCCCGTTGACGATGACCGCGCCGCGCGTCGGCCGCTCGAGCAACGCGATGAGCTTCAGCACGGTGCTCTTGCCCGCACCGGACTTGCCCGTGAGAAACACCATCTCGCCCGGATGGACTCGCAGGCTGACGCCGGCGAGCGCCTCGCGACCGTTCGGGTAGCGTTTCGCGACCCGGTCGAAGACGATCATCGGCTCTGCACCTTGTCCTGGCCGGCGGGCGCGGCGCCGGCGCCTTCGACCAATGCGGTCGCGAACGCCTGCGCGTCGAACTCGCCGAAGTCCTCGGGCTGCTCGCCCACGCCGATGAACCGAATCGGAATGCCGAGCTTGCGCGCGATGGCGAGCACGATGCCGCCCTTCGCCGTGCCGTCGAGCTTGGTCAGCACGAGGCCGGTCACGCCGACGGCGTCATTGAATTGCACCGCCTGCGAGAGCGCGTTCTGGCCTTGATTCGCGTCGAGCACCAGCAGCACCTCATGAGGCGCCGTGGGGTCCACGCGCTGCAGCACGCGCTTGACCTTCTTGAGCTCTTCCATCAGGTGCGACTGACTGTGCAGGCGGCCCGCGGTGTCTGCGAGCAGCACGTCGATCTTCTGCGCGCGCGCGGATTGAAGCGCATCGAACACGACGGCGCCCGGATCGGCTCCCGCCTGCTGAGCCGCGAATGCCGCGCCGGAGCGCTTCGCCCACACATCGAGCTGCTCGATGGCCGCCGCGCGGAACGTGTCGCCCGCGGCCAGCATCACGCTCAGGCCGTCGTCGCGAAGCTTGCGTGCGAGCTTGCCGATCGTGGTGGTCTTGCCCGAGCCGTTCACGCCGACGACGAGAATCACGAAAGGATGCTTCGTCTCGTCGACGACGAGCGGCTTGGCGCACGGCGCGAGAATCTCGGCCACCGAGCTCCGAAGCGCGGCGATGAGCGCGTCGACGTCCGCCAGCTCCTTGCGGTCCACGCGCTTCTGCAGGTTGTCGAGGATGAATTGCGTCGCCTCGACGCCGGCGTCGGCGGTCAGCAGCCGCGTCTCGAGCTCTTCGAGCGCCTCCGCGTCGATCCGCCGCCCGCGGAAGAGCTCCGTGATGTCGCGCGTGAGAAAGGAATCGCCGCGATTGAGCCGCGCGCGCAGCCGCGTGAAGAAGCCTTGCTTCTCCTGCTCCTCGCCGGGCTTGGGTTTGCGTCCGAACATGGTTCGGCGCGTATTCTAGCGGCGC
>DASZSS010000489.1:0-9840 GCA_035548535.1 Steroidobacteraceae bacterium
GGCCAGTGTCTCGTCCCGCTGGATTCGCGACGTGCTCCGCGGGGACCTCGAATTCAAAGGCGTCGTGTTCAGCGATGACATGTCCATGGCGGGTGCCGCCGTGGCGGGGGACGTGGTCGTGCGCTCGCAGCGCGCGCTCGCCGCCGGCTGCGACATGGTGCTCCTGTGCAATAGCCGCCCGAGCGTGCTCACCGTGCTCGAGCGGCTCGAATTCGAGCCGGAGCCGGCCTCGCACGTACGCCTGGTGCGCATGCGCGGCCGGGACGGTCTCGCGCGCGATGCCTTGCTGGCCTCGGCGCAATGGCGCGAGTCGCGCGAGCATCTCGCGCGCGCCGTCGCGACCCCCGACTTGAAGCTGGAGGCAGGCCGCGCATGACCGACTGGCCCGCCGAAATCTGGCGCAGCGTGATCGACTCGTCGCCCGACGGCGTCGTGATCTGCGATGCCGGCGCGCCGGATTGCCCGGTCGTCTACGTGAATGCGTCGTTCGCGCACATGTGCGGCTACTCGCCCGCGGCGCTCCTCGGCGCGAATCCGCGCATCCTGCAAGGCACGGATCGCCAGCAGGAATCGCGTCAGCGCATGCGGGATTCCATCGAGCGCGGCGAAGCGTGCCGCGTGCTCATTCGCAACTATCGTCCCGATGGCGCGCTGTTCTGGAACGAAGTGCAGTTGCAGCCGCTGCGCAATGCCGAGGGCAAGCTCACCCACTGGATTGGCTACGCGAAGGATGCGGGCGGGCGCATGAAGAGCGTCGATCGCGCGGCGCCGGGCTTGCCGGCATGGCAGCGCGAGGATCGGCTGACGGGCCTGTACTCGCGGCCGTATTTCGAGGAGCTGCTCCGGCGCGATTGGCAGCTCGCGCAGCGCGACTCGCACCCGATCGGGCTCGTGCTCTTCGACATCGATGATCTCTCGTCATACAACGAGAAGTTCGAGAAGACGGGCGGCGATGCGTGCATTCGCCGCGTGGCGCGCGTGATCAGCTCATCGTATCGGCGCGGCGGGGATCTCGTCGGGCACTGGGAGGGCGGCACGTTCGTCGTCGTCATTCAGGGCGAGGCGGCCGAGCGCGCGTCGGAGTACGCGCGCGTCGTCGCACAGCGCGCGCGGGACTTGCTGATTCACCATCCGCGCAACGGCTCGGAACGCTACGTCACGGTGAGCGCCGGCGTTGCGAGTCTCGTGCCGCCGCGCGAGTTGCCGCTGGAGGCGCTGATCAACGCGTGCCGCACAGCGTTGCAGCGCTCGAAGCGGCAGGGGAAGAACACGATCTGCACGGCCGAAGCGGCGGACTTTCAGTAGCCGTAGGCGTCGGTTAGCAGCAGCTCTCAGCTCTCCTTCGCTACACGAGCTGAAAGACGCGGATCAGCACCGCGTTTCGCGCCCCTTTGCGCGCACCGAGCGTGCCGATGTACATCCCACGATTCATCCAGTCGTACTTGCCGACCGGCGCTTCGAACTCGGGATGCGTGAACATGAAGAATGTCTCGCCGTTCGCGGAAGGCGCAGCGGGCGGTCCGCCCGCGCTGACGCCCTTGTTGACGATGCGGATCAGCACGCCGTCATCGGTCTTCATGTAGTAGGCCGCCTCGACCGATCCGGCACCGTCGCTGCGCGAGAGGTTCCAGTCCCATCCCCCCTGCAGCAGCTCCGCGCGAATCTTCGGGCCGCGCACGGTTCCACCCGTGATCGGAATGATCCGGCGTTGACCTTCGACCGTCTTGCCCATCTCTACCGCGGGTAGCAGCGTGGCGTCGCATTCGTAAACGAACTCGAAGCGCGGCACGCGCACGCCTTCGGGCAGAGTCGCCGACGTGGCCTCGTCGGCCGCTCGGCTGAATGCGGGAAGTCCCGCAGCAAGGGCGAGCGAGGATCTCAGGAACAAGCGGCGATCGGTCATCGTATTTCCCCCTTTCGTCGACGAGCTCAGCTTACCGGCACGCGTAACGGTGTTCATCATTCGCCAGGCGCGCCCGCGCACGCGGCGTTCTCATGTCCTTTCTCGTTCTCGCGCTTCGTGACTCTAGCATCTCGTCGTCGGCGCGCGCCTCACACGACGCAAGAGCGATCAGCTTTTCATCAGCGTCGATCACGAATCGCGATCGCGTTTCGAAGTTGATCACCTGCGCGCGCCTCGCGTGTGGACACATTCGCGTGCGCACGCTTAGATTTGCGCGAGCAATCGAGAGCGGACGCGCGCGCGTGCCACTAGCGGGAACTGACACACATGATGAAACGAGCTCTGCTTGGTGCCGCGCTGGCGTTTTCACTCCCCGCGCTTGCGCTCGACGGCGAGATTGCGATTCACGATCCCTCGACGGTGATCGCAAGCGATGGTCGCTACTACACGTTCGGCACGGGCAAGGGTTTGCCGTTTCTCGTCTCCGATGATGGCTGGACCTGGCAGCGCGGCGGTTCGTTGATGTCCGCGCTGCCTGGGGGCAAGCCCGGCCCCGACGTGCTGGCTCGCGGCGGCGACAACACCTGGGCGCCGGACGTGATTCACGTTGGAGACAACTTCTTCGTCTACTACGCGGCACCGGGCACGCAGCCGCGGGCCGCGATCGGCTTGCTCGTCGGACGCAGTCTCGATCCCGGGTCGCCGGAATACAAATGGCAGGACGGCGGCGCGGTCGCGTGGTCGGACGGCGTCGAAGACTCCAATGCCATCGATCCCGGCGTGCTGCTCGATCCGACCGATGGCCGGCTGTGGCTCACGTACGGTTCCTACTTCGGATACATCCGACTCGTCGAGCTCGATCCGCAGACGGGGCGGCGCCGCGACTCGCATCGCGCGCCCGTGAACATTGCCATCAATTCGGAAGCTTCGGTGCTGGTCTATCACGATGGCTGGTACTACCTGTTCGTGACCCACGGCTCCTGCTGCGCGGGGGCGAGCTCGACGTACAACATCCGTGTGGGGCGCGCGCGCAAGGTGACCGGTCCCTATCTCGACAACATGGGTATCGACATGCTCGAAGGCGGCGGCAAGCTCTTTGCCGGATCGCGGGGACGGCACATCGGTCCCGGGCATTTCGGCCTGCTCGATCTCGGTGACGGCGTGCAGAAGTTTTCGCTGCACTACGAGGCGGATCTCGATCGCGGCGGCATCAGTGTGCTGGATATCAGGCCGCTGCTGTGGCGGGACGGGTGGCCGATCGCGGGCGACAATCTGGTGGCGGGCACCTACACGCTCGAATCGGTTCGGACGGGCACCGTGCTGGAGCTTGCGGTACAGGGCGTCCCCGTGGGCGGCCCGCGCCCACGTCGCCCCGGCGGAAGCGGGCCACCGCAGGAACCGCGAATCGGGCCGCCGATCCCCGATCAGGACGTCGCGGAGGTCGCGGCAAGCTGGCCGGCGACGACGGATGTGCGGCTTGCGCCCGCGATGCTGCAGGCTCAGCAGAAGTGGAGCATCGCGCCGGTCCGCGGAGCCGGCGGCTATCCTGGCGCGCCGTACTTCCGCATCACCGTTGCCGGCACGGAGCGCTCGCTCACTGCGACAGCCGGCGGCGAATTGGCGGCGATGCCGTTTACTGGCGCGCCCACGCAGCTCTGGCGCATCGATCAGCTCACCGACGGCAGTTATCGCATTGGTCCGAAAGAAATTCCGGGCACGCACGAGACGCTCGTGCTGTCGGCCGTCGGCAGCAGCATGCCCACGCTCGCGAAATTCGATCCATCGAGCGATCGGCAGCGCTGGATCCTGGGAACGCCATGATGAAGCGAATCCTGACGACACTTCTCATGAGCGTTGCGTGTTCGACGGGCTCGCACGCCGAGGACGCTGCGCCACGCTCCGCCGCGAAAACTCTGAGGCCGCCCAGCAGCGCGACTCTATCGGTCGATGCACGCGGCTTCATCCATCGATGGCTCGTGCTCGAGCCGGTTCCCGTAGTGGGGCGACTAACGCACGCAGCGGTGGAAGAGGCGCTGACGTCTGCATCGCTCCCGACGCCTATCGGCACGCTGCCGCGCGATGGAGACGCGGTGAAGCTGGCGAGCAGCACCGTAACCTGGCACGCGCTCGATACCCTGAACTACAACCTGAATCTGTATCACTTCGCGTGGTCACTCTCGAAGCCGACGTCGAACGTCCTCTTCTGGGTCATGACGACGGTGGATGCGCCGCGCGAGATGCGCGGCGTGCGCCTCGCCATAGGGTCCAACGCGGCGTCCCGATGGTGGCTCGACAACGAGCTCGTGATCGCGCTCGACGATGATCGTCAGACGGTGATCGACGATGGCGTCTCGAAGCGGTTGACGCTGCACCAGGGCCGCAATGTGATCCGTGCGGCGATCATCAATGGGGGTGGTGCCACGGACTTCTGCGCACGGTTCCTGGACGAAAACGACCAGCCCCTCACGGGCCTGACGGTCTCGCTGCTACCTCGATGACGCAACCGCGATGAGTCGCTGCGTCGTCTTCGCGAAACTGCGGGCGATCTCACGGCGCCAAACCCATCGACGGGCGTGACGCCGCGAGACGTGAGCTCGATCACGGAGACCGGCTCATTCGACGGTACAGTGCGCGCATGCATGGGCTGTTCCGGACACTCGGGGTTCTGCTCGCCGGCTACATCGTCGTGGCTCTTCTGAGCGGCGCGGTCTACGCAAAGTCGGGGGTCTGGGCGCGCACCTTCACCCGCGCCGAGGAGCCCCGCTGCACTACTGGTCGGCGATCGTCTCGTATGCGCTATTGTCGCTTGCCCTGATGTTCTGGTTCTGAATCCGGCAGCTCTGGTTCTGAATTCGGCAGCCGACCCCAATCGCTTCACATTCACCTACGTCGCTCGCCGCGGCGCATGCTCGCTGCGTACAGCGGCTCACATGCGTTCGTGAGCAGTAGGCGACAGGGTTCGGCGCGCGCTCAGCGCCCCGCGGGCCGCGCGCCCTGCGCAGGCGTGACCAGCGCGATGACGCCGAACGCCGGATGATCGTAGTAGTTGCGCTCGTAGAACCGGATGCGCCGACTCTCGCCCATCTGGAACGTCGTGCCCGGTCCCGCGCCCATGCCCGCGGGCGGATTCGCCGGTGCGTAGGAGAGCGCCATCCCGAGATGCAGATACATCCCGCGCTCGAGGAACACCGTGCCGTTCAGCCCTTCGACATTGATGCCGAGCTTCTGCACGGTGAAGCCCGCGCGCGTGCCCCAGTCGCTCGCCGTTTGCGACCACGCGACATGGGCGATCGGCACATAGAGACCGCTGGTGCGCAGCTTGTTCTCGATATCGTTCAACTGGAAGCGCGAAGGCGGCAGCGCGCTGACGAACCGGCCCACGTTCCGCGAGGTGTCGTTCGTCTCCCCCGCGTCCGAAGTGCGTGTCGTCTGGATGTTCCAGTTCTCCGCGCCGCCCAGCGCCTGCGTGGCACGGAACACGATGATCTCGATGTTGTAGACGTTCGCCGAGCCCGATTCCTGAGAAGCGGCGGGAAGGATCGTGATCAGGGCGACCACCGTCAGGGCCGCGAGCGCGCGCAAGTTCATGGCCGGCATTCTACCAAGGGGACCGGGCCTCGCGCGCTGGCCAACACTGGAAGCAAGCCGCGCGCCCTCGGCAAGGCACGCGCGGCCAAAGCATCCACAATGCAGGCGAGCAGTGCTCGCCACCGCGGCTACGCTATGCCCGCTTGCCGGCCGCTGGTTTCTTCGTTGCAGGCGGTGGCGGAGCGCTCGTCGTGCTCTTTGCGGCGGATACGGCCGCAGGCGGCGTAGACGCGCTCGGTGTCGCCAACTCCAGACGCTTCATCAAATCGGCAGCGAACTCGAAACGCTGCTCGTCCTTCTCCATCGGCCGCGTGATGCGCAGCTTCAGCGGCCCTTCGAGACGATACTCACGCGGCGCCTTCTGCAGCATGCGAATCACCGCGGCGGGATCGATCCGGTTGCGCTCCTCGAATGTCACCGTGCCGCCCTGCGGCCCGAGATCGAGCCGCCGGATACCGAGGGCACGGGCGGTCAGCTTCAGCCGGGCGATGCGCAGCAGCGCCTGAGCCTGCGGCGGCGGCATGCTGAAGCGGTCGATGATCTCCGCGTTGAGCTCGTCGAGCTCGTTCGCGCTCTCTGCGGCGGCGATGCGCTTGTAAAGCGCAAGTCGCACGTGCACGTCGCCGATGTACGTGGCCGGCAGGAACGCGGGCACGCGCAGCTCGACTTCCGTCTCGGCGGCCAGCGGCTTGTCGAGCGCAGGCTCGCGGCCCTCCTTCAGCGCCTTCACCGCCTCGTCGAGCAGATCGAGGTAGAGCGCGAGACCGATTTCGGTCATCTGTCCGCTCTGCCGCTCGCCGAGCAGCTCGCCCGCGCCGCGAATCTCGAGGTCGTGCGTCGCGAGGACGAAGCCGGCGCCGAGCTCTTCCATGGACTCGATCGCTTCGAGACGCTTCGCGGCATCCGCGCTCAGCGCCTTGCGGGGCGGGGCGATCAGATACGCGTACGCGCGGTGATGCGAGCGACCGACGCGGCCGCGTAGCTGATGGAGCTGCGCAAGGCCCATCCGCTCGGCGCGATTGATCATGATCGTGTTCGCGCTCGGCACGTCGATGCCGCTCTCGACGATGGTGGTGCACACCAGCAAGTTGAACCGCCGGTGATAGAAATCGACCATGAGCTGCTCGAGATCGCGCTCGCGCATCTGTCCGTGGCCGATGCGCACGCTCGCCTCGGGCACGAGCTCCTGCACGTCGCTCGCGACCTTCTCGATGCTGCGCACTTCGTTGTGAATGAAATAGATCTGCCCGCCGCGGCGCAGCTCGCGCAGGGCGGCCTCGCGCAGCGTGGGTCCGTGCCACTCGGTCACGAAGGTCTTGATCGCCAGGCGCTCGGCCGGCGGCGTGGTGATCAGCGACAGGTCGCGCAAGCCGCCCAGCGCCATGTTCAGCGTGCGCGGGATCGGCGTCGCGGTCAGCGTGAGCACGTGCACTTCGGCCCGCAACGCCTGCAGCCGCTCTTTGTCGCGCACGCCGAACCGGTGCTCCTCGTCGACGATGATGAGCCCGAGATCCTTGAACCGAACGTGCGCGTGCAGCAGTCGGTGCGTGGCGATCACGATATCCACCGTGCCGCGCTCGATCCCCTCGATCGTCGCCGTCGTTTCCTTGCCGCTGCCGAAGCGGGACAGCGACTCGATGCGCACCGGCCAATCCGCGAAGCGGTCGCGGAAGTTCGCGAGGTGCTGCTGGGCGAGCAGGGTGGTGGGCACCAGCACCGCCACTTGCTTGCCGGACTGCACGGCGACGAACGCGGCGCGCATCGCGACCTCGGTCTTGCCGAAGCCGACGTCCCCGCAGACGATGCGGTCCATCGGCCGATCGCTCTTCAGATCCGCGAGCACGTTGCGGATGGCTTCGGCCTGGTCCGCCGTCTCCTCGAACGGGAACGCGTTCGCGAACGCCTGATAATCGTGCTCCTGCACGTGAAGGCTGATGCCCTTCTGCGCCTTGCGGCGCGCGTAGAGATCGAGCAGCTCCGCGGCGACGTCGCGGATCTGTTCGGCGGCGCGCTTGCGCGCCTTCGCCCACTGATCCGTGCCGAGCTTGTGCAGCGGGGCGCTCTCGGGCGCCGCACCGGTATAGCGCGTGACGAGATGCAGCGAGTGGACGGGCACGTAAACACGATCGCCGTCCATGTATTCGAGCACGAGGAACTCGCCGTTCTGCCCGGCAACTTCCATCGGCTGCAGCCCTACGTAACGCCCGACGCCATACTCCTCATGGACGACCGGCGCGCCAGGCGTGAGATTCTGCAGATCCCGCAGGATGGCTTCGGGATCGACCGCCGCGCGCTTGCGCCGCCGTTCCTGACGCGCGCGAGCGCCGAACAATTGCGCTTCGGAGATGACCGCGATCGGCGGATCGGTCAGCGTGAGACCTTGAACGTCGGGCGCGATGGTCAGCGCAAGCCGCGCGTCGCCGCTCGCGAATGCATCCCAGCTCGCCACGCCTGTCGTGTCGAGGCTGTCCGCGCGGAGCATCTCCTGCAGCACTTCGCGACGGCCCGGCGAGTCCGCCGTCACCAGCACGCGCCCACCGAACGTCTGCAGGAAGGATGCGAGCGGCTCGAACGGGCGCTCGGCGCGCGGATCGACGCGCAGCTCGCGTGGCGCGGTCGTCGGGAAGTTGTGCACGTCGCCGGCGGCGCCGGTTTCGATGTCGGCCTTGAAGGCATCGAGCGTGACGAGCTGGAAGCGTGCGATGCGCTCCTCGAGCTCATCGGGCGAGAGGAACAGCTCGCCCGGGGTGAGCACGGGCCGCTCGATGTCGTGACGCCGATCCTCGTAGCGCGTCTCGATGTCGTGCCAATCCTTGACCAGCGCGCCCGCGAGCGCGGCATCGCGCACGATCACCGCGTCTTTCGGCAGATAGTCGAAGAGGGTGGCCGTCTCGTCGAAGAAGAGCGGCAGATAGAACTCGATGCCCGGCGGCGCGAGTCCCTCGCTCACGCCGCGATAGATGCTCGCCTGCGTCGGATCGCCTTCGAATCGCGTACGGAAGCGACGGCGAAAGCCCTTCACGCCTTCGGCATCGAGGGTCACTTCGCGGGCGGGCAGGAGGCGCACGCTGTCGAGCGCGTCGAGCGAGCGCTGCGTCTCCGGATCGAAGCGGCGGATGGCTTCGATGTCCTCGTCGAACAGATCGACGCGCAACGGGTCGGCCGAGCCCATCGGATACACATCGAGCAGCGAGCCGCGCATCGCGAACTCGCCGGGGCTCGTCACCTGACCGACGCTCGCGTATCCGGCCTCGACGAGCCGCTGCCGGAATGCCTCCAGGCCGAGCTTCTGCCCGACCTTCAGCTCGAAGGAGCGCGCCTGCACATAGGAGCGCGGCGGCAGGCGCTGCATGAGCGTGTCCGCCGCGACCACGAGGCATCCGCGCTGAGTCTGCGGCAGCTCATAGAGCGCCCGCAGGCGATCCGAGGTGATGTCCGGGTGGGGCGAGAAGAGGTCGTACGGCAGGACTTCCCAGTCGGGAAAGGTCAGGAGGCTCAGCGAATCGCCGGCATAGAAGCGCAGCTCGGCCGAGAGCCGTTCGAGCTCCCGGGCGCCGTCCGCCACGATGACGTAGAGGCGCGAGTCCGACCGCATCGCCTCGGCGATCGCGAGCGCGGGCGCACTGCCGTAGAGCTGATGCCAACGCAGAGACGGCCGCTCAGCCGACGGCACAGGGGGGCGAAGAACTCGGGACATCGGGCGGAAATGGGGTCGGTCAGCCAGAAACGAAGCCGGTCAGCTTACCGTTCCGCCCGGCCGCTTGCATGACCCGGCGACTCCCGTCCCGAGCGGACGAGGGCGCCCACTGCCCTGAATCAATACGGAATCAGCCGCCGGTGACCACGGCTTCGATGACGTACTCGTTCTCGAAGATCACCGAGAAGCCGGGATAGTCCCAGCGGGTGATGGGCGGGGTCTTGCAGGGACTGACGTTGGCGCTGCAGCCGCCGACGGCAGCATGCTTCTGCGAGGGCGCACCGAACTTCTGCTCCACCGCGCTCATGGTGGCGCCCCGAGCCGGACGCTCCACGGAGGACTGACGCACCTGGACCTGATCGTCCACGACCAGCGTTTCCGCTACGGCCGCGCCGAGCGGCGCGAGGCAACCGAGCAGAGCTGCGAGCTTCAAGACCGTCTTCATGAGCGAACTCCTCCCATGCGCGCGGCACTATATCACCCGAGGCAATCTGTCAAAGCCAAGCAAACCGCGACACGCCGAGAAGTGTGACGAACGTCTTGGAATCATGGGTTTGCGCGCCATGTGTGGTTAAATCGCGGCCGCATGTTCCACCCCCTATCCCTGTTCGTCGGCCTGCGCTACGTCCGGGCCCGGACCCACAAGTTCTTC
>DASZSS010000490.1:0-4240 GCA_035548535.1 Steroidobacteraceae bacterium
CGGCCGGGCGGCTTCCACAGCTTCAAGGCGGCGCTCGATGCGCAGGGCAAGGTGCTCGCGTTCCGCGACCACTTCGTCACCGTCGGCGCGGACGGCAAGCCCGGCAACTCCGCGGATCTGTCGCCGACCGAGTTCCCGGCCTCGTTCGTGCCGAATTTCGAGCTCGGCTACTCAGTGATCGACTCGCACGTCCCGACGGGGCCGCTGCGCGCGCCGCAGAGCAACGCGCTCGCGTACGCCTTCCAGTCGTTCATCGATGAGCTCGCGCACGCCGCCGGCAAGGATCCCCTGGAGTTCCAGCTCGAACTGCTGGGTCCGCCGCGGCCGCCGGCGATGTTGCCGTCGCGCTTCGGGCCGCCGTCACCGGGCTTCAACAACGCCCGCATGGCCGGCGTGCTGAAGGAAGTCGCGAAGCGCTCAGGCTGGGGCACGAAGAAGCTGCCGAAGGGCGTGGGGCAGGGCATCGCCTGCTACTTCAGCCACATGGGCTACTTCGCGGAAGTCGTGCAGGCGCGCGTCAGCAGCGCCGGCGACGTGAAGGTTGACAAGGTCTGGGTGGTCGGCGACGTCGGCAACCAGATCATCAATCCGAGCGCCGGCTCGAATCAGGTCGAGGGCGCGGCGATCGACGGCATCTCGGGTGCGCTCCATCAGCAGATCACGCTGGCGAACGGACGGGTGCAGCAGTCGAACTTCCACGACTATCCGCTCCTGCGCATGCACGAGGCGCCGCAGGTGGATGTGTTCTTCCTGAAGACCGACAACCCGCCGACGGGTCTCGGCGAGCCGGCGCTGCCGCCGGTCGTGCCGGCGCTCGTGAATGCGATCTTCGCCGCGACGGGCAAGCGCATCCGCAAGCTGCCGATCAATTCGGCGGAGCTGAAGACGGCCTGATGCGCACGAGGCGCAGTGCCGGCTCGGCACTGCGCCTCGTCGATCCTCCCCGACCCGCGCCTCTCAGTTCGCTTTCTGACCGGCCTTCGACGTGCCGGGCATTTCATCCTCGAAGTAGAGCTTGCGCGGCTCGCCCGTCTCGGACTGCGCATAGAGCAGGTCCGCGATGTCGTCGGCGTGCTCTTCCTCCACGGCCAGGATGCGCTCCATCAGGCGCCGCGAGGTCGGATCCTTCTCGCCGAAGAAGCGGATCATCTCGCGATAGCTCTCGATCGCGATGCGCTCGGCGACGAGGTCCTCCTTCAGCATCTCGGCGAGCGAGTTGCCTTCCCGGTATTCGCTGTGGCTGCGGGCGGTGAGCCCGGCCGGGTCCATCTCCGGCTTGCCGCCGAGCTGCTTGATGCGCTCGGCGATCCAATCGGCGTGCTCCTGCTCCTCGTTCGCGTGCTCGAGGAATTCGTCTTTCGCCGCCTGCGAGTGGATGCCGGTCGCCATGAAATAGTGGAACCGATAGCGCAGCGTGCAGACGAGCTCGGTCGCGAGCGCCTCGTTCAGCACCGCAATGGCCTGGTTGCGATCGAGCCCGTAATCATCGGTGACCGCCCCCTCCGCCATGCGCTGGCGCGCCCGATCGCGGATCTCCTGAATCTGTTTCGCATGGGTCATCGTTGTCTCCCGCTCGGGTTGAGGTCGAGTTGGTGAGTGAAAACGCGCGAGGGCGCGCCGCGGTTCCGCAGCAAGGAACGAACCCAATCGCAAAGCTTGTCGCTCGCGCTGGTCGCCCACTTGGATTGAGCACGGTGAGCGCGTGGTGTGTCGGCCCCTCGCGTTCGGCTCGCGCTGCCCGCTCGCGGACTGAGTACGGTTGACGCGTCGTGCTGATCGCCCGCGTTCGGCTCGCGCTGCTGGCTCACGCGGACTGAGCACGGTGGGCGCGTCGTGCCGGTCCCCCGCGTTTGGCTCGGGCCGGTCGCGCACGCGGACGGCATGCGGGGCCTCATGCTGATCGCTCGCGTTCGGCTCGCGCTGCTCGCTCACGCTGACCGATGGCTGGCCGAACGCCGACCGATTGCACGGAACCCATGGCGGGCGTCGCCATCTGCCGACGCCGATTTCGCGCGACGGCAAACAACTTGCTCACCCTCACTCGTCGCTATTGCTCGTGCTTGTTCGTCCGAGGAGATTCGTCATCGCAATTTCACAAACGGGCCGCAGGCTCCTGCGCGCCCTGGTCGCGCTCGGGCTCGTTGCCTGGCTGGCCAATCGAGTGGGGGTTCGCGCAATCGTCGACGAGTTCGAGATGGCGCACGCAGGGATGGTGCTGTTCGCGACGCTTCTGCTCGCCGTCGACGGCGTCGCGAAAGCGTGCAATTGGCAGCAGCTTCTGCAGAGAAACACCGGCAATCGCTGGGTACCGCTATCGCGCGTGCTGTCGTGGTTCTTCGCCGGCGGATTCATCGGAGCCGTCGTCCCATCGTCCGCGAGCACGGACGCCTGTCGCTGCGTGCTGGCCGCGCGTGCCTTGCGTGGTCACGCCGCGGCCTGCGCCGCCTCCATCGTCACGCTCAATGCGCTCGGCTGGTTCACGGGCAGCATCCTTGGGCTTCTCGGGATGACCTATCTCTACCTCTCGGGCCAGCTCCCACTCGTGCTCGGGTCGGTCGCACTCGTGTTCTTGTGCACGCTGACCCTACTGCCGACGGCCTATCTGCTGCTGGCCGCCCGGCGCGAAGCGCTCATGCGCTTCATCGCGCGCGTGGGCCAGCGCTGGCCCCGCCTGATCCACACCTTGAGCAAGTTCGTCGACGCGCTCCTCGCGTTCGAGCACGCGCACCGGCGCTTTCCGGCGTTCCTGCTGATCGCCGGCATCGGGCTCGTCGCGCAGGCGGGGATGTTCGCCGTGACGGCCCGCGCGGTCGGGATCGAGCTGCCGTTCGCGATCTGGCTCGTCCTCGTGCCGCTCACCCGCATCGTGGCCCTGATTCCGGTGTCGATCGCGGATTTCGGCCTGATCCAGGCGGCGCACGTCTGGGTGCTCTCGCTCTTCGGCGTGCCGCCCTGGACCTCGTTCGCCCTTTCGAGCCTCTTTGCGATCGAGGGTCTCCTCATCCACTCCACGCTCGGAGCCGCCTCGTTCCTCGCCGGCGGGCGCGCAAATCAGGCCGATTTTCGCCTCGACGGCTCGGGATTCGTCGGCTAGAATGCGCGGCCCCTGCGGGCCTCGGCCGCGGGGGATGGGACTGCGGTCCCTGCGTGAAGAGAGAGCCCCCGAGGGGGCTTTTGCTTTTATGGGGCCGTGTTTCGGGCCCGAAGGGACCCCTGGCAAGGGTCGGGACGCTGCGCGACGCGCGCCGGGTCCTGGACAGAATGCGGTTTGGAATGGGCCTCACGAGGCCCATTTTTGTTTGTGGCGGCGGTGAGTTGCGATGGCGACGGTCTTGCGTGGGCGACTGATCGCCCTCATAGAGCCGCTCCTCACGGGGCTGGGCTACGAGCTGGTGGAGCTGGAATACGCTCCGAGCCGCAGCAATGCCCTGCTGCGGATCTTCATCGACCGGCTCCGGCCCGAGGGCGCCCTGCCGGGCGGCGAGACGAACGACGACGCGAACAAGAACGCCACGGTCGCGCTCGACAGCGAAGGCCGGGTCGCTTTGGGGGATGAGACGAGTCTGCGCGAGAGCGGCATCGGCATCGATGACTGCGAGCGCGTGAGCCACGAGGTGTCGGCCCTCCTCGATGTCGAGGACCCGATTCCGACGGCGTACACGCTCGAGGTCTCCTCGCCGGGGTCGGACCGGGTGCTGCGTACGCGGGCGCACTTCGTCCGGTTCGCCGGCGCACGCGTGCACGTCGAGCTGAAAGCGGCCCGGGCGGGGCGCAGGAGATATACGGGAACGCTCAAGTCGGTGTCCGACGCCGGCATCGAGCTCGAAGTGGATCGGCAGCCGGTGAGCGTGCCGTTCGATGAGATTGAGAAAGCGCGGCTGGCGCCCGAGGTGCCCGGCCCGATGCGGAGGTAGCAGAGCTCATGAACAAGGAAATCCTGATGGTCGTGGACGCCGTCTCGAACGAGAAGGGCGTCGACAAGGAAGTGATTTTCGAGGCGCTCGAAGCGGCGCTGGCGTCTGCTACCCGCAAGAAGCACGGCGAAGAGCTCGACGTGCGCGTGCAGATCGATCGCAAGACGGGCGACTACGACACCTTCCGGCGCTGGAAAGTGTTCGCCGACGACTCGACCGAGCTCGAAGTGCCCGAGCGCGAGCTGCGTCTCGAAGACGCGCGCGACATCGATCCGCATGTGGAGGTCGGCGGCTACGTCGAGCAGCCGATGGAGTCGGTCGCCTTC